>VBQC01000347.1 GCA_005887825.1 Verrucomicrobiota bacterium | reverse complement strand
TTTGGGACGTCGATCCAAAGTTGGACAAGAGTTTGCCGCGGAATTTCCGCACGACTGACGACCCGATTAGAGCGAACAAGGGCCAAATCCCTTCAGACACCGGCTTGGCTGATCTTCATGCTTCTGGCAGCGGCGAGTTTACGGCTGATGGTCTCAAGCTTTTGTTAGCCCGCACGCGCGGCCCAGTGACCGTCTTCGATTTGCGGCAGGAGACGCACATATTTGTCAATGGATTGCCCGTTAGCTGGTACGCTACACGCGACTGGGCGAATGTCGGTCGCGGTCAAGACGCAATCGAAGCAGACGAGAGTGCGCGGGTGGAATCGCTTACACCCGGGAGTAAAATCGTTGTCAGGCCGGGCGCTGCGGTAAAAAAACCGGGTGTTACTCCGAGTACGCCGCAGATAAGCCGAATCACGCGGCTTATGTGCGCGTCACCGTAACGGATCATTGCCGGCCTCTTGATAACGAAGTCGATGGATTTATTCTCGCGGTCCGTGCGCTTCCAGAGAATGGTTGGGCGCATTTTCACTGTGAAGCGGGCCTCGGAAGGACGACCACCTTCATGGTGCTTTACGACATGCTGCGAAACGCAGTTCGCGTCCCGATGGAGGACATAGTGCGCCGTCAGCAATTACTTGGGTACAACTACGACGTGCTCCGTCCTGTCCCTGCTACGAACTGGAAAGCGCCATACGTTGAGGATCGCATCGCTTTCGTGCGCGCTTTCTATAACTACGCTTACGCCAATCCGAATGGTCGGCCGCAGCTTTGGAGCGAGTGGCTTCGTTCAGATGCGAACTGACTGCCTATTTTGATTTGGCGACAAAATTCGTCGCTGGCCTGCCAAGCCGTAGTCTTTGGAGCGTCGGGAGGAAGTTTTAAAAGCAGTCCGCCTACGCTGGCTCCGGCGTGGCTGCCTTCGAAAGTTTCCGGAGATCAAAAGTGGCGTCGCGCAAACTCACGGCCGGAACCGGTCTTTAGATATTTCTCGAATGCACGGGCCTTAGCTTCGGAATCGAAAGCTATCGCGGTTTGAATTCGCCATGGGCGATGTTTCGATGTATGCGCGCATGATCCTTGATTGTGTTTAGTCAGGCGCGCTTGGAGCTCCTGGGTCGTGCCTGTGTAATGAATCGTCTCGTCGGCCTCACTAGCGAGAACATAAACATAGAAGAAGCGTTGCATTTGCTGGCCTGCCAAGCCGTAGTCTTTTGGAGCGCAGGGAGTTTTAAAAGCAGCCCGCCTCCGCCTTGCTCCGGCGTGGCAGCCCCGAAAGCTTTCGGGGGTTGTTCAAAACGGTGAGGCGATCACTAGAGGTGCTTTTTTAGAAACGCTCGGCCCGACGCGGATTTGAGGTAATGCTCGAAATCAGCGGCACGCGTAGTGTTCGAAAATGCGATGTAGGTTTTGATTCGCCAGGGCTTCCACTTCTTTGTGTGCGGAACCTTCCCGCTATTGTGGCGATCCAATCGCTCACGGAGATCGGCCGTGCGACCCGTGTAGAAGTGGCTTGGGTTGCTTTCGCTTTGCAAAATATAAACATAAGTGAACCTGCTCATTTGCCTTTGCTGGCTTGCCGAGCCGTAGCTCGCGACAATTTGATGCGTAGTAAGACCGTCCGCCTCCGCCGAGAGGCTACGGCGCGACAGCCTTCGCTCTTCACCACGTTGCGAGCGAAGGCTGGAGGCGAGGGGAGTTGAACCCCTGTCCTCGCCGCTATCCACGTCGACATCTACATGTTTATCCGGTGGTTAGTTTTAAGGAGCCGAACGTTGCACCGGCACACTGCCGGCTCCCGAGCGTCCACGAAATTCCTTCACCATCCGGCGCGGTCGCACCGCCGTTTGATTAGCCTGCTGTCCACGTTTGGCGCCGTAGCAGGCGTCCAGCTCCAAACGTCACGGTCAATTAAGCCGCGAGAGCGAGATCTTGGTGATCTGCGTTTATTTTTTTTGGTCCGGTTTTTAACGAGGCCAACGAACCATCCTCGACATGCCGCCCGCGCTTCCAACGATGAGTCGAAGCCAGTACGCCCCCGATTGTGCTTGAACAAATACCTCGTTTTGAGTTCTTATGCAACAAACCCGGGCGTTCTGCGACCCCCTTAGCAGTGCTGCGGGTTCAATGAAGAGCGATCCAGCATGGCAATTGAAATAACATCTCGATCTTTGACTGGACCTCAGTCGGAGGAGACTACGGTTTACAAGGAGAGTCGGCGCATACCCGTTCCGGCGACAGACAAATCCGCCTCGCGATCTCGACTGTGGCGACCAGCGCCACGATGGACGCGCCGTAATTTCAGTAGCCGTGCAAGTGAACTTTCTGGGGGCGAGGCCATTATCCTTTCGGTCCCGAAAAGCGGGCGCACCTGGCTTCGCGCATTTCTTTGCGTCTACTTCTGCAAGCGCTTCGGCCTTGAATTCACTCTACGGCCGGAACGTTATCGCGACTCGCGTGTTCCGCGCCTGATATTTTCTCACGATCTGTTTGAACACCGGACCAAAGGGGAGCTTCGCCGGGCAAAGATCATTCTGCTCGTGCGGGATCCGCGCGATTGTTTTGTTTCTCTCTATCTGCAGTTGACGAGGCGCGATCCCAACGCCGCGGCAGAGTTCAAGCAAAAGACTGTGAGCGACGTGCTGCGCGACAGAAGATTCGGCGTGCGCGCCATTATAATGACCATGAACGATTGGCTCAATGAGTTCTCAGGTCGCGACAATTTTACCCTCACCCGATATGAATCGCTGCGCGCATCGCCGGCGGAACATTTCCGGGATCTACTTGCCCTGCTTGGCGAATCAGCGCCGGAGATGCCGATCTTTCACGAGGCGCTCGACTTTTCTCGGTTCGAGAACATGCAAAAAT
>VBQC01000238.1 GCA_005887825.1 Verrucomicrobiota bacterium | reverse complement strand
ATGCCGCTCGCGCGGGCAAAATTTTGCCCGAGAAAATGTGAGGTGCCGGCCTGGATCGCTTTCCGGTCCTGCACCATCGCTTCAATCGATAAGGTCTGCACCGCTCCGGGAAAACGCTCACTTTCCGATTTTTCGCCACTAAAAACAGGAATGGCGAGATGATCGCGCACAAAACGCTCGTAAACGTCTAGCATTTGTTTCGTCTCAGCGCGCGCTTCCACCTCGGTTTCGTGGACGGTATGACCTTCCTGCCAGAGAAATTCGGTCGTGCGCAAAAACAGGCGTGGCCGCATTTCCCAGCGGACAACGTTTGCCCACTGATTGATCAGGATGGGAAGATCGCGATACGACTGCACCCATTTTGCGTAGCTCGCTCCGATAATTGTCTCCGACGTCGGCCGGACTATTAGCGGTTCAGTGAGGGCGCTAGCCGGCTTTAATTTTCCATCCGCATCCACTTCGAGCCGGCTGTGCGTGACCACCGCGCATTCCTTGGCGAAGCCCTGGACGTGCTCCGCTTCTTTTGCGAAATAACTCAGTGGAATGAAAAGCGGGAAGTAAGCGTTGCGGTGCCCTGTAGCACGGAACATCGCATCAAGCTGCCGCTGCATGTTCTCCCAAATACCGTAGCCCCACGGACGGATCACCATGCAGCCACGCACGTCAGAGGGCTCAGCCAGCTCCGCCGCGCGGATGACCTGTTGATACCATTCAGGAAAGTCTTCGTCGCGCCGGGGCGTGATCGCGGTTCTAGCGGAAGGCGGGTTGGACATGGCGAAAGGAATTAAGCCTGAGCTGAGAAAATGGCGAGCCGCGATTGTGATTTTGAAAAATGACGAATCAAGCCCGAACGCTCGAGATGACAAAGACATATCTTAGGCGGAAATTTGACACTCCGTGGCACGTCCCGTAGTTTTCGTGCCTTTTCCGCCCGTATGAAAACCTTTTCTGCCAAAGCCAGCGAAGTCTCGCGCCAGTGGTGGGTAATCGACGCGAAGGGCCAGGTGCTGGGTCAGGTTGCGGTCAAGGCCGCCACCTTATTACGCGGCAAAGAGAAGACGATTTTCACGTCGCACGTCGATACGGGTGATTTTGTGATTGTCATCAATGCCGATAAAGTGCGACTGACCGGCAAAAAAGAGGAGCAGAAGGGCTACATGAGTTTTTCAGGATACGTGGGTGGTCACAAATCCGAGAATGTCCGGGCGCGCCGCGCGCGGCACCCGGAATTACTCGTCGAGCGAGCCGTGCGCGGAATGATTCCGCATAATCGGCTCGGTCGCGCCGTTTATCGAAAGTTGAAAGTTTATTGCGGCAATTCTCATCCGCATACAGCGCAACAGCCGCAGGCAGTCAAACTTGCCTAGAAGGAATAGTTATGCCGGAAACTCGGGAATTCACCGCTACAGGTCGCCGGAAGACGTCGGTCGCGCGCATTCGTATGATGCCAGGCAGCGGAAAGATCGACATCAATGGGCGCAGCTTTGAAGATTATTTTCCGACTGCGCCATTACAGAACGTGGTGCTGCAACCGCTTCAAACCGCAAAGGCCGTGAACGCCTACGATCTGTCGATCAACGCGAGCGGTGGTGGCGCAACGGGACAGGCCGGCGCTGTGCAGCTCGCCATTGCGCGTGCTCTTCTTCAAGTGGATGGCAATTTGCGCGGCACGTTGAAGGCCGAAGGTTTGCTGCGCCGGGATCCGCGCATGAAAGAGCGAAAGAAATCGGGGCAACCCGGCGCGCGGAAGCGTTTCCAGTTCTCGAAACGATAATTGCTGTAGAGGCTGTCGTGTCAGCCGCTTTCAACAATCTGCGGGCGCATGCCCGCCACTCCAACTACGGCTTACGGCTTCGCAGTCGCGGCTGGCGTCGGCGCAGACTTTGGAATAATCGTTGCCGCGGGCTTTCGAGCTGGCGCTGCCAAGAATGGCGGAGCTGTCGAGGCAGGCGCTGCTTCCGATGGCCCACTCGGTTTCAACAAACGCAATTCCTGCATGGCCTCGCCAGCCCAAAAGCTCGTCCGGTGTTGCGTCAGGATTGTCTCGCAGATCCGGCGGGCTTCCTCGGTTCGGTTTTTCGCCTTCAGAATGTACACCTGTGAAAGCAGGGCCAGCGGCGCGTTGAAACTATTCGGATAAGTGGATGCGATTTGTTGATACGTCGACAATGCCTCGTCGCTCTTTCCCATCGATTCCAGATTGGCTGCCATCGCCATCCGCGCCGTGCTCACGAATTCGTGATTCGGGTTCTTCGTAATGAAGGCCTGAAGAGTTGCGTTCGCTTCTGCGAATCTCTTTTCACCACGCTCAGCTTCAGCGAGCAAAAGATAAGCATCCGCGCTTGCAGGCGTGTTCGGGTAACGAGTAATTACCTGTTGATACTCTTGCGCGCTCTTTGCGCTCGCCAATAAGGCCGATGCCGCCGCAGCCTGGCGATCGGAATAAAAGCGATAACCCGTAAAACCGACGACGGCGAGCAGGACGACAATGAGCGCCCCGATGATCTCATTCTTGAAGCGCTCCCAAAACACGAGTGTTTCAATCGCTGCGTCGCGAGAAGGAGGTGGAGCTGTCGGCATAAATTAAGTTATACGCTCAGCCGATCTAAACAGGCCGAGCGTCGTTTTATGCCACGCGAAGGTTTGTCGCGCAAGCACGGCAAACGGGCCGTAATCGCAACCTAACCGGATATCGCTGCTGCTTGGACTTGTTTAAGATGGCTAAAGATCGGCATGCGCGCGACAAAGTTTCTTCTGGCGATACAATCCTATCTATGAATGCATTCTGGAACTCTTTCGAAACGTTGGTCGGTTTGAGCGTGGAACCCAAGGATTTGACGTTTGTTCAAATCTCTCTGCGCGGGATAATCGTTTTCCTTGCGACATTAATCATGGTCCGCCTCGGGCATAAGCGCTCGCTCGCGCGCAAAACCCCATTCGACGCCGTTCTGCTCGTCATTCTCGCCGCGGTGCTTTCACGGGCGATTAACGGTTCGGCACCCTTTTTCCCCACACTCGGAGGAGGCGTGGTTCTGGTCCTGCTACATCGGCTCTTCGCCTACTTGGCATATCATTCGCATCGGTTTGGAATTTTGGTCAAAGGCGCGCCCGACACCATCGTGCGCGAGGGCGAATGTGACTTTCCCATGATGCGGCGCAACCACGTCTCCATGCACGACTTGGAGGAGGATATGCGCCTCCATGGACATCTCGATGACCTTTCGAAAGTTCGACTCGCCCGCGTGGAACGCAGCGGTGACATCAGCTTTATCAAGAAGTAACTCGACCAATGTGGCGCATATGACGCATGAGACTTATGAGACGCCTGCTGGTCAAACCTGCACGACTGCCGACAGTTCGGCAGCTGCCCGGTCCGAGGCGAAGAAATAAAGTGGACGGGGCACGACCTTCTGATATAAGCAATGAGACTTCCTCAAGCGACGCAACGCTATGAAACGAACAAAAAAGCGGTGGATCAAACCGACCTTAAAAACATTACCGGTATTTTTCGAGTGCACCTTTTACGCTGGTGCGATCTGATTAAGCGCAGCTGATTGATCCGCATCCGCATTCTGGGCAGCGCGGCCGGCGGCGGACTGCCGCAATGGAACTGTCTCTGCGCGAACTGCGCTGCGGCGCGCAACGGCGAGATTGCGCCACAGACACAATCCAGCGTTGCTGTTAGCGCGGACAATCAGCACTGGTTCCTCGTCAACGCTTCGCCTGATTTGCCACGGCAAATTGAAAGCACGCCAGCGTTGCAACCACATCCGGGATCGTTGCGCAACAGCCCGATTGCAGGGGTTCTTCTGACAAATGCCGATCTCGACCATACCCTGGGCCTGTTGCTGCTGCGTCAACAGCAAACTCCAGTTCTGGTTTATGCGAGCGACGCCACGCGGAGCGCACTTGATTGGCTCGAACTGCTTCTCCACCCGTTTGGTGGAAGTACCTGGCGTACCGCATCTGGCGATTTCAATTCCCTGAGCAACGGACTGGCGTTTCGTGCGATTGAATTACACAAGAGCAACGCGTTTCAATTACGAGATGAAGTTTCGGGCCAAGCGGCGCTGATCGCACCCGTAGTCGGCGAATTAACCGCTGAATTGCGCGATGCAGTCGATACGTCGGATGTGATCTTGTTTGACGGCACATTTTGGAATGACGATGAGTTACGTGCCGTGCGCCGGGGCGCGCGTAGCGCACGCGAGATGAATCATCTGCCCATCAGCGACAGCAGCCTCGCTTTGTTGCGTCATTCGCCAGCGCGTCGGAAAATTTACGTGCACATTAACAATACAAACCCGATTTTGATGCCCGGCTCGCGCGAGCGCGCGCTGGTTCAACAAGCCGGAATCGAGATTGCCTGCGACGGATTAGAAATCATTTTATGACCACGGGATTGTGGGATCATGAAACCTTTATCGCGAACTTGCGAGAAGTCGGCGGGCGCGCTTATCACGATAAACATCCCTTCCACGTCGCGATGAATGAGGGCCGGCTTTCGCCCGAAGCGTTGCGTGGCTGGGTTGCGAACCGCTTCTATTATCAGCGCAACATCCCGGTGAAGGACGCCGCCATTCTCTCCAATTGCCCGCAGCGCGAAGTGCGACGTGTCTGGATTCAGCGCGTCATCGACCATGACGGCAGCCTCGGAAACGAAGGTGGCATCGAGGCCTGGCTGCGGTTGGGAGAAGCGTGTGAATTGTCGCACGATGAATTGATCCAGGATCGATATGTGCAACCGGGCGTACGATTCGCAGTGGACGCCTACGTGAATTTCGCCCGCACTCAGCCGTGGCCCCTGGCAATTGCTTCATCACTCACCGAACTCTTCGCACCTGATCTCATGGCGGCGCGGCTCGCTGCGTTCGAAAAGTTTTATACCTGGATTGAACGGGCCGGTCTCGATTATTTCCGTCGCCGCGTTACTCAGGCGCGACGCGATTCCGACGAAGCGCTCGCGGTAACGCTGGAATATTGCAATACACCCGAGCTCCAGCGCGATGCAATTCGCGCGATCGAGTTCAAATGCGATGTTCTTTGGTCCATGCTCGATTCAATTCATCATGCC
This sequence comes from Verrucomicrobiota bacterium, assembly GCA_005887825.1. Taxonomy (GTDB): domain Bacteria; phylum Verrucomicrobiota; class Verrucomicrobiia; order Chthoniobacterales; family UBA10450; genus Udaeobacter. The sequence continues at coordinate 3,370 of VBQC01000238.1, read as the reverse complement.
TACGGAACCCCAAATCGCTGATGAGCTGCACCCGCGGCTCGCGCCCGGAGTCCGGCTGCAGATTGACCGCACGACCGGCGAAGGCGTGCTACTTTTTCCCGAAGGAATTCTCGAACTAAACGAAACCGCCCACGAAATTCTTACCCGCTGCGATGGACGAACACTAAGTGAACTGGTCCGTGCGTTGGCCGACGAGTACGATGTCGATCTTTCGGCGCTTGCCGCCGACGTGCGCGAAACCCTGGCCGATTTGCAACGCCGCAAACTTGTCGAAATCGCATGACGGCGCCGCGTCCCTACGCGTTCCTCGCCGAAGTGACCTATCGGTGCCCTCTGCGCTGTCCCTACTGCTCCAACCCAACCAGGGTACGAAACGACCGCGAACTAACCACCGACGAATGGTGCCGCGTGATCCGCGAAGCCGCCGCTCTCGGCGTATTGCAAATTGGTTTTTCCGGAGGCGAACCGCTGGTCAGGCATGATCTGGGAGAACTCGTTCGCGACGCGCGAGAGGCAAACCTTTACACCAACCTCATCACGAGTGGCGTAGGTTTGGATGAGAATTGCGCGCACGAGTTGCGCGACGCGGGCCTCGACTCAGTGCAGATGAGTTTTCAATCGGATGAGCCCGATCTTGCGGATAAAATCGCGGGCGCACGCGCCCATCAGCGCAAGCTCGATGCGGCGGCGGAAATCCGCGCAGCAGGAATCTCGCTCAGTCTCAATTTCGTCATTCACCGGCACAATATCGATCGCCTGCCACAAATGATTGAACTCACGGAAGCGCTGGGCGCCGAGCGAGTCGAGCTTGCCAACGTGCAGTTTTACGGCTGGGCATTTCTGAATCGCGCTGCTTTGCTTCCGACCCAGGAACAAGTTGCGCGCGCAAGAGAAGTCGCAACGACTGCGAAGGCGCGTCTCGCCGGCGAGATCGACATTTTCTATGTGCTGCCGGACTACTATGAGACGCGACCCAAGCCCTGCCTCAACGGCTGGGGCCAGCGTTATCTCACCGTCAATCCCGTTGGCGACGTGCTACCCTGCCAAACTGCTTCGTCGGCGATTCCCGATTTGCGTTTTGAAAACGTTCGAGCGCGATCGCTCGATTGGATTTGGCGGGAATCGGAAAGTTTCAACCGGTTTCGTGGAACAGAATGGATGCCGGAACCGTGTCGGAGTTGTCCGCAAAAAGAGATCGATTTTGGCGGTTGCCGCTGTCAGGCGGCGCTGCTGACCGGCAACGCTGCAAACACGGACCCTGTTTGCACACTGTCGCCAAATCGCGCGTATGTGGACGCCTTGCTGCGCGATCTGAATTCATCGAGCAGCCATGCGCGTGCATGGATGCCTCGAGTTAATCCTAAGAAAGACGTCGTTCAGCCAGAGGCCGATTACGCTGGAACTGGCTAGGCGAACCTTCGATGACAACGGTTCAGTCTCGCCCTGCTGCGGAAAAAGGGGGTAAACTCAGTGCCGGCATCGGTGATGCCGGATTCCCTTGCACGCCCTTCACACGACACCGCGGCTATTTCGCCGCGCTCACAATAGCGATTCCCCATGGGCTGCTGCCGACTTTGATACGCTTCAATTCTTTGCGCATTTTTAGATCGACAACCGACACGTCGTCCGAGGCGCCATTTGCTGTGTAAAGCTTCGATCCATCTGGACTGAGCGCGATGCCCCAGGCGCGGTTTCCAACTGGAATTTTCTCCGTCAGTTCGTTCTTCTCTGTATCGACGACCGCGACTGCGTTTCCTCGACCGGTCGAGACATAAAGCTCTTTTCCGTCTCCCGAAATTGCGCTGCCCATGGGCAATGAGCCGGTCGGCAACTTGATTTTTGACAACAATTGGTGCGACCTGGCATCGACAACGGCAACGTACCCGCCGCTTTCGCACGCGACGTAAACGCGGGAACCGTCCGGCAGAAATGCGACCGATCGGGGTCGCCCACCAACATCAATCTTCGCGATCACGCGCTGCTCGCCAGTCGAAATCGCGAACACCTCGCCTTTGTCTTCACAAGTGACATAGACTTCGCCATTCACCGGGTTCACGCCCACGCCCTCCGGTTCGGCCGACACTTTTATTTTTCCGCGAGGTTGGCCCGAATCGAGATCCACAATCAAAGCGCTCGCATCATCCTCATTTGCGATGAACGCGAATTTTCCGTCTCCGGAAATTGCAAATTGCTCCGGATCGGACCCAACATGCCATCGATCCGCGAGCTTTCGCGCGACGGGGTCAATTACTCCCAGGCCATCCGCTGTCTTGTCCGCAGGCGCGCGCTCGGTATCCACGCCCGGCGTCATGCGCGGGGAGCCGCTCAACGTGACCAGGATGCGCCTGCCATCCGGCGTAGCGTGAATTCCGCGTGGTCTCTTGCCTACCCCGAAAGTTGCAACAACAGCATCCGTCGCGCCGTCAATGACACTTACATCCCCCGATCGTTCGTTGCTAACATACACGAAATAGTTCGGCGATTTGGCCGGAGCGGCCAGCGTGATACTGACAGCTGCAGCATAGCTAATCGCCAGAGTGCTGAATCTCATATCCTGCCAGCTACATCTCACCGGCTCAGTGAGCAAGTCCGCTCGCGTTGCCGAAGTTCAGAATTGGACGTTCGGTGTTCGTTGTTCGACGTTTGCTTCAATGCAAACCCATGACAAGCTTTTCACTCCCGGACCAGTTGAGGTTTCGCCGAAGACCTGGGCCGCGTTTTCGCGCCCGATGATTGGCCATCGCGGCGAAGATTTTAAGAATCTTTACAGAGCGATTTATCCAAAGCTGCAGATGTTGTTCGGAACGAAGCAGCCGGTGTTTCTTTCTACCTCCTCTGCCTGGGGTGTGATGGAAGCTTCAATCCGGAACTTGGTCGATCGGGGCGTGCTTTGCTGCATGTGCGGAGCATTCTCCGACAAATGGTTCGATGTCGCGAAGCGCTGCGGAAAAAATGCCGAGCCGCTGCAGGTTGATTGGGGAAAACATATCGACCACAAAATGGTCGATCGACGATTAGCGACCGGAAAATTCGACACTGTCACCTTGATCCACAATGAGACCTCAACCGGGGTAATGAATCCGCTCGGGGAGATTTGCGGTATTCTCGCGAAATATCCCGATGTCGCGCTCGTCGTCGATACCGTTTCGTCATTTTCCGGAGTGAAAATCGATATGGACGCGCTCGGTATCGACTTAATGTTGACCGGCGCGCAAAAGGCGCTCGCGCTTCCGCCGGGTTTTTCGTTGTTTTCCGTCTCGGAAAAAGTATTCGCCCGCGCCGAGAAGGTTCCCAACCGCGGATTTTATTTCGATTTCCTCGAATTCAGGAAACAACAGGCGCAATGGATGACGCCCAGCACGCCCAGCAT
>VBQC01000237.1 GCA_005887825.1 Verrucomicrobiota bacterium | reverse complement strand
CTCGCTGGTCGCTCTTCTCCGGCGGTCTCGCCGGTAGCGCCGGCTCCGGCGGGACGGCTGCCCAACAACTGCATGCTCTCGCCAACGACACGCAGTTTGGTTCGTTTCTGCCCAGTCTGCTTGTCGTCCCAGGTGTCCATTTGCAGGCGGCCTTCGATGAAGACCGGCCGTCCTTTTTTCAAATATTCGCCGGCGATCTCAGCCAGGCGCGCCCACAGCACAACATCGACGAAGGTGACTTCTTCGCGCTTTTCCCCGCTATCGGTTGTGTAAACGCGATTCACAGCCATGCCGAGGTCGCAGACGGCGCTGCCCTTGGGCGTGTAACGCACCTCCGGATCGCGGGTGAGATTTCCGAGCAGGATGACTTTGTTGAAGCTGGCCATGCCCCGGTTATAGCGAAACTATTTTGCTTTCGCCAACTTTTTCGCCGGCTTTTCTTTCTTTTCTACCAGGCGCTGGAAACTCTGCCGATAAACTTCGGGATCCAGTTTAAATTTCGAACGCAGCTTTGCAATCAGCTGAGGATCGGCACTGAAGATAAAGTTCACGTAATATCCGGCGTCGAGCGGTCCAGCCACGTATGAAAACTGGTGCTTGTCCATTTTTTGCACGTGTTCGATTTGCGCGCCTTCTTTTTGAAACTCGGATTCCAATCGATCAATGATCTCCTTGATGGTGTCCTCTTTGCCCTGTGAATTCAGCACAAGCAGCGCTTCGTAATGGTTTTTCATGATTCTTCAGTTTTGTTGAACGTGTTCATCGCGGAAATGAGGCCGTTGTCAATCGCGCATTTCAGCGTTTCCACTGCGCGATCGATTGTCGATCTAACAATCGGTTTTTCCTCCTCAAAGAAACGGCTCAATACGTAATCGACCGATCCTTCGGGTGGCGCCTCGCCGATCCCGATGCGCAAGCGCGGGATCTCCTCGGTGCCGAATTGCATGATGATTGATTCAAGGCCGTTGTGCCCGCCCGATCCACCGCGGATTCGCAGCCGGAGGCGGCCGAGGGGGAGGGCAAGATCATCGAGCACGACGAGAATTTCGCGCGGCTCGATTTTGTAAAACTGCGCGACGGCCAGAAGTGGATAGCCGCTCCGATTCATGAAGCTCTTCGGTTTCACTATCACCACACTGCCGCATTTGGCCGACAGCGCGTCCCACTTTGTCGATCTTTCCCATGTCGATCCAAACTGCGCGGCAAATTGATCGACGACCATAAAGCCGATGTTGTGACGTGTGGCTGCGTATTCCGGGCCGGAATTTCCAAGACCTGCGACCAACCGAATTGGTTTTTCTTCCACGGTCGCGAAATCCAAAATCGAAAAATCGAAAATGGATTACTTCTTCTGCTCTTTTTCCTTGGGAGCCTTTTCTTTTGCAGCCGGGGCGGTAGCAGCAGCTTCGCCTTCTCCCTTCTTCTCGGTAATAACTTCCGGTCCAGCAGCAGCTTCGGCCTCAGCGACAACGGGGGCTTCTTCAACCACTGGGGCCAGGACGGAAAAGGCCGTCAAGTCGGCTGGCACCTTTGCCGTGACTCCCGAAGGAAGTTGAATGTCGCGAACGTGAATGGAATCGCCGATGTTCAATTGCGAGATGTCCACGGTAATCCGATCGGGCAAATCGCGCGGCAGACATTCAAGTGTGAGCACGCGCAAGCTCTGTTCAAGCAATCCTCCGAAGTTTTTGACGCCATTGGCGGTTCCGACCGGCTCGAGGGGAACCTCAGCTTGAATCGTCTCATCCATTGAGATGGCGTGAAAATCGACGTGCCGAATGTCGCCACCGACAGGTGTGTGTTGCACCTCCTGAACAAGGGCGGTGCGACTGGATTTTTCACCAGCGATCTCAAGCTCAACCAAAACGTTTTCGCCGGCAGCGTGACTCATCATTGCATTGATGTCCCGCGCGGCGAGTTGCAAGGGCTGCGGTTTATCTTTGGCACCGTAAATGACCGCTGGGATAATTCCGCGCGCTTTTAATTTGCGCACGGCAGAGCGGCCCACGTTCGTCCGCGGTTCTGCTTTTAGTTTAACTTGTTTTGCCATTTTTTCCGTTCTCGATGTTGAACAGCGAGGAGACCGACTCGTCGTTGTGAATCCGCTTGATGCCTTCTCCGAGAAGCTCGGAGACGCATAGCACCGTCGTCTTAAACCCTTCTACGGTGCGCACAGGCGTGCTGTTGGTCGTTACTAATTCCGCGATTTTCGATTTTTGCAAACGCTGGACCGCCATATCGACAAGAACAGCGTGCGAAACGCCGGCATAAATCTTCAAGGCGCCGCGCGTTTTCAGAAGCTCGGCGGCGGAAGTCAACGTGCCAGCCGTCTCAGTAAGATCGTCGATCAGGAGCACGTCGTGGCCTTTCACTTCGCCGATCAGGTACGCTGCCTCGGTCTCGGTCGCGCTGCGCCGTTCCTTGGCCACGATTGCAAGATTTGCGCCCAGCGCTTCTGCGTACGCCGAAGCCATTTTGAGTCCGCCGAGATCCGGCGAAACGACCACCGTTTTTCCAGTGAGCTGTTTTCGCAGATATTTAATCAATACGGGAAGCGAATAGAGGTGATCCACCGGAATGTCGAAGAAGCCCTGCACTTGCTGTGCATGCAAGTCCATCGTCAGCACGCGGCTCACACCAGCGGCATGCAACAAATTCGCGACGAGTTTGGCCGTAATCGGGACGCGGGGCTGGTCTTTCCGGTCCTGACGCGCGTATCCAAAAAACGGAATGACTGCCGTGATCCGATCTGCGCTGGCGCGGCGCGCCGCGTCCACCATGATGAGCAACTCCATCAAGTGCTGGTTAGTGGGCGGGGAGGTGGGTTGGATGATGAAAACATCGTGACCGCGAATGTTTTCCTCGATCCTGACATAAGTCTCGCCATCGGGAAACGAGCTGATTGTCGCCTGACCAAGTGGCACCCCGATATACTTGCAAATGCGGTCCGCTAACTCGCGGTTGGCCGAGCCGCTGAAAACCTTCAATTCTGGCTGAAGCGCAAACATTGGGAAAGGGCGCTAACTTAGGCGTACAAGATCGACATTGCCAATCTTCAAAACTTGCCAACAGCCATTTCTTTCGCGAATAATCTTATGATCGAGATTTCCCCAGATGAATGCCGATGCCATCCGAATAGAACGTCCTGCGACGAACTCAAAGCTCTTCGCGCACACGCGCTGGGACGCTGTTCCCGCGCTGGCCGGCTTTTTGCATCTCGCATATTTTCTGGGGCTATTCTTCCTTTACCCTCGTGCACCGCTCTGGGTAATGCTGATCCTCGGATTTGTTTACGCGCTGATGGTCAACGCGAACATCAACGGTATTGGGCACAATTTTATTCATAACCCATTCTTCCGCTCTAAATTGCTCAATCGGCTATTTGGAGTCACTCAGTCGATTGCGTGTTGCTTTTCGCAGACCTACTACAATGCCGTTCACATGCAGCATCACAAGGGGAATGCCGATCGGCCAGACGAAAATGGAGAGACGATTGATTGGATCTCCATTTACAAACACGGGCACGATGGCGAGCCGGAAAATCCGTGGAGCTACGTTTTCCTAAGTTTCTTCCGTGATGACGTGGGCGCGATTCGCAGGGACCTTCGCAAACGCCGCAATGGCGACCTGTTCTGGGGCAACATCGAATTGGCCGCATTCGCCACGACGCTCTTGGTGATGTTCCTCTTTAACTGGCGCTACGTGCTCCTTTATTTCCTGCCGTTTTTCTATCTCGGCCACTGCTTCAGTTACTTGAACGGCTATTATCGCCATTATGGCGCGAATCCTGACAAACCAATCGCCTGGGGTGTGAGCAGTTACGGCAAAATCTACAACTGGCTCTTTTTCTATAACGGCTATCACGCCGAGCACCATTTCCGGCCCAAAGTTCACTGGACGAAAATGGAGGCGTTCCGGCAGCAGATCACCGATCTGCAAAAACAGGAAGGCGTCCGCACGATCAGGCGTGCGCACATGTTCGGCTTTCTCGATCCTGATTTACCGAAGCGGAAAACAGGTGCCTCTGTCATGCCAGACACGCCTCTGGCATGTCATGCCGAACCAACGGGCTCGGAAGCCCGTCTGCCATAACAGCCGAGGACGGCTATTTTCCGAAGCTTGCGCGCAGCTTTTCCTTCTTTGCTTCGCAGTCTTCGTGCAACCGGCGGATCTCCAAGGCAAGCTGCTTCTCGAGTGATTCCGCTTCTTCAAGATTGCCAGCGCCTTGTGTTTTGCGAATTTGATCTTTCAAGAAAACTTCTTTCTCGGCGATCTTGGCTCGATAGACGGAATCAACCTCTGCAATTTCATTTTTCTGCTCCTCGGTGAGCGAAATCGAAGGCGCCGCTTTCTCCAGCCGTTCCATGGCCAGTTCGTAAGCTGATTTCATTGTCGATGCTTGTTACTCTTGCTCTAGACTGCGGGCCTGGCTCGCCACGGTGAATCCGTCCGGTGGTGGACGGTCGCGCGCTACCAGTCTCGTTCTCATAATCGATCGGAAAAACCGTCGTGGATTGCGTTCGCGAAATCAATTCCTAAGTTACTTCCTCGATGCATTCACGAATTCAACTGCTCAGCCTGGATTTCGACGGTACGCTTGTTTCGCGCGCTGGCGAACCGGTTCTCGACGCGCAGTGCATGGAACTGATTCGCGAGTTGCAGGATGCCGGCGCGATCTGGGCAATTAATACCGGTCGCTCCGTCGATTTGCTCGAATCCGGCCTGGCGGATTTCTCGTTCCCGATCCGCCCGGATTTCATCCTCACGGAGGAGCGTGACGTTTTTCGTCCCGGCCAAAATGGAGACAAATGGGAAGCGTTCGGTGATTGGAACGAGCGTTGCGCGCGCGAACACCGTGAACTTTTTAGCTCTGCCTCAGGCGTGCTTGCGGAAGTTATTGATTTTGTGACTCAAAAAACGCAGGCACGCGTTATTTACGAGCCGGACGGACCGGCAGGCCTGATTGCAAACAGTGAGGAGGAAATGAATCTTGTTACCGAATTTATCGAGCAAGCGCGAGCCAGGCACCCGAAGTTAGATTACCAACGGAACACAGTTTATCTGCGTTTTTGCCATGCCGATTACCATAAAGGTGCGGCGCTCGCCGAGCTGGCGCGCTTGATCGAAGTCCCGCGAGAAAACATCTTCACGGCGGGCGACCATCACAATGATATCTCGATGTTGGATGGGAAATTCGCTGCGATGCCGTCGTGCCCGGCAAATGCGATTGGCGAAGTGAAAACCGCTGTCCGGGCAGCTGGCGGTTACGTCGCCGAGAAGACGCACGGCGCCGGGGTTTACGAGGCGTTGATGCATTTTGCGAGCCGGTAGGAAGACGCTGCGCGGAGCCCGCTTGTTTCCACTCACCGGCTGTTTGTCGGCTCTCATTCGACAAGCTCAGGATAAGCTGAGTCTGGCTCTACCGGTTAATCTGGGGTTGCCAGCGCCAGCGGCGCATCGGCTTCAATTTTTCCGGCAAAACGATTGGTCATGTAAGTCAAAAGCAGCACCCAAAACGAGAGCGCCAGCCCGAACAGCGGAAATTGGAGCGCGAGGGGTAACGAATAGATGATCGCCATCAGGGGAATCCAGACAGCCCACGTGGCCAGCAGCGTCGGAATGATCTTGTCGCGGTAATGTTTCCATGTGAAAAGGTCGCAAACCGGCCTCATCGAGATACCGCTGTTCTTCCATTCGTAAGTGAGCACGCCGAACGGGGCGGCGAAAAATGGATTGTAACCGAATTGATCGACACAAATTTTCGCGCAAACCACCGGCAGCGTCACCACGTCGCCGAGCCAGGCCGCTTCGCCTCGATACAAGAGATCGACAAGTGAACCATCAAATCCCCAGACTGGAACCGTAAAAAGCAGGTTGCGAAGATTCCGCGAATTTGGGCGTCCGCGTTGAAAGAAAAGAACCAAGAAAATCTCCGGGATAAACGCGCCGGCGGCGATCGACGCGGCGATAACAAAGACCAGGCCGTGCGTACGCTTGCAATCGGCCAGATGATTCAGCGCCGAAAATACGGCGTGATTTGTGTAATAAGCGATCAACAACCCAAGCATTATTCCCTGAATGATGAGTGCCGGGACCGCATTCGCGCGCGCAGCTTCCCAACCGATCATGAGCGGGGTCCGCGATTTCTGCATCGCCGCAGATACTTCTCCGCGTCAACAAGCTATCAAGCAGAATCTCTTGCTGTAGACGCTTCGCTCTGCGAAGTGCGGCGTTAAAACAACTAAGACACGCGGCTCGCGCCGCCCAGAGGTCGGCGGCGACAGTCGAAAATTACCAGCGTACGCTTCCGCTGGATCCCGGCGGCCCGGGCGCGTAGCTTCCGTCGTCGGACATTTTTTCTCCAGGAACGGTTGCCGCGGATTGAGAAGCCGATTCGTCCGTGGTTGCTTCGTCGCGCGAAGCACAGGAAGAGATCAGAAATGCGATTGCCAAAAACAAAGCAGCGCATACCGCAAAGCGTTTCATCACGGGGACAAACCTAAACACTGCAATGTTTGATGCAAGCCGTGGTGTCCGATAAGCTTTACCGTGACTAAGACCGGCAAAATCGATATCAAATCTCTCCTGCTTAACGAGCTGCAAGGTGACGTTCGTGACCTGGCTGAGCCGTCCTATCGTGCCGGCCAAATCACGGATTGGCTTTACAAGAAGCGCGTTGATTCAATCGGGAAAATGACCGACCTGCCGCAGTCGCTGCGGGAGCGTTTCGCGGAGAAATTTTCCTTCAGTAAGATCGACGTTGTGCGCGTGCTTGGCTCGCGTGACACGACGCGGAAGTTTCTCTTCCGTTTGAGCGATGCAAATCTGATCGAATCCGTCTTGATTCCGGCGTCGGCCGCGCTTTACGGGGAAAAATCGGATCGCCGGACAATTTGCATCTCGACACAAGTCGGTTGCGCCTACGGTTGCAAATTTTGCGCGAGCGGTTTGGAAGGATTTTCTCGCAACCTGCGCGCGAACGAAATTATCGATCAAATCATCGCGATCGAGCGCGTAAGCGGGGAGAAGATCGACAACATCGTTTTTATGGGAATGGGCGAACCGCTTGCGAACTTCGAGAACGTGATGCGAGCGATTCGGATCGTTAATGCGCCGTGGGGCCTCGGCATCGGAGCGCGACACATCACCCTCTCGACCAGCGGTCTGGCGCCGCAAATTAAAAAACTTGCAGACGAACCGTTGCAAATTCGTCTTGCAGTCTCTTTGCACGGCGCAACCGATGAAGTGCGCAACCAAATCATGCCGATCAACCGCAAGTACAACATCGAGACGTTACTTTCAGCTTGCGACTATTATGCGGAGCGCAAAAAGCAGCGGCTCACGTTCGAATATATCTTGATCGCTGGCGTAAACGACTCTGACGAGCAAGCGCATCTTCTTGCGCAGCACGCCAGAAGGCTTTTCGCAAAAGTGAATTTGATTCCGTACAACGCCGTCGAGGATCTGGAATGGTCCCGACCTTCGCGCAGTCGACAGGAGAAGTTCTTGTCCATCTTACGAGCGCACAAAATCCCGGCGACACTTCGTCGAGAAAAGGGTCATGACATCGACGCCGCATGCGGGCAGCTGCGATTACAAACCAGTCGGAATGAGCGACGGCAGGTCACTACCTCGTAGCCGCTGTCACCTAAAAGTGCCGAGAGCCTCGTGCACGCCGGCGACCGCCATCCCACCTTCGCCGACAGCAGCGGCGCAACGCTTCACCGATCCGGAGCGCACATCGCCCGCCGCGAAAATACCCGGGCAGCTCGTCTCCAGCGGACCCGTCGGACGTTTGCTCTCCTTCCATGCCGGCGCATGGGCGACTGCGGGTCCCGTTTTGATGAATCCCTTTTCGTCGCGTTCGATCTGAGGCGGCAACCAGTCTGTGCAGGGCATGGCGCCAATCATGGAAAAGACCGCTGGCGTTTCCACCACACGGCGCTCGTGGGTCGCTGTGTTCTCGAGCTCGACTGCCTCAAGCATTT
>VBQC01000236.1 GCA_005887825.1 Verrucomicrobiota bacterium | reverse complement strand
GGTCTACATCATCCACCGCGAAAGCAATATGAGCGAACCCGCACTCATTTGCCGTGGGCATTTGGCCCTCGACCATTTCCTCGTAGCTGAAAATCTCAAGCGTCGGACCATCGTCGCCACAGCCTGGCAGACGCAGATGAACGCCACAAAGATGCGCGTTCCGAAGTGACGTCACTTGGTCGAGCCAGGCGCCGGACAAATCGCGTTCCGGTCCTTTCGCGACGCATCCGAACACCTCGCTGTAAAATCGAACCAGTCTTCTCCAATCCCTGGCAATTAGATTTGTATGAACGTATTTGGCGCGGATTGGCATTATCGTCTCCCTAACTAAAGCTTCCTGAACAATAGCGTGTTACTTTATTTCATGCCGACGAATGTTCTTGGAACGGAATTGAAATGTTGTTGTCGCGATCCGGTGACAGGATTTTATCGCGACGGCTTTTGCCGCACGGGTCCGGAAGATGTTGGGCTGCACACGGTCTGCGTGAAGGTCACGGAGGAGTTTCTCGACTTCTCTGTCCTCGACGGAAACGATCTGATCACGCCGCACCCGGAATGGGGCTTCCCAGGACTGAAGCCCGGCGACAAATGGTGCGTCTGCGTCACACGCTGGAAAGCTGCGCTCGATCACAATCGCGCCGGCGCTGTCGATCTTGAGGCAACGCATTCCTCGGCGCTCGAATTCGTCACGCTGGAAGAACTAAAAGCCCACGCGCTGAAATAAGTTGTGACCGCCCTCGCTGCCCAGGCGGCTGCGGGTAGCGCACTCGTCCCGCGTGCTGTTTTCAGCGTCGCACCGAAACGAAACTTTCCTTTCAATTTCGCTCTGGGTGAGGAGACGAGAACTCGCGAGAAAACTTCGCGATCACGAGACGCGTGCGCTACCCAAACGTCCGCATATGCGCCCATGGTTGAATTGAAATGAATTTGCCGCCACGCTAACGCCGAATTGAACCTACCGTTTAGCCTTTTTCTCGCGCTGCGATATTTAAAACCGAAGCGCACGTTCCTGTCGATCATCACGTTGATCTCGATTCTCGGCGTGACGCTTGGCGTAACGGTTCTCATCCTTGTGATCTCAGTCATGACTGGGTTCGACCGCGAGCTGCGCCAGAAAGTGATCGAGTTCGATGCGCACATCCTCGTGAGCTCGGAAGACATTTTGCGCGACTGGCGAGCGCTCAAAGCCAAAATCGACAAGACGCCGGGTGTCGTTGCCACTGCTCCCTATATCCAGGGGCCGGTGATCGTGGAATTTCAAAATCGGCGGCTCGCCCCAATGATTCGGGGCGTCGATCCCGCCCAAGAAGAGAAAGTGATTCCACTGCAGAAATTCATCAAATACGGGAAGCTCGATCTGGAAGGCGAATCAACTGTGCTCGGATTTGAGCTCGCGCGAAAATTACAGATTCACGTCGGTGATAAGCTCACCGTCTATTCGCCAGGCAATCTCAGCCAGATTCTCGATAGCATTAAGAAACTGGAAAACGCGAAGGGAGAAGAGGAAAAAAAAGCGGTGAACGAGTTGCGCGACGTGATCCTACCGAAAGAACTGACCGTTACCGGCATTTTTGAAACCGGCCATTACCTGCACGATTCCGAATTCCTTCTCGTGCCGATTTATGTCGGACAAGAGCTATACGGCTTGGGTGACGCGTTGCACGGCATCACGATAAGAACCGACAACCCGTACATCGCCGAGCGCGTAAAACGAGCGATTGAAAATGTTCTCGAGCCGCCCGAGTACGCGCAAACATGGATCGACATGAACCGCCAATTTTTCGAAGCGGTACGGCTCGAGCGCACCGTAATGTTTTTTCTTTTGTTTTTCATCGTAGTCGTCGCGGCGTTCGGAATCATGAGCACGCTCATCACTGTGACGGTGCAAAAGCGTCGTGAAATCGGAATTATGAAAGCGCTCGGGGCGAACATTGCGCAAATCATCTGGGTTTTTCTTGGACAGGGAACAGTCGTCGGCCTTTTCGGGACTCTCGCTGGACTTGGACTCGGGATGACGTTGATCCGTTACCGCAACGAATTCAGCCATTGGCTTGCATCGACATTGCACATCGAGATTTTTCCGCGCGAGGTCTATCAATTTTCATCGATCCCGGCGGAAGTAATCCCGAAAGATGTTGCCATTATTTGCATCAGCGCGTTTTTCATCTGTTCGTTCGCCGCGCTGATTCCCGCTTACTTTGCTGCGCGTCTCGACCCGGTGAAGGCACTACGCTACGAGTGATCAGATCTCTTACTCCTGCTCATAATCGAATTCACAAAAGCCTCTAGCGCGCGAAACGCATAATCGTATCCTTCCGGCCATTCGCTTTGGCGCGGGCCTGCCACGTTTAAGATGCCGATCTTGTGCTTGCGGACAAAATCCGCAATGAACCTCGCGGCGTCTTCGGTGGAGATTTTTGATGCATCAATCAGGTCGTGCGGCTGTTGTTGCTCAACGCAGAACTGAACCGTTTGCTCGGTGCCGCCGCTTAGCTTGCCGAGGTAAATAATGACGGCGCCATCAGAGTCTTTCACGTTTTGTAAAGTGCGTTCGGTGAATCTGCCGCGCGTCAATTCGTTAAGTGGATATCGATCCGGAATTCGACCGAATTCATCGAAGCGTCCAGCCGGACACCACCCGCCACAATCGATCCCGTGCTTCAATGCGACATCGAGCGCTGCACGATCGACGCCTGTTTGCCCGCCGGAAATTATTTTCACCTGCCTCTCGGTGTGTTTAGTCGCCGGTCGGAACAATGTCCGCGCGCTCGACCATCAAGATCACGGTTCGTTCAGGCGCACGCGTGCGATGACGCACACCTTTGGGCACGACGAACCCCTGCTTCGGCGCAAGATCGACAACCCGATCTTCGAGATCGATCAGGAAATGTCCGTCGAGAACAAAAAAGAATTCATCGATGTCTTTGTGTGCGTGCCAATGATATTCGCCCTGAATCACCGCCAGCCTAACAACAGAATCGTTCACCTTGCAAAGCGTCTGGTTGTACCACGCGTCCGTGCAGGCATCGGCGAGTTTCTGCACATCGATTGGCTCAAGCGGTCCGTGCAGAATGTTCAGGTAAGTCTTGTACGGAAAATCTTGCGGAGATTTGTTGGAATCCATGGTTTGCGTTTAAACGCCGAGCAGTGCAGATCGCAGATAAACTATTCTTCGCCGTCGAAATAATCAGTTTCTTCCCCCTTCACGACGACGCGATCCGCTGATGATGACTTGTTTACTTTCCACTTCCCGCTATCCGGGTAGTAAGCCGATTCGCCGATGGGATTATCGGCAATCACATAATAAATGAAATCTTCGGTCCCAGAATTAGTGAGCTGGTGCGGTTCGTCAGGCCCGAAGATAAAAGCGTCGCCGGCCACGACTTCAGTTGTGCCGTCTTTGTGACGGACGCTTCCTTTGCCGGAAATGACCAAATACAGCTCCCACTGCGCTGAATGCGCGTGGTAAGGGAAATTTTGTTTTCCCGGTGGTACGCGATTCCATTCCAGATCGAATGGATGTCGCTTGGACAAATCGAGCGAGTTGGGACCGCGCCCGAGCGCTTCCGAGATTCCTTTGAAGGACACGGCGTATTTTCCGCCGGTCGACTGCCATGCCTCTTCTTTGATCTCGTTTAGATTTACTTTGCGCATATGTAACTGGCTGTAGCGGCGGCCGTATCGGCGCAGCCGACACGGCTGCCGCTACAGAAACAAAAGTTATTCTTCGCCATCGAAATAATCGGCCTCGGTTCCTTTCACGATTACTTCTTCCAATCCCTCTTTCACCACCGCCCATTTGCCGCTGTCGGGATAAAAACAGGAATCGCCGGTTGCGCCGCTGCGCGGATTATCGGCAATCACGTAATAAATAAAATCTTCATTACCGGCGTTGGAAAGCTGGTGCGCTTCACCCGGCTGAAATAAAAACGCGTCGCCCGGTCCAACTTCAGTTATCCCATCTTTATCGCGAACGCTGCCGCGGCCGGAAACGACGAGGTAAAACTCCGTTTCAGCCTCGTGCGCATGATAGGGACAAAGTGATTTGCCTTTCGGAATTCGCACAAGCGCAAGATCAAATGGATGCCGTTTCGCCAAATCGAGCGACTCCGGTTCGCGCCCGAGGGCAATCGAAATATTCTTAGATGCTCGCCCAAACTTTCCCTTCGGCGATTTCCGTTCCTGCTCCGGGATTTCGTTGAGATTCACTTTGCGCATATGGCACTATTCCTGATTGTACTCGAGACAACCTACCGAGAGGCAAGCCGCTTCCTGGTTGCGATCGAAAAGACAGCTATTCCTATCCAAATCACATTTACGAAAGAGGAAGGATAAGCTCCGTAAGAAATCGTATTTACGGCCAAAAGAAAGCTGCCGACGACATTGAGGAATTGATAAGGAATTGAGTCTCCTTCCAATTTCCTAAAGGAAACCATCGCGTAAGCGACAAGAAGTGCGGCTGCTCCCGACCATCCAATCGCATCAAACCATGCGTGAGTGTTCATGCTCTTTAATCTTTGCCTAGTGATTGCATCATAGCTCCCACTTCTTCGGCAGCTTTTGTTTGAGTTTTTCGACCGCTTCGAAAAGGTCTCCCCTTTTTTCAAAGCGGGCGATTACTTTGTCGGACCGGAATTTTAGGAGATCGGCTTTTTTCTTTTTCAGGCAGTTCTCAACTTCATCCCAGCCGACTGGAGTTGAAACGGTCGGTTCCTCCCTGGCGCGGAGCGAATAAACGCAGATGGTCGTTTTGTGTTCGTCGTTCTGGCTCCAATCGACGAACACTTTTCCCTTGCGCACGGCCTTGGACATGTTCGACGTGACAAGATCGACATGTTCGCCTTCGAGATGCTGAGCCAAAGCACGCGATAAATCTTTCGTCTGCTCATAAGTCACCGACGTATTCAGCGGGACGTAAACTTGCAGGCCTTTCGAGCCGCTCGTTTTCGGAAACGATTTCAGTTTCATGTTGCCCAACAAATCGCGCAGCCAAAGGCTAACCTGGCAGCATTGGACGATGTCCGCCGGCGCGCCGGGGTCGAGATCGAACACCATCATAGTGGGACGCTCGATATTGTTTTTGCGCGAGAGCGAGGTATGCAACTCGAGATCGGCGAGGTTCGCCGCCCAAACGAGTGTCGGCAAATCCTGCGCGAGACAGTAATTCATCATCCGATCGTTGCTTTCGCTCCAAACCTGGGCCGTCTGCACCCACTTCGGCCGGTGCGACGGGCAATTCTTTTCGTAGAAAAACTCTCCTTCGACGCCATCGGGATAGCGCTTCATGGTGAGCGGACGATCCTTTAGATGTGGCAGGAGGGCTGGCGCGACGCGAATGTAGTAATCGATTACCTGCCCTTTGGTAAATCCGGCCTTCGGATAAAGCACTTTGTCCAGGTTCGATACCTGAATCTTGCGATCTTCGACGGTGAGTTCGGCTTTATTGGGCATGGCAGAAAGAGATTCCTCGACTTCGCTCGAAATGACAAACACTCAAGCAAAGAACCGCTCGGGTGAAAGCATGGGCTGCGGTTTGCAAATGCGTGCCACGCAATGTTCCCAACTTTCATGACCGCTCAAGATCTGGATTTCGACGCGCAAAAAACAAATCGGTACCTTCATATCCGCTTCGGGCAAGCGCGGCATGCGCACGGCGTCTTTCTCCGTCGTAACGATCATCGCCAGGTCACGGCGAATGCAACGGTTGATGAACGTCGTTAGCTCCGCTTCGGTATAGTAGTGATGGTCGATGTAGCGTTTTGCAAGATCGACGTGTGCCCCAAGTTTTTTTAACGCGCCTTCGAAACTTTCGGGCGCGGCGATGCCGCAAATCGAGCCGATGAACGTGTCGCGCAGGCGCTCGAGCGGCAACTGTTCGCCAGTGAAAACATTCTGAAGATAGAGCGGTTTATGCGCACACTCGATAATCTCGGCGGTGCGATTGTAACGCCGGATACGTTCGATGAGCGTCTCATTAGACTCCCCCGTATTCTTAGTGATAAAGATATAGCTCGCGCGGCGCAGATTTCGCGGAGCCTCACGCAGCGTGCCGCGCGGGAGCAGGAATTCATTGCCGAATGGGGCCTGTCGATCCACCAGCACCATGTCCAGCCGATGTTTGAGATGCAGATATTGCAATCCGTCGTCCAGCAGCAAGGTATCAACATTCCATTTGTCGATAGCAAACCGGCCGCTCTTTACACGATCTTTGTCCACCAGCACAATCACATCCTTCAAATTGTGTGCGAGCATGTACGGCTCATCGCCGGCAGTTAACGAATCGAGCAGCAACGATTTTCCGTCCGACACAACACGCGGGGGGTCGGCGTCTCTTCTGCGCAGTCGATCCAGCCACCTTCGTTTGCGCGGCACGCTCTTGTAACCGCGGCTCAAAATGGCGACCCGCCGGCCACCCGCCTGCAGGGCACGCGCAAACTTTTCGACGATCGGCGTCTTGCCCGTGCCGCCGACAGTGAGGTTGCCGACGCTGATAACGAGGCAACCGAGTGCTCGCTCGCGGAGAATTCGTTTCCTGTAAAAGTAGAGGCGCAGCTGAACGAGGCGCTCGTAAATGAACGACAGCGCATAGAGAATTTCACGCAACACGGTGGCGCGAACGCCGCGGCGGCGCTCAAGCACCACGTCGATCCCGAACTGTTCTAAATTTTCAAGCCGGCGGCCCATCTCAATTGCGGATTGCGGATTGTGGAGTGCGGAGTGGCAAGATACGTGCGCCTTGGTTATCAGCGCGCGTGATGAGTGTGTGCGCCGATGTCGATCCAGCAGCACGCAACATCGCAGCCGCTACTTTCTTCGGCGAACGAAGTGTCACAGCAGCGATTGTCGATCCGCTACCGCTAAGGAACGCGCCGAGCGCGCCAGCTTTTTCCGCAGCGGCAATGGCGGGCGGTAGGAATGGAATCAGCCTTTTCCGGTACGGCTGATGAAGATGGTCCACGAAAGCGCCGCGTAAATTATGATAATCGCCCGACGCGAACGCGGCTGTAATCGCGCATGCATTTGCACAATTTTCCACAGCAGCAGTATGCGTAATTCGTGACGGCAAGATCCGTCTGGCTGCCGAGGTTTTAACTTCGACGTCCGGAATCAAAAGAACGAAAGATAACAGCGCCGAAACGTCGAAGCGCTGAATAGCGGGGCGAACGCCGCTTTGCACAACAGTGAACCCGCCAAAAACCGCCGGCGCGGCGTTATCGGGATGGCCTTCCAACCGGGCGCATAGTTGAAAGATCGACAAGCGATCAAGGGCATTGCCAGTAAGAGCATTCAAAGCGCGCAAAACGCCAAGTCGCAATGTGACGCTGCTGCCTAAGCCGCGAGAGCAGGGAACGTTCCCTGTGATTGATGCGGAAAATGAGAATGGCGCGCGGCGAGTTTGATGAAAAAACAAATCTGCCGCTTCACCGACAATGGCCTGTAGCCGGGATCTTGCGCCTCTCGTCACAGTCACATCATTATGGATGCACAGTGCGACACCGAGACAATCAAAACCGGGGCCGAGATTGGAAGTGCTCGCCGGGACGCGAACGGTAACTTTTTGCATAGGTACGGCAGCCGCGTGGTGCGCGACGATGCTCCAGGATGCGGAGTGTAGCGACGCGTGGCCTGGGCGGCAACCGATCCGTCGCGCAACGCCGATTTGCAAGGTATGCCATTAAGAGCAGAAGTGGCCGACGAAAATGAATTCTGGCTGGGTTGATGCCACCTTGCTTCGCGATTTCCAGGCGGAAGGAACGGATGCGCATCGGCTCTGCACGATTGACGATGGCTGGGTGGAGCGTTTCGGACGCGACGTCCTCATCTCGTTCAAAAGAGTTTTGGCACGCGAACGCCTAGTCCAGGAGCTACAGGCGTGGGCAAGCACGGTCCCCTTCGAATTTGGGCGCGTTTTCGCCCGGTTCATTCCTCGCAAAAACGAAGAACGAGAACATCCGACTCTGATATTTGGCGATCCGGGCGAAAATTTGCAGACAATCGCCACCGAACGACATCTCAAGTTTGGGATCGACTTCGGTGCGGGCTATTCCGTGGGCTTCTTTGTAGATCAAAGAGAAAATCGGCGCCACGTGCGCCACATTGCGCCAAAGCGACTCCTCAACTGTTTTGCCTATACCTGCTCCTTTTCTGTTAGC
>VBQC01000344.1:1684-2021 GCA_005887825.1 Verrucomicrobiota bacterium | reverse complement strand
CTCCTCGCTCCGCTCCGCCCGGCCGCCGATCTCACCCAAGCTTTGGAAACACAAGTTTACCAAGCGATCTTGGAGCGCCGCCCTGCAGAAATCATCCCTCGGCTAAAGGAAATATTGGCCAAGCCCGATCCAGCGCTGGGTTTCCTCAATGGCGAACTGCGCTTCTATTTAGGCTGGGCGCAAGAAGTCGCTGGCGACCATGCCGCTGCCCAGGAAAGTTGGCGACAGGCACGGAGCGAACTGGAACCTTTCCTCAAAGGACAGCCGGAAAATTTTCAGCTGATTGGAGATCTCGCTCTGACCAATATGGGTCTTGGTGACAAAGCCGCCGCGTTGG
>VBQC01000344.1:0-1600 GCA_005887825.1 Verrucomicrobiota bacterium | reverse complement strand
TCTACAGAAATTGCTCTCGATACCATACGACAGCCCATCGGGCGTGCCATTAACTCCTGCGTTACTCCGGCTCGATCCGATGTTCGATCCGCTCCGGAACGATCCGCGCTTCCAAAGAATCGCCGCCTCGTCCGCATCGAAACCGGCGGACAAATAACGCGACGCGGTGAGCGCCAGCAATCTTCTTCCCGCTCAGGTGGACGGCCGATCGCGATATTGCCCTTCGGGAATCTTAGCCTCTCTTTCTAGGATCCGCGCTTCGAAGCGCTCGTCCAGCGGCTTGCGCCTGTCGCAGCTCGCTGAAAAAATTATTCATCCGCGCTCTTCGCGGCAATCGGAGAACGTTCTGGCCACAATCCGACAACAATAAGAGCGACGATGATTCCGACTGAGACTTCAATGAATCGATGTAGAGCAACGATCCATGCAGGGTTCGAGCGCGGAATCAAATACAAGTCGCGCGACGACTACCGACAGAGTCGCTGCGGCAGCCGTGCGGATGGAGTGCCCGATGGACGGAAGATTCTCTTTCTGCCAGC
Organism: Verrucomicrobiota bacterium; assembly: GCA_005887825.1. Classification (GTDB taxonomy): domain Bacteria; phylum Verrucomicrobiota; class Verrucomicrobiia; order Chthoniobacterales; family UBA10450; genus Udaeobacter. Next base: position 1,061 of record VBQC01000344.1, on the reverse strand, counting down.
TCCAGAATTTCATGAGTAGCATGATCTTGCTGGCGAATCCCTCTTGGCAACATCGGGTACAGGAAAAATTCTCAATCCTATCTGAAATCCCGGTCTTTGAACGCTTGAGAAAATGACGTGAAAAGAAATCCGACTCCTGAAAACCCCGGTAGGCGCACTAAAGGCGGCCGGAAACGGTGCGCCGGCAGATTCGCGGTCTCATCTGCGAATTTCTCCAAAGCCGGGCAGATAGGACCAACGACATTTTCGCACATGGATGAGGTCCGCATAACAAAGGCGGAGATTTGGCGTACAGCCGAAGCCATTAAGCAAGCTGGATGCCGTGACGTGCTAATCATATCCACGCCTGAATACGTCCGCTTTATCGTAACGATGAAGCTTCCCAAACCTCGTTAGGAATTCATTTATGAAAACGAAAGCAATACTAGCAACGCTGTTAGTCGCGGCCGCGGCGAGCGCCCATGCGCGTTTGGCGTCGCCATTTCCGCGAAAAGCAGTACCACCGGATGAGAGCGGACACTGGATTGTGATAAATGGCAATGCGTGGCCCGACAGCGCGGAGTCCGAGCTCACTACGGCGAGTCCGTCCGGTGGCGGACGGGACGGTCGAAAGTCATCGCCGAGTAAGGGAAAAATGCCCGACGTCGCGAAACGGTCTCCCTGGTGCCGCGCTCAAAACGGGCACGACATTTCCCGTTTCGTGAAATGTCGATGTTTGAACGCTTGAGAAGAATTCATGAAGAGAAATTCGACTCCTGAAAACCCAGACTGGAATCTTTCCTTCTGGTTTGCGGCACTGAGCCCCTTCATGGGCGTGGCCCTCGGGTTCGTAACCGCGGCCGCGATGATGCGCGGGCCTTGGAGCAATTCTAGCAAACGACCCGGCGCAAGCATTTGGGATATTTGTTGATCAGCTTCATGAAGACTTCGCCAGCCTGGTTCAGGGCGGCCCCACAGTTCGATTGTGGGCGCTGGAAATTGCGCTTGGAACTCGTGCCGAATGGAGCTCGGTCGACTACGAACCACAATGGGGTCAGGCCAGTTGTGAGAGGAACGAGCTA
>VBQC01000235.1 GCA_005887825.1 Verrucomicrobiota bacterium | reverse complement strand
ATTGCGTCGGTCAATTCGTATTCACCGCGCGGTGAAGGTTGCAACTTTGCGGTAAACTCGAAAATGCTCGGACGAAATGCGTAAATGCCGGCGTTATACCACGGACTGGTTGGTTCACCGGATTTCGGTTTCTCGCGAAGATCGACAAGCTCCATTTGCTCGTTCAGAAAAACCGCGCCGCCTTTGCTGACGTCTTCGCCGCGCGTCACGGTGATGATCGCTTCAATATCGTCTGGCAGATCGACAATACTTTTGTAATTCTGCGGATCGACCAAGATGTCGCCATAGCTCAAAATGAATGCCGAATTTCCAGCAAAATTTCGCGCGATATCGACAACTCGGCCCGTTCCGTCCTGCACCACCTGGGTCGCGTATTGAATTGCGATCCTGTAACGGGAACCGTCACCGAAAAAATTTTGAACCGCGTCTGCGCGATAACCAACGATGATAAAAAACTCGCGTATACCCGCGTCGCGCAATCCTTCAACAATGTGCTGCAACACTGGTTTACCGCGCACTTCTATCATTGGCTTGGGAAGCTCGACGGTTAACTCGCGCATCCGGATCCCGCGTCCAGCCGCCAATAATACTGCCTTCTCGATCTTCACCATGACTTACTAAAGTAGCCCAAGCATCCTGCTTGGGAGGCCGATAAGGCAAGCCAGAAGCTCGCGCTACTTCTTTTCTGTGATGATGAGCGCGGGCAAATTAGCTTGTTTGATTGATTCGCTCACTTTCGGAACCTCATCGTTCTTGAGTTGCGCCCATTTGGTCACCTGCTCTTGCGACTGAGTGCTCAATGTTTGGAAGACGTCGAGTTGCGGTTTCGTTGGCTCGGTGTCGCCGAATTCAATTGCGTGGCTGAACGTGTCAAACCGTTCGTTCAGCATGTTTGGGAAAGCCAGGTTTCCTTCCGAGCCCTTCATGTTCACTTGAATGAGTTTTTGTTCGATTTCAGACATTTTGCGATCAAGACCATCCGCTGCCGCGAGCGCTGCTTTTAATCGTTGATCGTCACCGAAACGCTTATGCAAGGTTTGAATCTGCGATCTGAGATCCCGAATTTCGTTGACGGCTTGATGCAGTTGCGAAATGCGATCGTTCACTTGCATCGCCAAATTGAATTGCTTCTGCAGGGCGGCTTCAGAACCTTTTGTGCGAGGATCGATCGCGAGATGCAACGGCGCAGTCTGCGATTTGCCGCTGACGGTCAACTTCACCTGGTAATCGCCGGGCAACGCGAGGGGTCCTTTTGGTCCGTCGCCGGGATAAAATGCTCCGGGAATTTGTATTGGATCATCGTAGCGCAGATCCCATGCGAACCGGTTCATCCCTTCGTTAGCTGGAATTGTCTTCGCGCGCTCGACCCGATCCGGCCATTCCGGTGGCTGCTCACCTTCTCTTTTCTCTTTGCTGGAAAGATGCCTGACGACTTTGCCTGAGATGTCGAGGATATCCAGTGAGACTTCCTCCTTCGGCGCGGTCTTAAAATGATAATTGATGATTGCCCCTGGAGGCGGGTTCTCGCCGACTGGCTGGCGCTTATCGAATTCCGTTGGGTAATGCAAGCGCAAGGCCGTCTGCGGTTGATAGAGAATTATATCCGCCTGCGGCGATTGCGTCTCGAGTTGACGCAGCGGTGTGATGTCGTCGAGCACCCAAAACGAGCGGCCATGAGTGGCAACAACCAGATCGTCATCTTTCACTACGAGGTCGTGAATGGGTGAGACCGGGAGGTTTAACTGGAGCGGCTGCCAATGCGCGCCGTTATCCAGCGAAACGAAAACGCCGAGCTCTGTGCCCGCGTAAAGCAACCCGCGTTTTTTCGGGTCTTCGCGTACCGCGTGAACATACGCGCCGTCAGGAATGCCGGTTACAATTGCACTCCAGCTCTTCCCCAAATCGGTCGTTTTGAAAATGTATGGCTTGAAGTCGTCGAGCTTATGGCGATCCACTGCGACGTACGCAGTATTGCTGTCATGGGGAGACGGATCGATGAGATCGATAGTGCTCCACTCCGGCATTTTCGGCGTGACGTTCGACCAATGCTGTCCGTCATCGGTCGTGACGTGGACTCGTCCATCATCGGTTCCAGCCCAGAGCGTTCCTTGCTTCACGGGCGATTCCGCGAGCGCAAAGACCGTGTCGTAATATTCCACTGAAGTGATGTCGTTGGTCAGCGGCCCTCCGCTTGGTTGTTGTTTGGATTTATCGTTACGCGTCAGATCGCCGCTGATCTGCATCCAGCTATTGCCGTGATCGCTGGATTTGAAAACGCATTCCGCTGCCGTGTAGAGGACATCCGGATTATGCGGCGAAAGGATGAGCGGCGTTACCCACTGAAAACGATGAACAAGATCGGCCGCACCGTGCCCAGAATTATCCAGAGGCCAAACACTAACATCCTGTATTTCTTTTTTATTTTTGTCGTAGCGGGTGATGGAGGCTTCGTTGTTTGAATAAATGATGTGCCAATCCCGCGGATCAGGTACAACAAAGCCGCACTCTCCGCTTCCGACCACGAACCAATCTGCGGGTCCAATCGCCCCCCAATCTGTCCGGCTCGCGATACCGACGCTCGAATTGTCCTGTTGCGCGCCATAAATGTGATAAGGGAAGACATTATCCACGGCAACGTGGTAAAACTGTGCAGTCGGCTGGTTATTTTGGGTGGTCCACGTTTTCCCGCCGTCGATTGAGACACTCGCGCCGCCGTCATTGGCGTTTGCGATCCGATTGAAATTTTGCGGATCGATCCAAAGTCCGTGATGATCGCCGTGACGTGCGGGCAACAGATTGAAAGTTTTTCCACCATCAACCGAACGAAAGAGCCCTGTGTTTAAAAGGTAAACCGTGTCTGCCGATTTCGGGTCAGCATAGACGTTACTGAAGTACCAGGCGCGTTGCCGAAACCGGCCATCGTCATTTACCCGAGTCCAATGCTGGCCGGCGTCATCAGAACGATAAAGACCGCCTTCCTTCGCCTCGATGATTGCATAGATGCGATTCGAATCTGCGCCGGAAACGGCAACACCGATCTTGCCAAGAATTCCTTCTGGGAGGCCGTTGCCTTCGAGATGTTTCCAGGTAACGCCGTTATCTTCGGAACGATAGAGGCCGCTGCCAGGTCCGCCGCTGGAGAAAAACCACGGTTGCCGGCGCGCCTGCCAGAGCGACGCGAAAACGATATTCGGGTTATGCGGATCGAAGACAACATCAATCCCGCCAGTGTTCTCGTCTTTCGATAGGACCTTCGTCCATGTCTTCCCACCGTCGGCGGTGCGAAAAATTCCGCGCTCCTGATTTGGACCGAACGCATGACCGAGCGCCGCCACCAAAGCCACGTTCTCATTTCTTGGATCGACAATCAGGGCGCCGATTTGATGCGTGTCTTTCAAGCCGACGTTCTGCCACGTCTTTCCGCCATCGATCGATTTAAAGACTCCGGTCCCGTAGGTCGTATTACCGCGAATAGCCGCTTCGCCTGTGCCGGCGTAAATCACATTGTGATCGGAGGGCGCGACGGCGATCGCGCCGATAGAAGAAATCGGTTGCTTATCGAATAGCGGAGTCCAGTTCGCGCCGCCGTCAATTGTCTTCCACACTCCCCCCGCGACCGCGCCAAAGTAATAAGTATCCGGCTCGCCTGGCACGCCTTCAATCGCCAATGCCCGCCCTCCGCGGAACGGTCCAATCTGCCGCCATTGCATTCCCTTGAACAACTTTTCGTCAATCGCTCCGTGCGGGCTTGGGGCAGGGGACGGAGCAGCCGGAAGAAAAGCTGGAATGACAAACAGCAAACCCGCCAGGATGATTTGAATTGACCGCGAAGAGCGGAAACCGGACATAATCATCCGGCTAAGGTGGGAAGCTTGTGGCGTCGTTCAACCGGAATGTGGCCTGGAGGATAGTCTTCCAGGCTGTCTCGGCCGACGAGAACTCTTGTTCGCCGTTTGCGTCGCGGTGGATTTGAAGCCACGACAGTCTGGAAGCCTTTTGGCCCGAGTCAGGCTCGCCACGGGACGAGTCCGTCCGACTGGCGGACAGGATGCCTAACTTCCATTGATTTCGCAGATCGGCGTTGGGCGGGATTGATTTCTCTATTGCGTACGCGCGGCGAGAATGTAAGCCAACACAGCTTTGCGCTCGGCCGGTTTCAAGCTCGCGCGTCCTGCCATCTCATCGATCAGCCGCGGCCATTGTTGCGCGCTGTGGCTGGATACTGCCGGCAGGGTGTGGCATTCAATGCAACGGTGAACAAAAAGAGCACGACCTTCGCGCAACATCGCGATATCACCATGTTGACCTTTGCCCGTCTGTGCTAATTCGGGTGTGACCGGCGGCGGTGCAAAGCTCGTCGTTCCGCAACTGCTCAGGTCAACGAGGCAAACGACCGCCATGGCGAGGATCGCGAGGTTTCTCATTTCAGAGAGCGACTCCAAAAATTGTCCGCAGTTGGAAATCCGGCTCACTGTCCGTATCAGTTGCTTGGGCGAGAGCGGTGACCGTCACAAACCAATTCCTGTGGCGATACGAGACGTTGGGGCCGACGAACAGATTTCTTATCCCTTCTTCGTCGCGCCACTCTGGAAACACAGATTCGTGCAGCAATTCGATTCCCACTGAAATACGCGGCGAAACTTCATAACTTGCTCCAAGCGCCTGGCTGAATTCACCTTCTCGCTCGGCAAGGTCACTGCCTTCCCATACTGCTTCAAGCGTCGCGTTATAAGCAAGGATGAGCGGTCCAAAGTTTTTCTGCGCGATCAACTTTGATTCCAGCTCGATCAGCCGGTCGCCGGCTCTCAGCTCTCCATAGATCGATAATCCGATGGGATCGACAACTGGATTTGTCAGATTGTAAATCAATTCGATCGCCGAATCGGAATAGGCAAAACCGGAATGTTCCCGGTCCCTTTCGTAAAACCAGTCGGCTAGATAAATGCTGACCTGGAATTTATCTGTCACGCCGTATTCGAGTTCGTGACGGAAATCAACTTGATCGAATCGGCCCGGCCCTGTAGCGCGCTGCCAGGTGACCCAGTTCTCCAATTCGAGACTCCCCCTGGCAGACGTATTCGCTTCATACAGGAAAGTGAAGCGGCGCACCCCGCCGAAAACGGAAATCGATGGCAAGATCGATAAAAGCAAAATGAAAACAAGGAAGCGCGCTCTCCGGATCCCTCCGGCGGCTGGGAAGCCGTCGCTCCTTGATGTACCCGGCTCCATCTTGCTTATGGAACCGCTTCCAACTGCTCAGTGATTGCGACTTTGGCTTCCGATCGCGCTTCCTCGACTGGCTCGGGACTTTGAGGCGGCGCGCCGCCAAAGTGCCGGGCTGCGTAGTAGGATCCTATCACTAAGATCGCAGCAATTAGCTGGGCAACGAGGGTTTCGACAGTCGGAAACACAGCGAACCACATTCCCATCCATGGCGGGATGACATGCGCCAGCGAATCGATTGATGTCGTCGGTATCCAGTGGGCCAATTGCATCTCCTGCGCTTGTTCGCCTACCATCACCAGCAAGACCATGCCGAGAAGAATGCCGGTGGTGATGAGCATTTTGCGATATGGCAGACGCTGTTGCAGGACGAACGTGAGCACCGCGACCATGCCCGAAAGAACGATGCCCAGAAGCGCGCCTTTTAGCACAACGCCGCCACCCAGCCGCAAATTGTAGCTTTGCAGAAAAAGGACAACCTCGAACCCTTCGCGATAAAGCGAGGTGAACCCGAGCAGGATCAACCCCCACCAGAGATGCCGCTGCGAAATTTCGACCGTAGTAGGATCCTATCACTAAGATCGCAGCAATTAGCTGGGCAACGAGGGTTTCGACAGTCGGAAACACAGCGAACCACATTCCCATCCATGGCGGGATGACATGCGCCAGCGAATCGATTGATGTCGTCGGTATCCAGTGGGCCAATTGCATCTCCTGCGCTTGTTCGCCTACCATCACCAGCAAGACCATGCCGAGAAGAATGCCGGTGGTGATGAGCATTTTGCGATATGGCAGACGCTGTTGCAGGACGAACGTGAGCACCGCGACCATGCCCGAAAGAACGATGCCCAGAAGCGCGCCTTTTAGCACAACGCCGCCACCCAGCCGCAAATTGTAGCTTTGCAGAAAAAGGACAACCTCGAACCCTTCGCGATAAAGCGAGGTGAACCCGAGCAGGATCAACCCCCACCAGAGATGCCGCTGCGAAATTTCGACCGAGCGCGCATTTTCAAGCAGGGCTTTGCGCCGGCGATTGTGCGCCCTGATCCAGCCGCCCCAGTAAATTTTGTGGAAGAACCAGTTCATGATCACCAGCAGGACGATCACCGCGAGAAGTCCGGTCGCGGCCTGTAGATCGAGCGCATTCATGTTGTCGCTGAGCGAGCCGACGATGCGCACCGCGATAAACCAGGTGACCAAACTCGCAACAAAGGCCATGCCCGCGCCGAGAGCGACTGGCCGGCGATGGCTGCGTTTGGCGCCGACCATACTGGCGGTGATGGCCGCTAGCACCAGGATGCATTCGAGCCCTTCGCGGAAGACAAGAATGCCGATGTCGAGGAACGCGACTGTGGGGCTGGTGTTAGGGCGCGTCGGATCGGGCGCGCCCTGAGCTGTAACTCCCTGCCAGACCAGCATCGCAACGACGCAAAGGGCAGCTGCGACGATGCCGATGCGCAAAGCAGGCTTCATTTGTCTTGTACTTTATCACATACGCAACGCCGTTGCTGCCGTTCGATTGCTATTTTTTAGCGGCGATTTGCGCAGTGTCCACAGATCAGGCGATGTGTTTGAAGGCCGCCTGCGGAACACTTGCCACAGCCGGCAGGCGTGAATGGACGCGAGGACAAACAGCTCCGGGTCTCATTCATTTACAGATTTTAGACGACAAATGCGTCCCTTCTCAGGTTCGCTGGTTTTGCTCACCGCGACTTCGTAGGATGCAAGGTCTAACAAAGCTGGACGCTGTGTGATAAGTCGGGAAAGAGGTCGAGCGGTTCTGTGGCGGAGCGGGAGTGACGATCGAAAAGGGATGTTTATCTTGGTGAGAAGCTACAAATCACACGAGAGCGTGGCAAAGGATCTTGACACCAATTTTGCAGACTACACATAGAGATATGAAATATTTAAGTGCAATTTTATTACTAACCATCTGTAACGTCGGACAAGCTCAGACAACGGTTCTGAAAACCGATACTACTTTAGGTATTCCTCAATTAAGCTTTGATACAAATGGCGAATTAAAGATTACCGCATCCGTGACTTCATCCCAAAGTGACTTCGATTTTCTACTGGGCAAATGGAAAATGCATAACCGCCGGCTGAACAAGAGACTGGAAGACTGCAAAGACTGGACGGAATTCGACTCTTCCGATGAAAATTTCAAGATACTTGGTGGCAAAGGAGACATGGACACTTATTCCACCACAGAGATGCCTGGCCAGGAGGGAAAACTTTTTGAAGGTGTTACGCTGAGGCTTTTCAATCCGAAAAGCAGATTGTGGAGTCTTTATTGGGTAGCGAGCAATGTTGGCGTTTTGGATCCGCCTGTTGTCGGTTCATTTGAAAATGGGATCGGACATTTTTTTGCAAAGGATACTTTTAAGGGAAAAAATATTATCGTGATGTTCCGTTGGGATGCGAGGGATAAAAACCGTCCGGTGTGGAGCCAGGCCTTTTCTCCTGATAATGGTAAGACTTGGGAGTGGAATTGGTATAATGTATCAGAGAGGATTAAGTAACGCCGGACTTCCACGAAACTGGCTGTTCGATGCAGCGCCGCTATTGCCACTTGCGCCTGCCACAACCGTTACTGAGCTTGTTCTCGTTAGGCCAAGGAGAATGAATGTCGCTGTGCTCCGAGAACTCACCTTTGAGATTCGACGTAAAGGCCTTGCGCCACGAAAGTCCCCCAGCGGTTGAGTCCCGATCGGAATGGCGCCTGATAACGGGGGAACGCAAGGGTTGGCGTTAACCAACTTTCCCAAAGGTTGCGGTGGAACTTTTGACAAAGAAGTCCCACACTTGCTCTGCACCGGCACCCTTCAAGACGAGGTGCAACGAACTCTCGCTCTTGGCAGCGCAAAAGGTGAGGACGACCCGATTATCGTCGCTGCGTGTAACGTATGCGACATTATCGATGTTAATGGCGTGGTTCTCAAAACGAATGAAATTCATTGGGCGACAAGTATGACACAATACGGCCAAAGCGAAATGTATCCGATTTGTGAAAAGAAACGTTCCCTCACAGACCGCCAGGCCTTGTGCTGAGGGAAGCCGTATTCACTCGCGCTATGCGGCTGCCGGACGAGGCGCCCCGTTTCGACTGTCGCCCCGCATTTGCTCCGCTTCGCCGCTGCAGGAGGGGCAGGCAGCGCGCTCCCCTGTTGTGATTTGCCGCGTAACGAGTAAGTTTGCCAGTGCGGCGTTTCCGGGGGTTTACTTTAATCGAGATTGTCCTTGCAGTCTTCATACTGATGCTGCTGCTTTTACTGGCAGTGCCGAGCCTGAGCGGCGTCGTCGCTAACAGGCGACTGAAGCGCTCTCTGGATGGATTCAACAATCTCGTGCGCCAAGCACAGGAGTATAGTGTGAAGGAACGCCGTCCTTACTTGATCGTTTGGAGTAAAGGAAAGGTCACGCTGCGACCGGAAGCTTTTGCAAAAGATGAAGAAGCCAAAGCAACGGCGGAATTTCATCCGGATCGCGGAGGCGCTTTGAAACTCTCGTTGCCTGCAGCATTAACGAAAAAATATCCAGCCGAATGGATTTTCTGGCCGTCGGGAACGTGCGAGCCAGCAATCGTCGAGTTCAAAGGCTCCGCTGGCTCATGGACAGCTAATTACTCGCCACTAACGGCGCGACCCGAGCTTACGGATTATGCAGCGAGGTGAACTCACGCTGGATTCTGGACACTGGATTCTGGGTGCCGCCATGAAGCATCAAGTATCGACCATTAAGCAGCGGAGCGCTCTGGGAAGGCTCGGCTTCGCTCTTTACGAGGTTCTCCTTGGGGTTGCGATTTTCGCCGTCGGCGTGCTGGCACTTGGGCGCGCAGTAGAGAATTGTATGAACGCAAGCATGCTCAACGCTGAAGAGGACGCCGTGCGTCAGATATTATCGAATCGCATGGCGGAAATTCAGGCAGCGCGCGGCGCGCCAGATCCCGCAACGGAAACCAAGATCAACAGCGGTTACGGAATGGTAAAGTTGCTCCAGAAAAGCGCGTCCGCTGAATTAACTGAACCGAATAACACACAGCTTAACGGGATCAATCTTGTCATATTAACTGTTCAATGGCAGCGCGGCGGCGTGTCGCAGTCAAAACAGATCCAGTTTTATGTTTACCGGCCCAAGTAAGAAAGACGCGATCCTGGATACTGGATGTCCGCCGGTCGGACGGACTCGTCCGGTGGCGAGCTGGAGGCTGCATGGAACGAGTGTCCGCTGGAGTCGAGAACGTGCCATTTGGCTCCGCGGTTTTACGTTACTCGAGATCACGCTTGCGGTGGCGATCCTTGCGATGATTGGGGTTGCGATTTTCGCCGTCGGCGTGCTGGCACTTGGGCGCGCAGTAGAGAATTGTATGAACGCAAGCATGCTCAACGCTGAAGAGGACGCCGTGCGTCAGATATTATCGAATCGCATGGCGGAAATTCAGGCAGCGCGCGGCGCGCCAGATCCCGCAACGGAAACCAAGATCAACAGCGGTTACGGAATGGTAAAGTTGCTCCAGAAAAGCGCGTCCGCTGAATTAACTGAACCGAATAACACACAGCTTAACGGGATCAATCTTGTCATATTAACTGTTCAATGGCAGCGCGGCGGCGTGTCGCAGTCAAAACAGATCCAGTTTTATGTTTACCGGCCCAAGTAAGAAAGACGCGATCCTGGATACTGGATGTCCGCCGGTCGGACGGACTCGTCCGGTGGCGAGCTGGAGGCTGCATGGAACGAGTGTCCGCTGGAGTCGAGAACGTGCCATTTGGCTCCGCGGTTTTACGTTACTCGAGATCACGCTTGCGGTGGCGATCCTTGCGATGATGTCGCTTGCGATTTTTCGCTTTGTCCAGTCCAACCTCACAGCGCTGCGCGTCTCAGCCGATGCGAGCGCAGCAGACGCGCAATATGGTGGTCTGCGCGATCTTCTGGCAGCGGAGTGGCAAAGTTTGACTCCCACACACGGCAAGATGACGGGAGAACCGTTGAAATTAAACGATCGCCAGCGCGATGTGATAAAGTGGAATTGCAGCGCTGGCCCCGGGCTGCTTACACGCTACGCGCCGGGCGACTTTATTGTCTGGCTGCGATTGCAACCGGAAAACGAAAAGAGCGGTCGATTGGATCTCGGTCTACTTCGAAAACCGCAGAATGATTCCGACATCGGAGAGGGACACGAGACCTGGGTGCCATTGATTAAAAACGTAAGCAGTCTCCAAATCCGTTATTTCGATCCCCAGTTGAACACTTGGGTGGATCGATGGTCAAACGCGTTCAAGCTGCCCCGGCTTGTGAAATTAACCGTTGGGCGGCCTGGCGCAGCCGTGCCGTGGGAAGCCATTATTCCACTGGGCCGAACGCCGTGGCCCTAGAAATCATGTCGATCTTGTGAAGAAGCGTTCTTTAAATTCGAGACTCGAAATTCGAAATTCGAAATCAGTCTCTGGCGCGGCTCTCATGTTATCGCTTTGGGCGCTATTTTTGCTGAGCGTAATGGTGATTTCATGGGCGCTCGACATTGATTCTCGTCTGGCCCTTTCCGGTAATGCAAATCGTGTTCTGGCGGCGGAAGCAATGGCGTCGTCAGGCGCGGACGTTGCGTTGCATCCGAACATCGCACCCGGGTCACCAAATTTACACAGACAAATGGGCGATCGTGATAGTTATGAAGTTCGCGTCACCGGCGAGGGTGGCCGGTTGAATTTGAACTGGCTTACCGCAGGGGAAGACCCCACGCGCGTCGCAATTCTGCGCAGATATCTTTCGCTCAAGGGTATTGAGCTTAATGACCTCGACACGATGATGGATTCTCTTCTTGATTGGGTGTCGCCAAACACTGGGCTTCATCATTTGAACGCGCCAGAAGAGACCGATGATTACCATCCAGCACACGCGCCACTGACTTCTGTGGAGGATCTTAAGAAAGTATTTGGCTGGGCTGAGTTCACTTCGAGGCCGGGTTGGGACGAAGATTTTACCATCAACAGCTCTGGTCCGATCGATCTTGCGTGGGCGTCGCGCGATGTGTTGCGCGCCGTGCCGGGCATGAAAGACGATTCAGTTGACCGCTTCTTACAATTAAGACGCGGTCCGGACGGAATCGATGGAACTGCCGATGATATTCCGTTCAACAGTTTGCCCGATGTTAAAAGTGCGCTTGGCTTTAATGACCAGCAATTTCAGCAGATTGCAGCCCTGGTCGGATTCAAAGATCAAGTTTTCCGCATTCTGAGCGTAGGAAAATCAGGCGACGTTACTCGCTCCGTGCGGATGGTAGTGCGAAAAGGGGGCAATATTCAATTGATTAGCTGGAAGGAGCTTTAATATCGAGACCGCGGCGAGATCCATTTTTATTACTCCAACCGCGCACGGCTGGAATTTTGTGCGCTCAGCCGAAGGAAACGGCTCTTGGAGCGTGCGCAAACTTCAGACGCTGGACGAAGCCGTTCCGTTGCTTTCGGCAACCGACGACTTTGTCCTTGGGCTACCGGTTACGGCGGTGCTTGCCCAGCGATTTCGTTTGCCGACTGTCGATCCGGCAGAATTTCCGGAAATGATTCGGATCCAGATCGAGAAGGTGCTGCCATATTCAGCTGACGAAGTGACCACTGACTTCGAGCTGATCGAGCAAAACGAGAGCGAAAGTGTGGTGTCGGCTGTCGCGATTAGAAATGAACAGCTTGCCGAAATCGCCGGTCCGCTGCTGGAGAACGGTTACATCCCGCGACAAGTCACCGTGTATGCTGCGCAACGCGCGAGCACTCACGCTCCGCAGGGGAACGCTGTCCTTGTTTATCCAGAAGGCGAGACACTTGTTTACGCCATGACCGAAAATGGAAAACTAAGCCTTGCCCGAGCGTTTGAGAGCGCAAATGGAGATCAACTGCACATGGAATTGCCGCAGTTGAGATTGAGCGCCGAGCTACAGGGCATAAACGCCTCCTCTCCGAGCGTGCTACTGGACGAGTCCTGCTATCAATTGCGCGACACGGTGCAGGAAATTCTGGCGAGCTCGACCGAGATAGTTGGCATCGAACTGCCTCCCGCTCCGGTTAAACTGAACCTTCTGCCGGAAAGCTGGCGACGTCGCCGCTCACAATTGATCAAGCAAGCGGAATGGCGAAAGCGACTCATCTGGGCCGGGAGCGCGTACGCTGGGCTTCTCTTTCTCTTGCTCGTGTATCTGAGCTTGATGCGGTTCCAGGTTGGACGCCTTGACCGCCAAATCGCGCACGACGCGCCCGAGACGGAGTTTGTCCGCACAACGGAAGCACACTGGAAGGCGCTCGCCCCGGCCATCGATTCGCGTTATTACCCGGTCGAAATCTTGCTGCATCTGTTCGAAAGTCTGCCCTCTCCCGACGTGCGCATCACTGCATACAACCAGTCCGCGCGGCAAATTTCAGTCGATGGCGAAGCAAATACTGCCGCCCTCGCCTATGAATTCGTTGAGAAGATAAAGAAAAATCCAGAGCTGAGAGTTTTTCAATTTGACATGGCTGCGCCTCGCATTCTGCCGAACGACCATGCGCAGTTTCGCCTGGAGGGAAAACCACGATGATGCCGGCGTGGTACAGGCGAATGAATCCACGCGAGCGCATGCTTTCGTGGATAATTACCGGCACCATTTTCGTGCTGCTGAATCTGTTGATTTTGAGCTGGATCTCCGGCGCACTGGGTCGTGCACGCAGGGACCTGACCGCGCGCAAAGCATCGTTGGCCGAGCAAACCGTTTACATCAAAGAACGAGATCTCTGGACGAAACGCGACCAATGGATCCGGCAACATCAACCAGCCCTCAAGAATCCTGCCGAAGCGTCCGCTCTGCTCGATCAGTTGAAGCAAGTGGCAGGTAAGCATAATGTGTTAATTGTGAATCCGGCGATTGGTTCGGGCGAAACGACGCCCTATCATCAGACGGTTTTCGCTTCAATTGAAACCAAAAGCCCATGGCCACCGCTGGTGCATTTTCTTTATGACGTGCAACAGCCGGACGCGTTTGTTGTATTCGAAAATGTTAATGTGATAGTCGATGGCAGTGATCCCACCATGATCCAAGGCAAATTTAAAATCGCCCGCTGGTTTGCACCGGCGCAACAGGCACGCTAGCAAGAATAGTAATTATGAAATATTCCCTCATTCTGATCTCGATCTTCGCACTGCTTGGTGCGGTCCGCAGTGAAGCCGACGAGGTTCTTCCGCCGCGGTTTAACTTCGATCGCTACTCACGGATGGTGGAACACTCGCCGTTCGCAATTGCCACGGCGGTTGCAGCGCCTGCGGCAACACCTGATTTTGCCAAAGACCTTTACGTGGCCAATGCCGCGCGCTCGCCCGAAGGTGACCTGGTTACGATTGCTTCCAGCGCGGACCAGAATTTCAAGAAATATCTTAATACGAGGGAGCCAGTGGACGGCTTTAGCATCGCGAACATCGAATGGTCGGACCGCGTGGGCGCGACCAAGGTGACCCTTAGCAAGGACGGAAATTTTGCGACCATCACCTTTAATCAGGCACTCCTGGCGCAATCCGCGCCAAATGTGCCATCTAAGCCGAATATGCCCGGCATTCCTACTCCGAACCAACTCAACAACAACGTCGGAGGGGGGGCTCCCATGGTGCCGCCTTCAGCGTTGCCGCAGGCGCGTCCTCACGTGCGCGGGACGATTCCGCGGAATCCAGGAGGCGCAGCCGCAGATCCAAATCGACGCACGCCAAGTCGACGCACGCCAGATCGCCGAGGCCCCCAGTTGCCACCAGCCAAACAGTAGCAGTGTGAGATCGACTCCCGGGCGCGCCTCACTCGCCCCAATCGTCGTCCGCTGTGTCTGCTTTCCGATCGGGCCCTGCGGAATACAGATCGTAGCCGCTTGGGTTTTTCTGACCGGGATTACGGTAAATGTATTCGTTCTGCCAGGGATCTTTTGGCACGTCTTTGTACAGTTGATACCAGCGCGTGGGCCTCGGATCGGAGTCGGGTTGAGACACAAGCGCCCGCAAACCCTGGTCAGTGGTCGGGTAAAAGCCATTCATGCTCTCGTAAAGCTTTAGCTGGGTAGTAATTCCCTGAATGTCAGCCTGAACACGTGTATGTCGCGCGTACTCGACGTTGCCAGCTAGTTTATAAATCGCCGTGCCCAGGAGCAGTGCGATAATCGTGACGACGAGCATGATTTCGAGCAGCGTGAAGCCCTGTTGTTTTCTTTTCATAGTCATTTCAACCAGACGAAAAACCCCTCATCTGGGTCGCGGATTACACTAGCCGAATCCTCGAGAATTTCTAGTCGCCGGTTTTTAGAACGTAATCCGTCTTATCCCAAAGATATTTCAATTGGATCTGAGTGGCGCGGACTGCGGAAGCTCCGCTGCCAGCCCCGTTCACGACGATCAGGTCATTGGTTCCCGCTTTGAGGCTTGCGACCGGCACAATCTTTTGCGCGCGCAGCCAGCCGGTGTACTGGAAATGCATTTGACTGAGGAGTGGCTCCATTTCGCCGCGATAACCCGGGTCAGCCAGTTCGGGCAACGCCAGAGAAACTGGCCCGATGTCTTCACCGTTTAGATAAATTTCAGGTGGCGCATCAATACGCGGATTTGCGATTTCGAAGGTCAGCAGAGCCGCCAGCGGCTGCGCCTCGACCCCGAATTGAAACGCCGCGCTTTGCTGAATATCTGTGCCGATCTGGATTGTCTCGGCCGCAAGGGTTGCAATGACAGTGCCAAAGCGCTCCGTATCCTGAAGGGGCGAATGCAACGGCGGCATCGATGAGAACGGTTCCGGGATCACGTCGCGATGCTCAGCGTTCAACGGATGAACCACACCGCTGCTCGTCATCCAATCGAGATACGCCGCGCGCACCGTTTTCCCATCTCCCGGGACCTCGATATCGATGGAAGAAGTGTCGGTCATCGGGATCATCACCGAATCGGAAGCCGGCAGATTAATTCCGGACCCGAGTGCTCCTGAACGCAAAATGTGTGTGCCGGACTCATCCCATGCCACTAACTCCGGCTGCTGACCTGGCTTGTCGTCGAAGAACAGGCGGAACAAGAGAACTTGATAATCCTGGCTCGGTCGCGCCACACGAATGCGAAAGATGGTCTTTAGCGTCGTATCGCCCGTCCCCTTCGCGGGGAACAGCGTGACTGCTTCGACCCATGGCGGTGCGTTCTGTGGTGTGGAGTGACGAGGAGTGTTCTGGCGCAGATCCAGCCATGCGCTTTCCGGCGTTGATTCTCCGGGCTTCGCATCAGCCCTGGTTGGCAGGTTATCGCTGAAAGCTTCCTGTGCATGAAGACGCGAAATCGCGCCAAACAAGAGCAAAAACACGAGGCGAAGAAACATTTAGCCGCCAAACTTATTTTAGTGCAGCTGCCAATTGCAAGCTTTTAATGCGGCCGAAATTGCAAGCTATGTGTCATCTCGAAAACCGCCGACAGAATGCTGAAAACGACAAAGCCAACCAGGACTGCAATTACAACGATAATCACCGGCGGAATGAGTTGTGAGATCACGGCGACTGTACGGTCAAGCTCCCGCTCATAAACATCGGCAATGGATTGCATTGTTTCGGCGAAGTGTCCCGTTTGTTCTCCGACTGCCATCATGTCGGTGAGTAAATCGGGAAACAACTTTTGCTCCTGCAATGCAGCGGACAGTGTCGCGCCATCGATTACAGCCCGACGTACTTCCTTCAATTTCTCTTCCAGAAATCGATTCGCTGCGATTTCGGTGACGAGATCGAGGGCGCGCAGCAAGGGGATTCCGTTTTCCATCAGTGTTCCCAGTGTGCGCGAGAACTGCGCGTAATAACGGTGCCGGATGACACGCCCGTAGCCGGGGATGATGAGACGAAAACGGTCCCATGCGATCCGTCCTTCATTGGTGCGGACAAATGCGCGAAACCCAATAATCGCGCCAATCACCAGCAGGACGCCGACCCACCAATATCCCGTGATTAGATGATGAATTTGCAACAGGATACGCGTGGGTAAAGGCAGTGCACCGCCGGTTTCCGACATGAACCCCGTCAGTTGCGGCACCATGAACGTGATGAAAATCGTGATCAGGATGGCGCCCGCCAATGCGAGAAAGGCCGGATAGATTAGGGCTTGCTGCACGCGATCTCGCAAATCTTTCGCCTGCATCAAATGTTTGACCACCCGGAGCAGAATCTGCGGCAGCGCGCCGCTTGCTTCGCCCGCCGCCACCAAGTTTACGTAAAGCGGCGGGAAAATGCGTGGGAACTCACTCAATGCCCGCGAGAAACTGCGACCGTCAACCAGCGCCTGATGCAACGCACGCGTCATCTGCTGGACACGTGGCTGCTTTAAACGCTTTTCCAAAATCGACAGCCCCTCGTCGAGCGTCATTCCCGCCTGCAGTAAATGGGCCAGCTGCTCCGTAAAAATCAGCAACTGGCCGTGCGGAATTTTCAGGCTCTGCGTGGGAGTTGCCTGTGCTGCACCGTTTCGACCCACCACTTTCGGCTCCGCGCCAACTAATTCGATCCGGATTGGGATGCATTGTTGTGATTCAATTTGGTGAATGGCAACCGCTCGATCCGAGCAATCCAGTACGCCTTCAACCAGGCCGCCCTGTGCATTACGGGCGCGATAAGCAAACTGTGGCATCGGCCTGGATAATAATCCGAAATCTGAAATTCGAAACCTCAATCTAAGATTTCGCCTTTTTGCCAGTGGATTGTCCACCAAACGCGCGATGAATTTGGTCCATCACATTACAGATCAGCGATCGCTGCTCGATGAAAAAAATCGCTTTCCACCGCTAATTACCGAGATCGCGCCAAAGTTTTGCTTGCCATCGGGGTCGACTGTGATAAGAGCGGCGAACATGAAATGTGCAGCGGTGTTTAGCTTCCTTCTCCTCGCATTTGTTTCGCAGACATTCGCGGTCGTGCGGCCGCTCTTTCCTGTCAAACCAGAATCGCCACTTGGCGGGGCGATCGTCATAGGAGACGATCTGGCTCAAAATCCGTCGAAAAATTCACCGCCTACCTTATCCCGATAATCCACGGGCGGCAGTTTACCGCAGTGCTGGCGAATGCTGATCTTCCTCGATCGAAAATCGGCAATTTAAAATCGAAAATCGAATGAGGAAATCCAGAAGGTGAGCGCCCAGCTTGAACTGAGCAAGCCTGCGCCGCAAATGATCAAAAATCCCTAAAATCGCGCCCTCCCCAACAAAGCAGCAGCATTTCAAAAATCAGGTTAGTTTTCGAAATCGCAAACCGTCATCGCTACGGCTCTTTGAAATCGCCTATCTGCTCGTGCGTCGCGATCACATTGCCCGTCGAATCATAAACGCGAATCACAGCATCATGTGAGCGGCTGGAAAGCTTCGCGTAGTCGATTGCATTACTGATTGCGTCCGGCCCGCCGGACAACACCGCGCATCGAAGCGGGAGCACATCGGAGATTAGATTAACGCCACAATCATCTTTACGAGGACGGATTTCGTAAACGTGCGCAGGATTCATCGATGTCATTGTTCAAGTTTTGCCGGGCCGAGTTGTGGAAATGTTCCGGAATTGCAAAATCCTGACTCTGGCGGGCACGAAAACGGCAAGAGTAGGGATGCGTGGGTCGTCCTGTCTATTATACCTTAGTATGTTAAACTTTAGTATAATACGGGAAGCCCGGCATCGCTGACTCACGGCTGCGTGGTTGCTTTTTCGGTATTGGCCTTCTAGCGGGGCTGCTTAACGCCAGGCTCAATTGCCGTTCAGCTATTTCGGGAACTTCGCTCTGCTGTTTCCGGAGAACGAGGTGAGAAATGGACGCATCAGCCGAACTGGCAATGTGCCTCGCGGGCAACTGCAAGAACGAAATCAGTTCCTACGAGCTTCACCGGTCTTCCTTGCAACAGTTGTTGCAGTAATTTTTTCGTTTCTTCGGAAACGATTCTAGCGGTGCAACGTCCACCATCTCCGATCAAAGCGGAGCAGCCGGACGATCCGCTGTCGGTGCCAATT
The DNA here is from genome assembly GCA_005887825.1 of Verrucomicrobiota bacterium. GTDB lineage: Bacteria > Verrucomicrobiota > Verrucomicrobiia > Chthoniobacterales > UBA10450 > Udaeobacter. The sequence continues at coordinate 4,082 of VBQC01000235.1, read as the reverse complement.
CCTCGGTGGTTGGCCGTTTGTCTCGCGTCAATCTCTTGGCCGATTACTTCAAGACGATCGAGGGAAAAGAATGCGAGAACGTCACGGTTTGGCGAGTCGGCCACCCGACGGTACCGAGTGTGGCACAAGCGTCCGCCGCTGATGCCACATCCGAACTCAGTATAGCGGCGGCTCTTCCGGACCCGCTCAATCTTAAGCGGGAACGCCGTTTATCGTCGCCGCAACTCAACTAAGAAGGGAGAAAAACCATGAAAAAAATGCTGTTGATTATCGCCTTGGCGGTGGTGGCATCGTTTGCGTCGGGACAGACCACGCGGCAGCCGCTTATGAAGACCCAAGATATGCCGCAGCAGCCGCAGCGAACCACAACCACCGCGACCACTACTACTGAAGGAACGGGGACAATCACCGAGTACACTCCGGGGAGCGTAATCGTCCTTAGGGGAACCAGTGGACCGGTCCGCTATCGCTTCGGCAAGACGGTTACTTATATGACTCGGAGCGGTAGAGTTCTGGATAAAAACACGGTGAGAACGAGAATCAAAGTCGGCGTTCCTGTCCGCGTCCACTATGTCGGGACAGGCGAGAACAGGGTGGTTGATCGTGTGATCCTCGAAGAGGATTAATCTCTAAGCTTGTTTGTCTCCAGCGCGCCTTTCTGTTCTGGCCACGCCGACCGGACGGCAAAGGCGCGGTTTGTTTATTGCCACAAACGGTCGTTAACGATCAGTAAAGCGCATTACCGTCTCAGAATTACAGCAGTCGATCGGTCTCACTAAACGCAATCGTGCGTTGGACATTTCCGCTCGGGGTGAGAACACGAATCTCGCCAGAACGGAAGCACGCGCGGCCTTGTGCATAGGTGATCGCTTGTTTCTGGTTTAAGAATACGGTCTGAACACCGAGACACTCGTACACTTGCCAGCCGTTTCGAAACGGGCGGATTTCGATGATTGTCACGACAACTAACGCTTTGCGTTTCCTGCAGATGAGCCTAAATGTTCAGGCGAACATGATCCAGTCTCGAAACGGTCAATCGCAATCGGAACGAGAGCATTCTAAACCGAGGGGCCGTTTCACTGGCCAACGGCTCAAACTGCTCCGGCCAGAAACTTATCGCTAGGCCGTGGAGCTATTAGCAGAACCGCGCGAGCAAGTTCCCTACGACCACATTTGCCGTTTGCTACACGTGAGCGAGCACACCCTCAAAGCAATCGAGGCAAGCGAATCGCTTTCAATAGCGGAGCGAAAAGAAAGACTCCTGGCTAAGGCTTGGCGGCTCGCCAACAAGGCTATTGATCGCGTCGAAGATCAAATCGACGGCGCCAACATCACGCAGGCCACTGTCGCGTTTGGAGTAAGTACGGACAAGATAATGCTCCTGCTAGGGGAACTTGGCGGTGGAGTCCCCCTGCAAGTGAATCTGTAATTCACCGGTTGAACTGCTGCACCAGCGTTACAACGAGCTGGTGGCGGAGATCAGCGGGACGCGAAGCACAGCGAGCAAAGAGGCCCTGCCAAACGCCGGCGAGCGTTGGCAGACGTGCTCGGACACGGGCAGATTTCAGTGGATTTGTTCTGACTTGTGTTCTGTACTCAGGTGCTTTTACCGCTGATATTCGGTCCTTTTACCTATGAGAAGAGGCGGGGGCGGGAATCGAACCGCGAATAGATTCCGCATAGAGAATCTATCCGCTTTACTTTGAACAGCGGCCTCCCTTGGGCTGACTCGGGGCTCCAGTTGGATCTGGAGATCGCGTTAAGCGGTATCTCAGCGAAGATCCAGCCCTGCGGCTTATTCAGCCGTGCCGAAGGTAAGTCGAAACGTCGGATGACGTAATCGAGGACACTTTTACCAGCACCGACGACAATCTGTCGAGCTTTATTCGGGGTCTCGCCCGTCCGTCCGCTCAATTTCCCTGGGGGAGTGGACGGACGGAATAGTTTGCGTCTCCTTCGATAACTGACTTTCAAGCTCAAGAAACACTGTCAGCTTTTCGTCGGCACTAACGATAAATCGCTTTTCGCCCTCGCGATTGCGCGTCTGCCGTGAAAAGCACGCGACCAGTCGAATCAATCTGCGATGAACAGCACCAACTCCAACCGGCTTTGCTGAGATTGTCAGCGATGATCTCCCAGTACTGCACGGAATCACGGATTGATTTCCAAACCCTTTCGCCATCTGTAATACACAGTCTTTTCTTCGGGTGTCATGTTGCCCTCAAGGATTCTCGTGAGCAAATGTTTGCGGATTCCCGCCGCCGCAAATGTCGCATCTGGACGTCCACCTTTGCCCTGTTCGTTAGCTTTCAACACTAGAGCTACGTTTTGACAAGCATCGAAAGTGTTCGCAAATAGATCACGGCGCGGGTCACTTTTGGGAAGTTTGTTCTGCAATTTTACAAACACGGATTCAACACAGCGGCGAAAATGTTGTCTTTGAGCGAGACTTTCTCTCGGATGTCCTCCGAATGCTCGGCGAACGGTTACGAAGCTTCACAGCAACGTAGATAACTTTTGACTCCGAAAGGTTTCGGAATTGATCGCAGCCGGTATTCCTTGATAAAAGGAGAAATTAATCGGCTAATTCGGAACAACCCATGGGTATAAAAGTGTTATTAGGAATCGCCGCCGCCGTGATCGTTGGTTATCTGGGGTGGCGTTGGTTTGCGCCCGCTCCACAACCCACGGTCGTCCATGTTCCAACGCAACGCAGTTCTCCCAGGCCGAGCGCTGCGACCCGCCCGACTCCGTCCAAAGGACCCCCCGCGCAACAGCGCGAGGCTAGCCCGACACCCGCTCGCTCCATGGTCACGAAACAACCGCGGCTGGCGCCTGAAGGAACCTATTTTCTACTCCAACGAACGTCCCTAAAGATTGATTCGGGAGTCGTTGGTTTCGCGCCGGGAACGAAGGTTACAATGATCGACCAACGCGATTCGATGACCACGGTTTCAGACGGACAGTACCAATTCACAGTCCCCTCCTCGCAACTAACCAACGACCTGGATATTGCAGAAAGCGCGGTCAAATCTGATTACGCCGCGCAAGCGCAGATTGCCGAGTCAATAGGCAAATCGGTCCGAGAATACAAACAGCAACAACGCGACGCACTTGCCGCTTCAGAAAAAGAAAAAGCCCAAAAGAAGACAGGGCAGAAAACTCGGCGAACGGGGGCTTCATCCACGCCGAAACGATAGATTACAAATTGGATGGGAAGAATGCCCTCGCGTTTTTAATCTTCATCATTTGCTCCGCCTCAGTGGCCCTCGCCCGATGACTTCAAAACGATTATGGCGAGCCAAACCCAATCAGCAACGCAATCAACTTCACCAAGTTTTGCGGCCCGCTTGCGTGAGGTGATGATTTCACATCACGCCGTGACTCGCGTTTACGATGACGCGTGCAATGTGATCGAAACGCACGAGCCAAGCGGGAGAGTTCAAAGAGCCATGTGCGCCAAAAGCCTTGATGTTTTTTCTCTGAAAGTTGGTTGATTTGCTAAAGGGGGAGGATTAGGGGGCCTGTTGGTGAGGACGACGTCTGTTTCATCAATCTTTGCGGCAACATCCCGCAAAAAACCGCTACGACGGAACCGAATCGAATTTTGTCGCCATCCTTCAACTCAGCGTCAGTAATAAAAACGCCATTGACCTGTGTCCCGTTTGTTGAATCCAAATCTTTCAGCCGATAGGAGTCGGCGGATCTCCCGATTATCGCGTGCTGCGCTGATACCGCCGGATTGTCAATGACTATGTGATTCAACGAAGCACGGCCAATCGTGGTAACGTTGCCTAACTTATGGGTTACGAGATCATCCCCGTCGCAAATCAGAACCAGGCGAGCCATCTCCTAGTAACATTGTTGGACGTAATGGAACGCGCGCGACGTGCGCCGACGCTGCTGGAGTCCCTTGAGGTTTTGTTCACCGCGCATTGCGTCAGCTTGGCTCAAGCGGCGGTAAGACCCGCCCGGATTACAGCGGCTATCAGGATTGATGCAAGCGCGACCTCATCGCGACGATTCCGGAGGTGCTTTCGCGTGCTCTTAAACGCGTCGCGCGTTAGCACAACTGCTTCCCG
>VBQC01000234.1 GCA_005887825.1 Verrucomicrobiota bacterium | reverse complement strand
ATGACGTTCGATCTAACGGTTTCACGCCGAATTTTCTCTCGATTAGCGGTGACATGGGGGTTTGGAAGTCCCGAATAGCAGGAGCGTCACCTTTACGGCTCCAGTGGGTCCCTTTTGTGAGGCGCGCAGTCATTTGCAATCAGGCAATGCAATCACCGGGCCGCAATCGCGGTTAGATCAACGGAAGCAAGCCTCTTACGTGACGAATACTTGGCAAATAGACTGCGTTTTCATGCCCTTTGTTTCGCAACCATGCGCAATCGATTCAGCCGACAGTTTTGATCGATTTTGCCTCGTAAAATCGCTTTTCGGAGGGTGCCGATGATGGGATTCGAACCCATACCTCGCTTTCGCGAGAACGGATTTTAAGTCCGTTGCGTCTGCCATTTCGCCACATCGGCGCTGCGTTCCCGGAGTCTAAGCATGTTATGCGAGCGGCGAAAACGAATTTCGCCATGAGCGGAGCTTTGACGCGGTTGGAAAGAAAGTCTTGAACTTCGGTTCCCAAATCTTGTAAAAGGTTCCAAAACCGACGCAGCCGATGTAAACCGCTGCGCAAAGCGTCAGGTGGCAAACCTGGAATTGTGCGCCCGTAGTCGGATGCGTTTTTCAAACTAAACGCCAGCGGACCTGCTCAACAACATGCCAAAGTATTGGATGATCAATGATCGCAGCAACGGCGGCGTTGGACCCGATCCGAATCCCGATGGCGTGACCTTTTGGGTCAGCGATAAGCAGCCGCTGACTGAGATCAATAACTGGCGGAAAGTTACTGCCGCCAATTTCGAGAAACTTCTGGTCGCGGCCGCAGATAAATTTCCCGCGCACGACCCGGCGGAGAACGAGAAACAAAGCCACGTCACCATTCTTGTGCACGGGTTCAACAACAAGTTCACTTCTGCAAGCAAGTTTTATCAGGATCTTTGCGGGAGACTTTTTGACGGTCCAGATAGTCTCGGCCTTTGCATCCTTTACGATTGGCCGTCGCGTGGCAGCATCCTTGGCTACGAGCCTGATCGTTCGCATGCGCGCATTTGTGCTCAGGATCTGACAGACGTTTTGAGCGCGCTCTTCGATTGGCTGGTGGCTAAACAGCAGGCGACCATAGACAACCCTGCGAAAGCCTGCAAAGCAAAGGTTTCCCTCATTGCTCACAGCATGGGAAATTATGTTGTGCAAAAGGCGATGGCCGCGGCCTGGACACGAAAAAATCAGCCGCTGCTCGTCAGCCTCATCAATCAGCTCGTGATGGTCGCTGCAGATGTCGATAGTGATTTGTTCGACGAGGCCGCGCCAGACAATAACGATGGTAATGCGATTGCCAATCTCACCTACCGGATCACGGCGCTCTACAGCGGGCGCGACTCCGTCCTCGGCGCGTCTGCCGGCTTAAAACATTTCGGCATGCGGCGTCTTGGTCGCAGCGGTCTCCCGAACCACCCGCCTTTGGCAGACGCGTCGTCGCCAACAGACAATGTCTGGGACGTTGATTGCTCGGGTTTCTTCAGCCCGGACGTCGCCGGCGCAGGAATTCACGGAGCTTATTTCGTCAACGACGACACGATCAATCTTATGCGACACGTTCTGCGCGGTCTCGACCGCGATGTGCTTGACACCCTTGGATATACCAAAGGCACTGCCTGGCCGGGAACGCGATGAATGCAACCAAACGGCATCTCCAACACTAAGCACATGCCCGCCTTCGCACCGTTAAATCAGGCATCAACTTTCCGGCAGCCGAGCGCGCGAGAATAATAGTTGAGCAATACCAGATACCGCGCACAAATATCTTTGGCCATGATTTTACGCCCGGCTACAGCCGGTCCGGAGGCATAAGCTGCCCCGACAAACTCTTCGGCGCGGCGCATGTTCAACGCACCGTCGCCGCATGGGTGGACGCGAACGTATGAGGCGCGCTGTAGCCGCAGCCTAACCTTCCTGAATTACTGGCTCCGACGCTTCTGCTCTTCGGAAAATCATCCACACGCCGGCGAGAACGAAACAAGCGCCCAAAAGCGACCATAGGGAAAACGTCTCGCCGCCAATTGCCCAACCTAACGCGACCGCGCCAGGTGGCGTGATGAGCGAGATTGCTTGTAGTCTCGCGACAGTCATTCGCGGCAACAGCCAGTAAAGAAGTAAAAACGTTAGCGCGGAGCCGATGACGGCCAGATAAAGCAAACAAAAGATCGACAGCGCGCTCCAGTGAAACCGCGCCGGATTTCCTTCCACCAAAAATCCGGTCACCAGCAATGGCGCTGCGCCGAAAATCATTTGCCAGGCGGCGATCATGGCTGGCGCGAGTTGGATCACGCGCGCCTTGAGCAGTACGTTCGAAAAGGCCGCGCCAGCGGCTCCGAATACGATGCCCAGTCCGCCCCAGAACGCCATTAATCCGCTAAAACCGAGAAGGCGCTCACAGATCATTGCCACGCCACCAAGCGCGAGCATTGCGCCGAGGAGTTTCTGCAGTCGCAACGGTTCATCGGGAAGCAAGAGATGCGCCGAGAGCATGCCGAAGATCGGGATGGTCGCCTGCAATACGGCCGCCAGCCCCGATGAAACGTGCAGTTCGCCCCAAAAAAGCAGTCCGTAATTTACGGCGAACATCAAAACGCCAGTAAAGGCCAGCACTGCGTAATCGGAGCCGCGCTGCGGCAACATGCGCACTCGTCCAGCCGAGACGGCCAAAAGAACAAAGATTGCGAGCAGAAAACGGATACCCGCATAGGAAATCGGCGGCAAATCGCGCAATCCAGTCTTGATAACGAGCCAGGTCGAACTCCAAACGACACAGAGCGTCAGCCAGGCTACCGGCACACCCCATCCAACTCGCGGCCGCCAATTGTGATTTGCCCATGCGCTTTTTGCTTTCATCTGCGCGCGACCATCGCGTGTCGGCTGCGATTCGTAAAGCCAGCTCGCGCGCGCACCTGACTCATTCCGCGAGAACAGTCTAACATGACCGCTGAAAAACCCTGCGTATGCCTCTCTTACTCCTATTCTTATTCATGCTCTTGAGCTTCCTGTAAGGGAAGCTGACAGCTTCCCCTACAGCAGAAGGCGGCGATCCGGAGTATCAGATGATCGACATCGCAGAAGCACGCGACGACAGCATGGAGGACGCTTCAGACGACGAAGGCGAGGACACGAGTGATGACGACGCTGGGGATGATGACAGCGGCGAGGACAACGGTGGTCGACGAAAGTGATTAGACGTGTTCGTTAGCTGGACGCTTCGTTGCTTCGCACGAGACGGATAGACACAAGATCGACAGATTTTGCTTGCCCATTAAGACGCTGTCCCTTAAAACCCGCGCCAACGAACCTTAACGTCTATGAAATCGCTCCTTAATCTTCTACTCATCGCATTTTGCATTTTGCTTCCAAGCCAATTTCTGCTGGCGCAAGAAACAACCGATTACACAACTTCAGCTGGCGGCAGTCCGATTGCAGGGGTTATTGGACTGCTTATCGCGCTGCTGATGATCGTCGCGATGTGGAAGGTTTTCACGAAAGCGGGCCAACCTGGGTGGGCCAGCATCATCCCTATTTACAACCTCTACATTTGGTGCAAGATCGTCGGCCGGCCGGCCTGGTGGATCATTTTGATGTTGATCCCGTTCGTCAACATCATCGTAGGAATTGTTCTCTGTATCGACATGGCAAAAAGCTTCGGCAAAGGCATCGGTTTCGGAATCGGCCTCGTTTTCCTGGGAATCATTTTCCTGCCTATCCTTGGTTTCGGCAGCGCGCAATATCAAGGCGCTGCGGCTGCGGAGCCTAACCAAGGAACGATTGTTTCCCAACCGCAGCAGGGCGTTTAAGAACCCATCGCTCCCTGGTTTGTATTGGCCGCCGCGCGCGCCACTACACGACCCAGTTCGGCGGCCGCTTTTCGTTGAAGGCTGCAATGCCTTCACGCGCTTCGCTCGATTCGCGCGCTTCCATGTGATGCTTAAATGCAAGATCGATATCTTCCTTCACCGAACGCCGCCAGAGTTCCTCGATGAAATGTTTCGTCTGCGCCAGCGCGCCTGGCGCGCCTTGCAAAACTGAATCAGCAAATTTTTGCGCTTCACTCATCAAATCCTCTTGAACCACAACGCGATTAATGAGGCCGATTTCTCTCGCGCGTTCCGCATTGATTAACTCCGAGCCGAGCAGTAATTCACGCATGTTTCGTTCGCCTACCTGGCGGCGTAGAAAAGTCATGACCAGGCCAGGTACCAAGCCGCGGCGCACTTCTGGATATCCGATCTTGGTCCGTTCTGCCGCGACAACAAAATCACACGCCGACATAATCCCTGCGCCGCCGGCAACCGCCGCGCCATGGACGGCCGCGATCGTAATCAAACGTGTTTGACTGACGGTCAGCAAGGTCTTCGCGACCAACTCCGCCATGGCGTGCGCGTTTTGTGGGGTTGCTGCTTTCAAGTCCATACCGGTACAAAAGGCAGCCCCAGCGCCACGCAAAATAATGATTCGTTCATTCGGCTCGTCGGAAGCAAGCCGAATTGCAGCCACCAGTTCCGTCAGCAATTCGATGGTGAGCGCGTTACGCCGCTCCGGACGATTCAAAGTCACAACCGTGATTTGCGGCGTTTGTTTTTCAATAAGAAGGACGGGCATGAGATTCGTTGAATCGTTAAACCTGGATCACGCCGGTGTGGAAGCGCGCCTTGGGCATTGGACGTGAGACGTATTGCAGCAACCGGATCAGGACGTCGCGGGTCTCGTGCGGTTGAATGATCGCGTCCACCCAGCCGCGCGCAGCGCCGTAGCGGATGTCGGTTTGTTCTTCGTAATTTTTTTTGACGGTTGCCCGGAGCTCTTCCAATTCTTCCGGCGAAGATTTTTTGTCGCGCTCGCGTGCGCGAGCAAGAACTGCAAAGACGGTGTCAGACGCCTGGGCGGCACCCATCACAGCGTAGCGAGCAGTCGGCCAGGCGACGATGAATCGCGGATCATATGCCTTTCCGCACATCGCGTAGTTCCCGGCGCCGAACGACCCACCGACAACGACTGTGATCTTCGGAACGACGGAATTGCTGACCGCATTTACCAACTTCGCGCCGCTGCGAATGATCCCGCTCTCTTCCGCATCGCGTCCGACCATGAAACCCGTGACGTCCTGAAAAAAAATGATCGGCAAGTTCGTTTGATTGCAGTCCATCACGAAACGCGCCGCTTTATCGGCGCTATCGGAGTAAATAACGCCGCCCATCTGAATTCCTTCCTTTTTGGTCCGCACTTGCAAACGTTGATTTGCAACAATGCCGACGGCGCGCCCCTCAATGCGGGCATAAGCTGTCACGATCGTCTTGCCGTAGTCTGCTTTATATTCATCGATTGAGTTTGTATCGACGATCGACGCAAGCAGATCGCGCACATCGTACTGCTTCTGACCATCAAAGCTGATCAAATCGTAGATCGAATCGGGACTCTTCGCCGGCTTCGTCGTTTCCTTCGCCTTCTCGAACATCTTAGGTTCCTTTGCTTCCGCCAGCAATGCGATGAGCGAACGAAGACGCTTGAGACACGACGGATCGTCGTTTTCGTAAAAATCCACCGTCCCGCTTATCTCCGCGTGCATTTGCGCGCCGCCCAGTTCCTCCGCATCGACTATTTGTCCAATAGCCGCTTTAACGAGCGAAGGCCCGGCGAGGTACAAACCGCTTCCCTTCGTCATTAGAATTTTGTCGCACAGGACCGGCAGATAAGCGCCACCCGCGACGCAATTACCCATGATAGCGGCGAATTGAGGAACGCCTGCCGCGGAAATAACGGAGTTATTGCGAAAGATGCGGCCGAAATCATCTTCATCTGGAAAAATTTCGTCCTGCATCGGCAGGAACACACCTGCGGAATCGACCAGGTAAACGAGCGGCAGGGCACATTCAAAAGCGATGCGCTGGGCGCGGATGACTTTTTTGGCTGTTTGCGGAAAGAAAGCGCCGGCTTTCACGGTCGCGTCGTTGGCGATAATCATGCACGGAACTCCCGCGATATTCCCAATCCCAGCGACTACGCCCGCCGCAGGAATCTTTCCCCATTGTTCGTACATCTTATACGCGGCCCAGAGACCGATCTCAAAAAACGGCGAACCTTTGTCAAGCAAATGACTGATTCGTTCTCGCGCTGGCAGCCGACCCATTTTCCGTTGACGTTCGTGTCCTGCCTTGCCGCCGCCCTCGCGCAGTACGGCTTCCTCCTCAGAAATTGCGACGCAGTGAGCGCGCAACAATTCGCTGCTGGAAGATGTCGATTTACCGGACATAACGCGAAGCACGCTTAATCTGGGGACAAATGTAGCGCAAGCGTCTCCTCCGGGGAGCCGATCACGAGCAGGAGCACGATTACGAAACGTGAACCGACTTTTGAAACCACTTGTAGATCGCTCGCCGCGGCGAGCGCCACATTGAATCAATAGATATCGTTATCGGAACTGTAACCGGAATCTCCGCGAATAGAGCGCAGACGGGCGCGACTCCCCCACTCTGATTCCGGCCGATTAATCTGCCCCACCGCGATTTTCACCAGCCACGGCGCTGCAGCCAGCGCGCCAATTGCAACCAGTGCAATTGCAGCTGCCTGACGCAATGGAGGCTTGATTTTCTCCGCCACCAATATTCCCAGGCCGATACCAATCGCAGTGCGGGTCAGGACGAGCAACGGATCAACCGGAAGCTGTTGAGCGGTTTTTGAAATGGATATCGGGAGAGACATCGCCTATCATATACGTCTCGTTTCGAAAAAAGAAACGAGAAAATCCTCGCGACTTGGAAAACCCGGTCAGTGCTCGTTTTAATGCTCAATCCGATCTACGCGCTCATTCTCGCCGGCGGCAGTGGTGAACGCTTTTGGCCTCTAAGTCGCCGAGCCCGGCCGAAGCAACTGCTTCATCTTGTCTCCAAGAGAACCCTTCTCGAAGAAACCGTGGCGCGGATTGATGGCTTCGTTCCACGTGAACGTATTCTGATTCTGACAAACGCCGAACAGGAAGCCGCAGTTCGCAAATTGCTCACCGCTTTCCCAGAGGAAAATATCGTTGCGGAACCAGCCAAGCGCGATACGGCGGCGGCGGTTGCGCTGGGCACTGGTTGGGTGGCAGCGCGCGATCACGGGGCCACGATGATCGTGCTTCCGGCCGATCATGTCATTGCGAATCGCGTGGCCTTTCAGGAAACCCTGGCCCTCGCCGCGGATGCGGCGGAGGAGACGGGGCAGCTTGTAACCATCGGCATCAAACCAACATGGGCTTGTCCCGGCTTCGGTTACATCGAGCATGGCAAGCCGGTGCATTTGCGAAAGCGCAACGATAAGGACGCGATTCATCGAGTCGTGCGTTTTCGCGAAAAGCCCAACCCCGATCTGGCTGAATCATTTTTGCGGAAAGGAAATTTTCGATGGAACGCAGGAATGTTTGTGTGGTCCGTGCCCACAGTCCTGAGTGAATTTAACCGTCAAACGCCGGAGCTGGCCGACTTCATTTCCCAGCTTCGCGCTCCGGAGAATTTCGAGAAGGTTTTGCGTGAGCGCTTCAGCAAACTGCCGCGGATTTCATTCGATTACGCGATCATGGAGAAAGCGGACCGCGTGCTGGTCGTGGAAGCCAGCTTCGATTGGGACGACATCGGAAGCTGGAGAGCAGTGGCAAATTATTTCCAGACAGACCAACTGGGCAATGCCGCCAACTGCGCGGTCACTGCGGTCGATTCCACCAATAACGTCATTTTTGATGAGGACGGGACGACGATCGCTCTGCTTGGAGTTCATAACCTCATTGTTGTGCGAACCGGCGACGCAGTTTTGGTCTGTCATCGTCATCAGGCAGAAAAGATCAAGGACTTGATCGGCAAGCTGCCGCGGGAACTGCAGTGATCAATGATCTAAGGGCGCGATGAATCCAATTCTGGCTGTCGATCTTGGTCGCGCACGCATTGGAGTGGCCATCTCTGACGAGTTACAATTATTGGCGCATCCGCTGGAAACAATCCCAGCAAATGACCAAGCCATACCGCGCCTGGCTCACATAATTCGTGAGAAGAAAGTCGATCACGTTGTTGTGGGAATTCCGCGGCAGATGAATGGCCAGATTGGCGCCGCCGCAACCGAAGCCCTCAGGTTCGTAGAAAAATTGCGAGCGATTCTTCCATGCCCGGTCGTCACATGGGACGAACGCCTGACCACCGTTGCAGCACATCGGGCGCTGCGAGACGCCGGCAAAAAAACGCGCGACACCCGCGGTTATGTCGATCAAGTAGCGGCTCAGATGATTTTGCAGGGCTATCTCGATCGGCGGCAACACGCGGCGCATGCCGCTGGCAAAGTGATTAGTAACCGTGAGAAGTAAAAAACGCGCGAGAGTGGCCAGGGTTATTCTAAGCGATCGTTTTTTACTGATCACAAATCACTAAATTAAGCTGCAATGCCGCGACGGCTGAAAATGATTGTCGCCTATGACGGGAGAGGATTTGCGGGTTGGCAAAGTCAATCCCATCGCAACACGATTCAGGATCATATCGAGCGCGCGTTTGAGCGTATCGGCGGCAAGCCCATTCGCGTTCATGGTGCAGGGCGAACAGACGCGGGCGTCCATGCTCTCGCACAGTGCGCCCATGTCGATCTTCCCGAAGACCGTTTTTCGGCCGCGCGTTGGACAGAAGCGCTCAATGCGTTGCTGCCGCCGGCCATTCGCGTGCTTCGATGCCAATATGTATCAAAGGATTTTCACGCGCGCCGTTCCGCAAAAGGAAAACTCTATCGCTACAGAATCTGGTCTGGCGCGGTCCTGCCGCCATTCGAATATGGCCGCGCCTGGCATATTCCGCGCCCGCTCGATTTTGAAGTTCTGAAAACGTCGGCCAAACACTTCGTTGGCACTCATGATTTTGCCGGCTTCGCTGCTAATCGCGGCAAGCAAGAGAAGAGCACGATTCG
>VBQC01000233.1 GCA_005887825.1 Verrucomicrobiota bacterium | reverse complement strand
CATCGAAAACTCATGAAGGCTCCAAGAGAAACCGATGGTCGGCTGGTGTTACAAAGCGAAGCGACGCGCTCGATCTTGAGCCAAATGTTTTCAGATCGACAAACCCGCGCCGGATCGCGCTCTCGCTCAAACGCTCCGCCGAGTGTAGCAAACAGCGCAAAGGCACACCTTATCAATCAGCGATGTCGATGTTGAACTTCTACATCAATCGCGCCGGGAAAAATCTTCCGGAGAAGCAGAAGCGCGTTCTGGAACGGGCTAAAGACGAACTGCGAGATGTGTTTGACCGTGCGCAAACACTGTAGCCGGGATCGCTGATCCCGGCCGGAGCAACACAGACCGGCTTTACCGTTTGTAATCGCTGTCCTGCGTAATTCTCGAGCCTCACCGACTCGACGCCTTGTCGATCTTGTCCTTGCCCCAATGACCCGCGAAGATCTGACAAATGTACTGGCCATCAGCATGCCTTCTTAGGTAAGCAATCGCGCGGCCCGCTATGCTTTTCAATTCGCTCACGTTCGTCGTCTTTTTTGCAGTCGTCGTCACCGCGTACTGGAGCATACGTTCCTGGAACGCCCGGAAAAATCTCCTCGTAGTTGCGAGCTATGTTTTTTACGGCGCGTGGAATCCGCCATTTGCCGCGCTGCTCTTTTCCACGACGGCAATGGATTTTTGGCTCGGCAGACGAATTGCGAAGGCTAAGGGTCAGCGTTCGCGTCGCGCGTGGTTGGTTGGCAGCGTCTGCATGAACCTGAGCATGCTCGGTTTTTTCAAATACGGAAATTTTCTACTGCAAAATTTCCAGTGGCTGCTCGCGCGGATCGGCATCATCTATCAACCACCGCATCTCGACATTCTTCTGCCCGTCGGCATTTCCTTTTATACGTTTCATTCTCTGTCCTACACGCTCGACATTTATCGCGACGTTTTGAAGCCGACGAAGTCGCTGCGCGATTTCATCCTGGCCGTTTCCTTTTTCCCTCAGCTGGTCGCCGGGCCAATTGTGCGCGCCGGCGATTTTCTCCCGCAACTTGTTAGGCCACCGGCTTTGCGCGCGGGCCAGTTTTTCTGGGGGTTGTTGCTCATGACCCTCGGCTTGTTCGAAAAAATCGTCCTCGCCGACACGATGCTTTCTGGTTCGGCCGACCGCATCTTTGGTTACGCGGGTCCGCTCGTCGCGCTGGATTCCTGGCTGGGTGTCATGGCATTCGCCGGTCAAATATTTTTCGATTTCGCCGGCTATTCGACCTGCGCCATTGGCGCGGCTCTCTGCCTTGGCTTTCATCTAAAGGATAATTTCCGTTTTCCGTACGCGGCCATTGGCTTTTCCGATTTCTGGCGGCGGTGGCACATCTCGCTTTCTACATTTTTGCGGGACTACCTTTACATTCCACTCGGCGGCAATCAGGTCCGCCCGGTCCGCTGCGCGACGAATCTCGTCATAGTAATGTTTCTCGGTGGTCTCTGGCACGGAGCAGCCTGGACGTTCGTCGTTTGGGGCTTGCTTCATGGCTCTTATCTCGTCGTCGAACGCGTTATTCGCGGTTTGTTCGAGAACAAAGAGTGGGCCAGCAATCTCGCCACTCGACTCTTCGCCGGGTTCGCCACTTACGCTGCCGTTTGTATCGCGTGGGTATTTTTTCGAGCATCGGATTTCACGGTCGCTGCGAGGATGTTGCGCGGCATGTTTGGCGGACACCCGCACGGCGACGCCATCCTTACTACGCGTGAAATGCTCCAGATCGCCCTCGTCACCGCCGGGATGATTCTCGTGCATTGGTCGCTGCGCGACAGCAATATCGAAACCGCCGTGATGCGTTTGCCGCCCTGGATTGTAACAGCGGCATGGGCCTTAATGGCCTGCGCCATTATTCTCACTCAAGGAAACAGCAATGCCTTCATCTACTTCCAATTTTAAACGCATCCTTCGCCTGCCGCGGTTGTTCTTCAGTAAGCCGCCGGAAATCGAGCGCGTGCATGGCGGCCCTCCTTTCGAATACGAGCGGCCGATTCCACAGGTGCCCTGGCGCGGGATCACCGTGGTTGTTGTGCTGATCGTGATCGCTGCAGTGTCCGCGTGGGAGTTCTGTTGTCGCTCCATCGGTTACGGACCGACGCTCAACGATAACGAGGACCTTTGGACGATGGCACGCCAGCGCGTGAAACCTGAGTCCGTTGTCATCATTGGCGACTCGCGTGCCTGGTACGATCTCGACCTTGACGAACTCGAAAAAGGATTTGGCAAACGTCCCGTGCAGCTCGCGATGGGCGGAAGCTGCGCATATCCCGTGTTGGCCGATCTCGCCAATGACGAAAATTTTCACGGCACAATTATCTGCAGTATTGTGCCGCGCTTGTTCGTTGCACCACCCGGTACGCTGCCGATGGAGCGCACGGAAAAAACGGTGCGACGGTCTCACACTGAAACGCCCGCGCAACGTGTCAGCCAATACCTGGCGATGCCGTTGGAAGAACGTGTTGCGTTTTTAAAACAGGAAGAACTGACTCTCGATGATCTATTGAAACGCCTACCAATTCCCAATCGGCCTCATGCGCAAGTGCCGCCGCGTCTTCCGCCGTACTTCGGAACACTCGACCGCGAACGGCGCGCGCGCATGATTGAGGAATGCGCCCGGCCAGGCAGTGAACTGGCGAGAATGATTCAACAAATCTGGATCCCGCTCTTCACCCCTCCGCCGCCGCCCACTTACATTCCGAAAGAAGAGTTTGAGAAAAAGATGGGACAAGCGATTGAACAACGCTTTCATGATATTGCCAAAGCTGTCCAAAAACTCCGCGCTCGCGGTGGCAAAATCGTTTTCGTCCGCTTTCCCTACGGTGGTGGATTGAAAGATCTTGAAGATCGCGAAACGCCGCGCGCCGGTATTTGGGATCGAGTGATCAAGGACACGGGTGCACCCGGTATTTACTATGAATATTATCCGGAGCTGAAGGGTTTTGATTGCCCCGAGTGGTCACATCTCTCCGCCGGCGATTCCGTCGAGTTCAGCAAACGCCTCGTTCCGCATCTTCGCAAGGCGCTGCAACTGTAGCGCGCGCCCGCATTATCGAAGTTCGGAATGGAACCGCTCGGGACAACCCGCTTTGCGACTCGCTTCTCAATTCCTCCTTCCGCTCATTCGTTTTTGATTCGCCTCGCATCGACTTAATCATCTTGTCGATCTTATCGGGCAGCGCCGCTGCCGTATCTTCTTTTGCCGTGACCGCGTCGCAGCGCTTGTGTATGACGTTTTATATGAACGGCATTATCGCGGTGGTAGCCTCTCGGCCCAAGCCGGGAAGGGAGCAGGAACTTTGGCAACTCGTGCGCAGCCGGGTTCCGACTTTGCGCAAAGAAGGACTGGTCACGGATGGCGTGCCTACCGTCATGCGCCCCCGCGACCGCAAACTTATCGAAGTTTCGGAATGGAAATCCCGCGAGGCAATCGATGCTGTGCACAAGAACCCGAGCGTGCTCGCGATGTGGGAGAAATTCTCCGCTGTGTGCGAATGCGTACCGCTTAAGACCCTCCCGGAAGCCGATGACATGTTCGCTGGGTTTGAGTCGGTTGTCGATTGAGAGCTCCAGATATGGCCATTCCTACTGCGGCTACGAGTGACCAAGCCAATACAAAACCGGCTGATGTTGTCGTGCGCGGCAACGCGAGTGGATTCCTGCAAGAAGTTGTCAGTGGCGCGCATCACTTGCAGGCCGACGAGCCTGTGAGCGCAGGCGGCAGCGATGCCGCCCCGGATCCGTACGATTATCTGCTTGTCGCCCTGGGTGTCTGCACATCGATGACGGTCGGCTTGTACGCGCGGCGGAAACAATGGCCGCTGGAAAATATCACCGTCTCGCTCCGACACTCGCGCATCCACGCGAAAGATTGCGAAGAGTGCGAGACGAAAGAAGGCATGCTCGACCGAATCGAAACAGAAATCGAGCTGACCGGCTCATTGAGCTCAGAGCAACGTGCGAAGCTAATGGAAATCGCAGCCAAATGCCCGGTTCATCGGACGCTCAAATCGGAGATCAACATCCAGCTGCACGCTGCTGAGAAATCACCCGGTTCGTGAGTGCGTTGTAGCCGTCATCGATGATTCTGGGGGGATTTGCCCTCCTCAGCGCGCGCGGGGTCAACGACCCCGCTACAACAATCGGGCCAGCAAATCGCTTCCTGAAAGGTAGAAGCGCGTTCTGGAACGGGCCAAAGACGAACTGCGGGACCTGTTTGGCCGCACATAAGCGCTGCGCCCAACGTGGCGGCAAGCCGCGAATTATTTAGAACCGCCGCGACAAATCATTTTTGGCCCGGCGCTTTCACGCCGACGCGAACAACGCGCGCGTCCTCGGACCCACGCGGAGCAAACTCCGGGAACCCTTCCGGGTGCAAGATTCCGGCCAGGATTTCGAGGCTATCGACAATGCGCGGGCCCGGTCGGGCGAAGTAAGCGCTGGCGTCGACGGCATAGATCCCGCCGTGCCGCGCCGCGGGAAGCGAATCGAAATGGGGAAAACGCTGGAGCAATTGGTAATCGCGTCGTGCAAGATCGACACCGTATCCGCAGAGAGCAAGCACGATGATCTCCGGACGAGCGTCTAACACTTGCTCCCACTCGATCTGTACCGATGGCTGATGTTTGCGGCCTAACGAATCGTGTCCGCTGGCAATTTCCACAAGATCGGGTCCCCAATGACCGGAGCAAAACGGCGGATCAACCCATTCCATCAAGAAACAGCAAGGACGATTTGCAGTGCGGCTTGCACGACGTCGCACCACTTCCACGCGGTCCAATAATTTCGCGACCAATTTGTCGGCGCGTTCCGGAACAGAGCAAACCTCCGCGACCCGCCGAATATCGTCGAAAATATCCAACAAACTCGAGGGCTCCAAGTTCACCACTCGAGGCGGACCCGGCAGACTCTCAGCAAGCCGCGCGACAGTGCCGTAACCGACAGCGCAGACATCGCACAATTTCTGAGTGAGGATAACATCGGGCCGCAGTTCCCGCAGGAGCGGCTCGTCAATCGTATAGATCGTGCGGTTCTCGCGCAGCGAGCCGCGCACCCATTCGTCCACTTCGCCGCTCGTTAGGCCGGCGTTGTGCACCGGGCAATGTGTCACGCGTGGGCGCTCGTTGGCCTTCCGGGGAAAATCGCACTCATGCGAAACGCCAACTATTTGATCCATCAACCCGAGCGCAGCCGCGATCTCGGTGGCAGCGGGCAAAAGCGAAACGATGCGGCTCACGCATCAGTTTACTCAATTTCCAGGTGCCAGAATAGTACGCGATTCAACAACGCCCTGCGGACTCAGATCTTCTCCGTTTGATTTGAAGTCGGAAAACGCCGGCGCTGTTAAAACCACATCAGATGTTCCCGAAATGCTTTTGCGCTTTCAGGCGAGATTCCTTTGACGGCCAAGGCTTGTTCTGCATACCGAATAGCGGAATCAAAATCGCCAGTTTCAGCGTAAGCTGCGGCAAGCGTATCGATCATGTGCTCGTCCTTCCATACCATGATGCTGCATGCGGCCTTCGCGTCTTTCACTGCCTGTTGGCCATTGCGAAACGATGAGTTTGGGCACGTCGACTGAAACCACGGTCGCTCAAGGCTCTCGCAAGGGTAACCCTCCGAGGGTGGATCGAGACGAGATAATTAAGCTCCTTCGATGCTTCCGCGTATTTCCCAAGGCGCACGTTGATGCTGGCACGCAACAGGGCGGCCTCGATGAAGCCCGGATATTGCCGGAGCGCTTCGTTGCAATCCTGAATGGCCAGTTCGTATTTGCATTCCCGGGCAAAAATCTCCGCACGAACGTAGAGCGCTGGCCACAATTTGGGATCGGCGTGGAGGGCCGCATCCACATTGCGTTTTGCGCTCGCAACATCGCCATTTTTCAGCTGACCGCTTGCATCGCTACATAGTTTCATCACCGCCCGCCGGCCAGCGCCGGTCTCGACGACGATCGGTACGCTTCCGTGCGCGGCCGTTGTCGCGGTGATGATTGCAATGAAGAGCGCGATTACCCTGGCAGATATCATTTGGCCTACTTGGTCAGCCGATCTGTAATCAGGAACGCCACCTCATAGCAAGCAAAGATTGACAAGTCATCGGCACGACCTCATCTGCACGTTAAATATAGAAAACGGTACTGCGAGTTCGGATTGCGGGATAGCCTCCGTTCTTTTTTGCGAGACTCGCGTTCGCGCTCGATCCACATAAGATTTGCGACATGAATACAACGCAGCAGGCCTCTGCCGCGGCAAAGTTCCACGCGATGCATCAGTCAGGATGTTTCGTCATTCCAAACCCATGGGATATTGGGACGGCGATCTATCTGCAACGTCTCGGATTCAAAGCGCTCGCCACTACTTCGGCCGGCTTCGCCTTCTCGCGCGGACAACGCGATGGCGGCGTTCCGCGCGATGAAATGCTCGCGCACATTCGGGAAATTATAGGAGGAACGGCGCTGCCGGTGAACGCAGACTTTCAATCCGGTTATGCTGACGAACCAGAAGGCGTCGCGGAAAATGTGCGACTCTGTCTCGCTACCGGGGTCGCTGGATTATCAATCGAAGACAGCACCGGTCAGGCCGATCCCCCACTCTACGAGAAAGAACTCGCGGTCGCTCGCATTCGCGCTGCACGTTCCGCGATTGACGCTTCGGAAACTGGTGTCGTGCTAACAGGACGTTGCGAAGCGTGGTTAGTCAGGCACCCCGATCCATTGCATACTACTCTCGAACGACTCACTACCTACGCTGAAGCTGGCGCCGATTGTCTCTATGCGCCCGGCGTCCGTAATCCTGACGAGATTGCACAAATCGTGAGGACGCTCGCACCGAAACCTGTCAACGTCCTTGTCTCCGGATTCAATCACGAGCTTTCATTTTCTCAACTGGCCGATCTTGGTGTGCGTCGAATCTCCGTCGGCTCCGGGCTCGCCCTTGCCGCATGGGGCGCATTTCTCCGCGCTGCGCAAGACATCAAAACAAACGGCAAATTCAACCTTCTGGCCAATAACGCTGCTTCGGCCGATCTGAACGAATTGTTCCAGGAAAAATGATGATCACCATTTGCCACGTTATTCTGGGTGGTCGTCCTCGATTCAAAAATGAGCTTCCAGCAATTTTATCATTGCCGCTGTTGCTACAATCGCCTAGCAATGAACGAGCTTAGAAGAAAGGAAACTCCATGGGCATCAGCCTGATCTTTATTGGCGTCGTCATTCTGCTCGGGTTCTTTGTGCTAATGTTCGTTATCGGCGGTTACAACGCGCTGGTTACATTGCGCAATCGCTACAAGAACGCCTACTCGCAAATCGATGTGCAACTTAAACGGCGCTACGACCTGATTCCGAATCTGGTCGAGACTGCCAAAGGTTATCTTCAACACGAGCGAGGCACGCTTGAAGCCGTCATCTTGGCCAGAAATGCCGCTGTTACAGCGAATACCCGCGCCGCGCGGAATCCGGGCGACGCCTCCGCCATGAAAGAGATCTCCTCGGCCGAAAGCGCATTGTCCGGCGTCATGAGCCGCTTGTTTGCATTGGCGGAAGCGTACCCCAATCTCAAGGCGAACACGACAATGCTGAGCTTGATGGAAGAGCTGACTTCAACTGAAAACAAAGTCTCCTTCGCGCGCCAGGCGTACAACGATGCGATCATGATCTACAACACGCGTCGCGAAGTTTTCCCCAGTAACGTCATCGCGACCACGTTCAATTTTGGACCGGCTGAACTTTTCGTTATCGAAAAGCCAGAGCAAAAAGAAGCGCCCAAAGTCGCGTTCTAAGTCGTCTCATAGGATCGGGGTCGGGTGGACTTCTTCGAGCGGCAGGATAAAGCCCGACGAAATACCAAGCTCCTGGTATTTTATTTTTCACTTGCTGTTCTATCGCTCATTCTCGCAGTCAACATAGCGGTCTCGCTGATCTTTACGGGCTTCACGGCTGCGAATTCCATCGATGAGCCGTCAATCGGCTGGTCGCGGTCCGAGCTGCTTTTCTGGGTAACGATCGGGACGCTCGCCGTGATTCTAATCGGGAGCGTCTTCAAAAGCTTGCAACTGGCTCGCGGCGGCAGCGCGGTCGCCGAGTTGTTGTGGTGGAAGAAATGTCGATCGCTTCCGGTGTACCCGTCCCACAGGTTTACGTCATGGATAGCGAAGCTGGGATCAACGCGTTTGCGGCCGGGCATTCTGCAAGCGATGCGGCCATCAGCGTGACGCGTGGCTGTATGAAAATGCTTTCGCGCGACGAACTGCAAGGAGTGATCGGCCACGAGTTTAGTCACATTCTTAATGGCGACATGCGAGTTAATTTGCGTCTCATGGGCTTGGTTTTTGGAATTCTTTGCCTGACGGTTATCGGTCGAATACTCATCCGGACAAGCGGACGTAAGAATCCCCTGCCCTTGCTTGGGCTGGCCCTTATTATTATCGGCTGGGCTGGCGTATTCTTCGGACGATTGATCCAAGCTGCTGTGAGCCGTCAGCGCGAGGTTCTGGCAGACGCCTCCGCGGTGCAGTTCACACGCAATCCATCTGGGTTGGCAGGCGCACTCAAGAAGATTGGCGGGCTCACTTACGGCTCCAGAATCAATTCGCCGCATGCGGAAGAAGCCAGCCACTTGTTTTTTGCAGACGGTTTGGGCGATTCACTCTTCGCAACCCACCCCCCTTTGGTCGAACGCATTCGCGCTTTGGATCCGAGCTTTGATGGGGGATTCCCACGCGTGATTCAGGAACGTCCTTCCGACGTATCGCCTGCGCCGGGAGCAACGCAGTTATCTCGCCCGCCACAAATTCCGGGTCGTCCTCTGGTCCAAGCGGAAGGGGACAGGTTTGCGGCGCCGTTTATTTCACAACACGCTGTGATTGCAAACATCGGGCAAGCAACGACCCAGCATCTTCGTTACGCGGTGGATTTTCACCACGCGATTCCGCCGGCACTGGAAGCCGCTTCACGCGATCCACTCGGGGCCGGCGCACTAGTCTGCGCGTTTCTGCTCGCCAGCGAACCATCGACGCGACGGAAGCAACTCGAAGATCTGGATCGCGCCACATCCGAGGCCATACGTGACGAGATAATGCGAGTCTGGCCTGACACGCAAAGCATGCCGCCGCAGGCTAAAATTCCCTTGGTCGATCTCGCGCTGCCGGCCCTGCGCCGTCTCTCGCGGCAACAATTTGAGCAGTTCCGCGCAGCCACCGAAACCCTGGTCGCAAGCAACACCGAAACTGATTTGTTCGTGTATATGCTGCGAAAAATCGTGGTGCGACACCTCGAAACATATTTCTTTCCTGAGCAGAGGCGCGTCACGCAATTCTACGCCTTGCGTCCCTTGGCGCCTGACTGTGGCGTGCTTTTATCGGCTACGGCCTATGCAGGTCAGGAAAACGCGACTAAAGCGTACGCGGCATTTGGACAGGGCGCGGAATCCTTAAGCCGCGCCGCGCGCTCTGAAATCCCATGGTTGCCGCCAGACCAGTGCGATCTGTCGCACATCGATGCAGCGCTTGCGCGTCTTAGCCAGGCCGTCCCTCAGATTAAGAAAAATGTTCTTAACGCCTGCGCCCAAACTGTTGTCGCCGACGGCGTCATCCAGGAAGGTGAAGCAGAGTTACTCCGCGCCATTGCCGACACGCTCGACTGCCCGGTACCACCATTCGTGCAACCGCATGAAGAAGCTGGCGCACCTGTTCTCGGTCAAGACTAAGAAGTCGTGCGATTTAGTGAAACTGTAGTGGCAGCCGTCTCGGCTGCGCATTCTCCCGAGAAACTTCGGGATCGGAATTTGCACTCGGTCAAGCCACCATCCTTGCATGAAAATCGGAATCACGAGTTTTCATTTTCCCAACTGGCCGATCTTGGTGTGCGCCGGATCTCTGTCGGGTCCGGTCTCGCCCTGGCTGCATGGGGCACATTCCTCCGTGCCGCGGAAGACATCAAAACAAACGGCGCATTCAACCTTCTGGCCAACAACGCCGCTTCCGCCGATTTGAACGAACTGTTTCAGGAAGAATCACGACGGGGATAGCCGGCCCAAGGCTCTACCGAGAGGGCGATCCTTCATGCGACGTCACGACTTTTCTTTTCCCTGTCTCAGTCCAAGTGGACATAGATGATGTACCAATTCGATTGGATGGGAACTAGATAGACGTCATCCTGACTTGGTGGTTTATCTAGGTTAGTGAGCACCATCCCTACCCTTTCATAGCCGTGAGGTAAATAGGCTATCCCCTTCATCCAACCGGGTCCAATCGACAAGGTGCTCCCTCCACGTGAGTAGGAGAAGGTTATCCTATCAAAATCTATACCCATAACCAAATCCGGTGTGATGCTGGTGAGCAGGCGTACGTATTCGCCGCGGCGTTCAGGGCTGAGGGCCTTCCGACCATCGGTGAGAGGTTGTTCGTTTAGCATCTCGGGGCTTAGCAACGAAACGATGCCGGTGTCTTCCATTCCCATAGCAGCCAGTCTTTCGAAGGCGTCGTGATGGGATCGAAAAGATGATACCAGTTCGGCGTCTTTTGGAGGATTAGCCGCAACCGGATCGCACCACAGCAAACAAGGAGCGGCGAGGATAACAGTCGCTGTCGGTACAAAACGGATAAGCCGAACGAACATAAAATGCGAGATCGATTCCCTTTTGCGGCAAATTCTTGTCGTGGAATTCTCGGGTGGGTCTTGGGATCGAGCGAGCGCTTCAGAGCGTGCTCGGCGCCGCTCTAAGTCTTCTTCTTCGAAGCTCCATCGCGCAAAGGGCAGCGATGGTAAGCAGGTCGCTGATGATGTGGGTGGCTTTGACGCTCCCAAACGTGGCGGGCGTAAGAGTCGGCTCGAGCAGATCGCGCACTTGCTTCGACGCAGTGGCGGTGACGCCGCCAGAATCAAATTGTTTGATCGCTTCAATTGTGGCGAAGCGTTGAGCGGTCGTGTCTTTCATCGCATCGAGATTCTTATAGGCGAACAGGCCGAATAAAATGCAGACCAGTGCGGTGGTGATTGCAGCCGGCTGTTTGCGCAGAGAGGAAAATGCGAGGACACCGCGTTCGAGCGCTCGAAGTAAAGCTGAATCAGTTCGTTATAGTTCATGAATTCTCGCGATTATGAAAGCGCGCCATGATCCAAGGCGAGAACAAAAGAGTCCGTGCCAACGGGAGAGGAACGAAGTCGATGTTCGAATTCGGACAAGGCTGAGCGCACTTCGGGTCGAATAACAATGGACGGTCGAACGCGGCGAATCATCGCGAATGCCTCTTCCGCGGTCTTCACCTCTCCACTCATTATTAAATAGGCGGCTACCGCCGCTGCACTTCGCGAGTAACCAATCTTACAGTGGACATAGACGGCACCGTTTCGGGGGTGATTGCCGATGAATTCGCTCATCTCCACAAGTTGCGCCTGGGTGGGAGCAGTCAGGTCCAGGACGGGAATATTTCGATAATTGATTTTGCGGAACGGTTTCGCTTCGGAAAACTCCGCGCTTAAGTCGAGCACAGCTGCGACGCCGGAGTCCAAAGCATTGTTCGCGAAGCGAGACCCCAGTTTGCCGCCGATCCAGATTCGCGGCGTGACTTCATCCCAAGATCGACATCGGCTGCGGTAATACAGCAGCGACAAGTATTGACCGAGCAAACAAGGCGCCAGCACAAACCGCGTGCTCCACGGCAACTTTCCTTTCGTCTTGTGAAAAACGATCGGACCCGCTCCGAAGTAGGCGATCGCCACGATGCCGAGCGCGACCGTTGGCCAAAGAAGCAAAACGCCCCATGGCCAGAAGATCGCGCCCATGAGCAAGGCGACCGCCGCTCCCGCTGCGTAGTACAAACCGATGCGGCGATTCACGACAACTGGCAGCGGAAGCGAAGGCTCGCGAAAGAAGTAGAAGCAATATCCGGCCAGGACAAAACCACCCACAATGTCGATGACGTGGTGCTGGTAAGTGAGCACCGGCGAGAGGCTGATCAGAAAGAACCAAAGCATCGCCGCGAACAGCAAAACGCCGCGAAGATTTCTCGCGTAGAGATCGACCAGGAGCAACAGCAGCGCGGCGTGCAACGACGGGAGAAGATTAAACGGCGAATCCATTCCGCGAAACCAATCAAAGGTCGCGCCGAGCCATCCGCTGGCATGAGGGCGCGGGAAAGCAAAGCGCAGCGGGAAAAGCAAAAAGCAAAGGCCGGCAATGAGAATTGCGGCCACGACCCGTCGCGAAAAGATCCGCAGTTCCTCGTCCGTTCGACAAAGGAACGGGGCCGCGATGAAGAAGAGGTCGATCGACATATAGGGAAGAATCATGAAAGGAACGAATGGGATGGCGCGCTCCCATTGAAAATAAAACGAGCCGACCTGACTGCGTTGCCCTGTGATCCAGTTGCAACCGCCGTAAACGACCAGAAACAGGACCGACAATCCCGCAGAAACCGCGAATGCCTTAAGGCGAGAGACGTGCACGCGATGGTTAACGCTCCGCGCGTCGCGCGATTGAGACGGTGAACATGCCCCACTGATCCACTTCCATCGCCATTTTCCGGAAACCGGACACACACACCAATTCATCGATTTCGGCCGTCGTCCGGCGACGCATGATCCAGGGCTGCCCTTCCCGATTACGCAAAACGCGCGCAATGAACTCGACTTGCGGATGCCAGGGTTGATTCGTGTAAATCAAATAACCGCCCGGCTCGATCGCTCCGGCAAGCCCGCGAAGTGA
>VBQC01000005.1 GCA_005887825.1 Verrucomicrobiota bacterium | reverse complement strand
CATTGTCGTCCTCGTATTGGCCAATCCAGTGAACTACCGCTCCAATATCGAAACCCTGCATCCACGTGTCAGCCGGGCCGTCGTAGAACAGACTAAAATTGGCTCGATTCCATGGCAGCGAACTGGTCAGGTTGAATCCCGGTGGTAGGAATTCACCCGCGATACCAAATCGTTTGGTGTGGGGGTTAACCTGAAGCTCAGCCCGGGAGAGCCAGGTGCCGTTGATGGTGAATGTTAGCTTGCCGAAATCGCCGTGACCAAAAATCCCAGAATCCAGAATATAGATAGCTTCGTAGTCGAAACCTTCGAAAATGGCGCCAGAAAGGTTCGCGTTAGGATCGATGACGAGCGTAACTGCGCCCCGGTCTGGTTGGCCA
Source organism: Verrucomicrobiota bacterium (assembly GCA_005887825.1). Classification (GTDB taxonomy): domain Bacteria; phylum Verrucomicrobiota; class Verrucomicrobiia; order Chthoniobacterales; family UBA10450; genus Udaeobacter. The sequence continues at coordinate 27,217 of VBQC01000005.1, read as the reverse complement.
TTCGGGAGAGGCGGAGTACCAGGTGGCGGAGGGCTGCGAAATACCAAGCTGGGAAGATCGGCCTCGATAATGAATTGCGCGCCGAGAGACGAGATGAGCGATCGCAGATCAATATGCCACCAATCCGCGCTCATCGTAAAGCCCTTGAGCCATTTCGGGCTGTAAACGATCCCGTAAGACCATTCGTAGGCAACTTCCGGTTGTATGCGGGGATTTCCAGTAACCCGTTCCTCGATCTGGTTCTGGGTTAACCTTGAAAACGGATCGTGTGCTATCTCTGGAAAGGTCTGCGAGCCGGCAGGCGTGATCTCGAACAGCGTTGGCGCATGGAACGCTTCGGTATAACTCCCACGCAAGGTAAGTGCGCCGATATACTTCGGGTCAAGCGGCTGCCAGCGCACAGATACCTTCGGCCTCTGCCCGTTATACTGGGAGCTGGTCGCCGGTTGGTATGGAGTTAGAACTGTAGAAGTGTTCTGGCTGTACCATTCCTCGCGCCCGGCAAAGTCAACTTCGAAGCTGTAAAAACCGGGGAAGTTCCATCTGGGACTGGTGAAGGGAACCCGCACCTCCTGGTAGATTGACCAGACATCCCGGTTCACTAGGAAGCCTTGCCCGTCGACCGAGCCAATCGATTGAAACGTGGAATTGAGCGGGTCGCGATCGCGCGTCAATCTCTCTCCGCGGTACTCACCGCCGATCGCAAATGCGACCGGCCCGGCTGGAAGATTAAACAAGTCACCGTTAATGATTGCATAACCTATAGGCAACTCGAATTCGCCGGTATTTTGCAGAGTAACATAAACTCCGCTTCTGGCCGCCTTGCTGTTGTGGCCAAGGAAGCCAAGGAACGGATTAAACGCCGTGGCCGGGTTCGTATCCAGTAGCGCGTCCCGCAGTCCAATCTGGCTGACCTCGCCCATCGACAAATCCTGCCCCTCGTTCCGGGCATAACGGAAACCGGCTTCCCAGTTCCAAGGGTTGAAATAATCGCCGAACTCTTCCATCTCACCCTTCAGCCCGACATCAAAGAGACTATCCCAGTAGGTGAACTTTTCACTCCTCTTACCGGTGTCGTTAATGCCGCGAAACCGAACCCCTGTAGTTATGGGAGTTGGGACTCCGTTAATATCCAAAGTCGCATCCGCGATGGTGAACGGATTAAACGGATTCGAGATTGGCACACTGATACCGGTGGGACTAAAGCCCACGCTAAGGCCCGGTATCTTGAATGGATCGGGCGAAAACGGCACAGCTGCGAGGGATGAATCGAAATACGAGCGGACATATTTAAAGTCGGCAAATAACACCAGATATTTGTCACACAGATCGCGCGTGAAGGAACCGTAGAAGGCTTGGCGATCAGCCGGCGGCAGCGCTGGCGTGAAAGCGGCGAAGTTGAAGAACACATAGTCCCCATCCCTGCCAGGCAGCGTCCCATTAAGAAAACCAAGCGCTTGGGGTCTAATATAAAATGGGGAAGTCGCGGCAGTAGGATTCGCGGTTGCTTGCGTGCGACGGAGCTTGATATTGTTTCCATATGCGGTTCCGCACTTACAAGAACACCGACCTGACTCTAAGCGAGGTCGGCTTTGGTCTGTGGACGATTTCCACTGGTTGGTGGGGAAATTTCACCGAAGGCGAAGCGATTGCGCTCATGCACAAGGCGTTCGATCTCGGTATCACACTGTTCGACGCCGCCGATACGTACGGAAACGGATTGAGCGAAGAGCTGATCGCGAAGGCGTTTCCAAACCAACGGGATGAAATCGTGATCGCGACAAAAGTTGGTTACGATTTCGTGCATCATGGCGAAGCGCGCGGGCGTGGGCAGCGCGAGATTCCGCAGGATTTTTCCCCGGAATCGATCACACGCGCGACGGACGCGGCGCTTAAGCGATTGAAGACGGACCGGATCGATCTTCTCCAACTGCACAACATCCGAATGGAGCAAGTTTATGATGATGCGCTTTGGACGACTCTCGAGAAACTAAAGTCCACCGGGAAAATTCGTTACTACGGTATTGCCCTCGGTCCGGCGATCGGCTGGCTTTACGAGGGAGTAAACTGCAGTCGTGAGCGCGACATCACGAGCCTGCAACACATTTATAACTTGCTCGAACAACACCCTGGGCATGCCATACACGACGCCGCGACCGAGGCGGGGAAAGACACAATGTTTCTCGTTCGTGTGACGCATTCGTCGGGAATGCTCGAGGGGAAATACACAGAGGAAACGACGTTTCCGCCGACCGATCATCGCAGTCATCGTCCGCGAAGCTGGTTGTTGAACGGGGTTAAAAAGATCGACAAGTTACGTTTTCTCGAAAATTCCGAACGCACCCTCGGTCAAGCAGCGTTGCAATGGTTGCTCGCAGATGAGCGGGTCGCCTCGACATTGCCAAACATTTACGAAGAAGCGCAGCTCGTTGAGTTCGCGAAAGCGCCGGAGTCTCCTCCCCTCACGACCGACGACATGGCTAAGATCGATGATCTTTATTCCGATAACTTCGGAATCGAAGAAGAACCACCGAAGTTCAAGGGGACGATGGAACTGCCGAAAGAAACCGCAGCCACGCTGTAGCCGTTTCGCTGTGCGAAACGCGATCCAGGTTTTCAATTCACACGTCACTTTGCGCTTCGCACAGCGAAGCGGCTACAATTAGAAAGTTCGCGATGCCGAGAGCGCCATCGCCCGCACGCGAGGCGCGCGTACTACCCTAGTCGGACTCGTCTTCTTCCTCCACCGGTTCGGCTCGCCGGACTTCTGGTTTCCGTTCGCGTCGCTCGCGCCTGGTCGTTTCCTGGCCCTTGTAAATTTCTTTGAAAATGTCGGCGATCATCGGCGCGGCAGTGGAGCCGCCATGCACTTTGCTGCCGACATCGCCTTCGTAAAGGGCGACGAACGCATATTGCGGCTGGTCGGCCGGCAAAAATCCCGCGAACCACGCGGCGGTGCGCTCTTTGTTTTTGGGTCCCCATTGCGCGGTCCCGGTTTTTCCGGCGACTTCAACATTATCGAGACTCGCCTGATGCGCTGTGCCGCCGGCGCCATTTACGACGTCGATCATTCCGGTGCGCAATTCATCCAGCGTCTGGGATGAGAGATTGAGTGTTCTTTTGGCGCGCACCTGATATGCGGTCGTAATTTTGTTATCAAACGTCTGCACCTGTTGGACGAGCCGGGTTTGATAACACGTGCCTCCGTTGGCGACGATCCCCATGGCTTGGGCCATTTGCAGTGGCGTGACTTGCACGTCGCCTTGACCAATCGATAAATTTGCGATGTCGCCGTTGAGCAATCTGCGGCCGTGGGTTGCCTTCATGTATTCATCGTTCGGAATACGGCCTTCCGCTTCGCCCCGTAACGGAATGCCGCATTTCGCGCCGAATCCGAGCTTTAATGCCCAATCAACGATGGGTTGGGCGCCGGTCTTGATTCCAACCTGATAAAACCATGTGTCGCACGATTCGGTGAGCGCCTGGACGAAATTCATCGCGCCGCGATCGCCCTTCTTCCAATTGTGGAACGTAACGTTGCCAATCTGAATTGCCGGGACGCAATCAAATCGATCATCTGGGCTCACGGCGGCGCTTTCGAGTGCGGCGATGCCAACCGCAACTTTAAATGTCGATCCCGGTGGATAAGACGAACGATACGCGCGCGGCAACAGCGGAATGTCAGGATCATTCTGCAACACTTTAAATTTCTCGGCAGAGATCGAGGGAACGAAAAGATTGGGGTCGTAGGTTGGCCACGAGGCCAACGCGAGAATGTCACCGTTGTTTGGACTGACAATCACGATCGCGCCGCGTTTCGCTTTTGCTTCCAGCGCCTTTTCCGCCAGTTCCTGAAGGTGAAGATCAAGAGTGGTGACAACGTTGTAACCAGGCTCAGGCGGAGTGATTAATTTTTCGGAAGTTTTCCGGCCATCTTTGTCGAAAGTGAGTTTGTACTCGCCGTGCTTGCCGGTAAGCATCTCGTTAAACGTTTGCTCGAGTCCCTCGCGTCCCTCGGTTTCGGGCCAAAGCGTTTCATGGTTATCGACGATGCCATCGGGATTTCGCCCAGTCTTCCCGGTGTAACCGATGATTTGCCCGGCAATTTTTCCGTTCGGATAAACGCGCACATAAATTGGCCGCACAATCATGGCTGCAAGCAAATTATCTTTAACCTGTCGGTACTCCGACTCGCTGAGATTTTGCGCGATCTCCAATGGCATGATCCCCCGGTTGCGATAATGGCGAAGAATCACTTCGTCTGGCATCCGGAGCGTGCGGCCGGTTAGTTTTCCGGCCTTGTCCATCTTTTCTCGGACGAAGCTAAGCGTCTGCGCGTCGGAAAAATCAAGCGGTGTGGGGAAGTTGATCGCGAGATTGTAGCTGAGTCGATTTTGCGCAAGCGGCACACCGTTGCGGTCCGTGATCTGGCCGCGCGGCGGCGGAACATCAAGGATGTACGTGCGCGCGAGCTTTTGTGTCTCGAAGGTGGGAACGATGGTCTCTTCTTCTGCAGTGGGGCTCGCGCTGGGAACGGCCGACGGCTGTAAGGTCTGCGCAGAAACAGCGAACGGACTGGAAAACAGAACAATTACAATCCGCAGATTTCGCAGACTTTTACAGATTCGGGCAAACGTCATCTCTTCGCTACTCTGCGTTAATCCGCGAAATTTGCGGTGATTCAATGCCGCTGCAAGAAGCGGTGCACATCTTCAGCCAGCTTGCGGCCAATCCCTTCCGTGGCGGCAATTTCATCCACCGTCGCTTTACGCAGACGATTCACGGAACCAAACTTTCGTAGCAGCAGATTTTTCCGGTTCTGACTCACCCCGGGGCAATCGTCCAGAATGCTCTCCCCGATGCGCTTTTTCATGAGCAGTTGATGATACGCGTTGGCGAAACGATGCGCTTCGTCGCGGATACGCTGGAGCAAACGCAAGGCACCGGAATCCATTGGAAGTTGCAGCGGTAGCGCCCTGCCCGGCCGGAAAATCTCCTCGTGTTCTTTCGCGAGGCCGATAATCGGGAGATCATGCAAACCCAATCTCTGTAGCTCGCGACACGCGGCCGAAAGTTGGCCTTTTCCGCCATCGACAATGATCAGATCAGGCAAACGAACAAAGGCCGTTGATGGTTGATGCTTGATTGCTTCGGCAGGATTTTCCTGAGAAAACTCGGCCGCTTCTGGATTGGTTTCGCGCGCCTCCAACAAGATCCTTGAATAACGCCGCCGCACCACTTCCGCCATGCTGGCGAAATCGTCCTGTCCCTCTACTGTTCGCACTCGATACCGGCGATAATTATCCTTGTCCGGCAGGCCGTTTCGGAAACAAACCATCGAGGCCACGACGTGGGTGGTGGAAATATTCGAGATATCGAAGCATTCCATCACGCGCGGCACGCGAGGAAGTTGCAATGCATCGGCCAGTGCCTGCACGTCTGCCATCTGGTCGATTGCGCTCGGTAAACTGCCACGGGTAAAGCGGCGCATCGGCTTGGTCGTGCTGCGCAAATCTTCAATCATATTGCGAAGTTCGGCTGCCTTTTCGAAATCCATTTTCTCAGCTGCTTTGCGCATTTCCTCTTCCAACACGGCGATCATTTCGCGCGAATGCCCCTCAAGAAACTCGCAGGCCTGGACCACGCGCGCGCGATATTGCTCCGCGCCAATTTCGCTCAAACGCATCGGCACTTGATAAGTGGCCGATTTTAGTTCGCGCTCTGTCGGCGAGCCGCGACCAAAAGTGAGCACTCCAAATTTTTTGCGCATGAAATTGAGCGTCTGCCGCAGCGCACCCGAATGCGCATATGGCCCGAAGTAGCGCGCGCCATCATCCTTTTTGAATCGCGCCAGCCGGAAACGCGGCCATTCCTCTGACAGGTCGATCTTAACAAGGAGAAACCGTTTATCGTCACGGAACGAAACGTTGTAACGTGGCCGGTATTCCTTGATCAATTTGCCTTCGAGTAAGAGCGACTCTGCATCGCTGCGCACCGTATGCGTCTCAAAGTCCCACACGGCGTCGAGCATGGCGCGCGTCTTCAAATCGGCCTGGGCGATTTTCGATGGGAGAAAATATGAACTGACGCGTTTGCGCAGATCGCGCGCTTTGCCCACGTAGATCACGCGGTTAAAGCGGTCGCGCATCAAGTACACACCGGGTTTGTGCGGCACTTCATGGACTTTCCTTTGCAAATCCGGTTTCTCTTTCGTCGAAGAGGTCATCCAGGCGTGAATTTACGCGAGGTTGACGCAACTGAAAATCGGGAGTCGCAACTCAGGACTGAATTCGTCGGCTCGACAGAGTCTCGCCCCACCAGCGGGAAATTTTTACAAAATGCGGCGACGCGGCATCGCCGATTGAATCATCATCAACTCGGTGACGTTCTCGGGCGTGAGCAAACCGACCAGACGCTTCATGCTGTCGAGCACTGGCACAGCCGGGCAGTTGCATTCCTGCATGATGCGGAACGCTTCCTCAAAACGCGTCCCGGTGGTAACGGTGGGAATGTTGCGCCGCATTACATCGCCCACGTGAAGCGCCGAATCGTTCTTCCGCAGCGCCGCGATCAGATCGTGCCGCGTGAGCACACCGGCGACGTTTCCCGTTTCGTCCACCACTGGAAAATCATGCTGCGACGTCGCGAGAAGAGCGTCCACAGCTTCTTCCAGCGTGGCATTTTCCGGAAGCGTGCGGAATTCGCGCACCATCGCGCTGGAGACCGGAAAACGGCGCGAGACGTCTTTCATCTGCGCAAGGGCCGCCTCTTGCGAAGCGCCGATGTAAACGAAAAGTGCGATAAAAATCAAAAACGGATTCCAAATCAGTCCGATGAATCCGAAAACGAACGCAAAACCCTGGCCAACCGTGGCAGCTATCTGTGTGGCGCGCGCATAACTCATCCGGGTTGCGAGAAGCGCGCGCAAGACCCGGCCACCATCCATGGGAAATGCAGGGAGCAAATTGAAAGCAACCAGCAGGACGTTAATGATCAGCAATTGGGAAATGAGGCCGACCCCTTCGGATGCGGCCGGATTAACAAAAGGATTAATAAATGAGCCGCCCGCCACAAACAAACCGAGCGCGATGATCACGTTGACCGCCGGTCCCGCAACAGCGATCAACAACTCCTGCTTTGGTTCTTCCGGCATTCGTTCCAGGCGGGCGACACCACCGATCGGGAGCAAGGTGATGTCTGGCGTGTTAATGCCAAATGCTTTCGCAGCAAGCGCATGCCCGAATTCGTGCAGCACGACACAGAGAAAAAGCAGTAGCACAAAGATGACGCCCTCCGCCGCAGCAGGCGACCCGCCCTGCGCGTAATAGCCGAAAGCCAGCCACGCGATGAGCAGCACAAATGTAACGTGAATCCGCAATTGGATGCCGGCGATGCGGAAGATTGGGAGAGACCAGCCCATGCAAATCAATCTGCTCTGGTATTAGATCGCGCGCCAGTAATCTTAAAGACGCTTCGGTCACAAGATTTTGCCATTCCGAGCGAAAGTCGAGGAATCTCTTATTGTTAGCTTTATCGAACAGTGAGAGATTCCTCGACTCCACTCGACGTGACAGATTGCATCTAGCGACGATGGAAACATTCGATGTGGCGATTGTGGGTGCGGGTCCGGCCGGATCCAGCTGTGCGGCGTTTTGCTCGCTCGCGGGTTTGCGAACACTCGTTCTTGAACGAGAAACATTTCCCCGCGAAAAAGTTTGCGGCGATTGTTTGAATCCATCGTCCTGGCCGGTCCTTGACCGCCTTCATCTGGTCCAGCGCGTCCGGACATTGCCACATGCGAAACTCGGTTCCGTAGAGTTCATCGCGATCAGCGGCCGAAGAGTGATAATCGATCTTTCGTCCGGTGAAGAGAGCGAGATCGCAATCAAACGCAGCTTGTTTGATATGCTGTTGATGTCGCGGGCACGGGAGCTCGGCACGCAAGTTTACGAAGAGACAACCGTAACGGCTTTGACCAGCAATAACGGTTGGACAATTGAAACAGCGCGAGGAGCGACCTTTGCCGCGCGAACGTTGGTCGGCGCCGACGGTCGCAATTCGACCGTGGCACGCCTTTGCAATTTACTTCCACGGCCTGCACGCGAACGCGTTGCGTTGCAAGCGCACATTCCCCTGCCACCGGGTTTTGGCGATCGCATCGTACTGCAGTTTCTGTCCGAGGGCTATTCCGGACAGGCGCCCGTAAATCACGATGAGTTAAATCTGTGCCTTGTGAGCAACCCCTCCAAGCTGCCTGCGCTCCGGCATTGGGCTGAGAAGCAGTTTGGTCTTCAGCAGGACTATCAATGGCACACGATTACTCCACTCACCCGCGCTGCTTTAGCGCCGGCACGCGACAAGTTGTTTCTGGTCGGCGACGCCGCCCGCGTGGTTGAGCCGTTTACTGGCGAAGGAATTTATTACGCGCTTCGCTCAGCGGAACTGGCGGCGCAGGCTATCGTGAAAGTCATTCGTGGAAACCACGATGTCGATCCCGCGAGTGAATATGCCGAAGCGCACGCGGCCATTTATCGCGGCAGATTATGGATTAACCGGCTGGCGCGCGCCGCGGTCTTGTCGCCGCGAATCACATCATTTCTTATTCACGTGGCGCGAACTCAACCGATCTTGCGCTCGCTCACGGCGAAAATCGTCACGCCACAGTTGTAGCCACGGCTCTGCGAACCGTCAGCAACGGGCCACAGGCCCGTGGCTATAACGATTGCCGACATGCCTTCACCGTGTTCGACATCAACATCGCAATCGTCATCGGCCCGACGCCGCCGGGTACGGGTGTGATGGCGCTTGCCTTTTTTGACACTTCATGGAAGGCGACATCCCCTACAAGCCGATAACCTCTTTCGCTCGCCGCATCTTCCACCCGATTGATGCCAACATCGATAACGACAGCGCCATCGCGCACGTGCTCCGCCTTCACGAAGTTCGGCTGACCAATCGCCGCGATAACAATATCCGCCGACCGAGTGATCTTTTCCAGATCGCCGCTCTGTGAATGCACGACAGTGACTGTCGCGTTTGCGTCTTTGTTTTTTTGCATGAGAAGCAAGGCAAGCGGTTTACCGACAATCATGCTGCGACCCAAAATCACGACGTGTGCACCGCTGATGTCGATCTTGCTTTCAATCAGTAAGCACTGGATGCCGAGTGGGGTACACGGAACGAATCCGCTGGGATCGCCAATTACGAGCTTCGCGACGTTCTCCGGGTGAAAACCGTCCACATCCTTACGCGGATCGAGCGCGCGCACGATGGCGGCTTCGTCGATCTGCTTGGGCGGCGGTGATTGCACTAGAATGCCGTGAATGGTCGGATCGCGATTCAATTCTTCGACGCGGACGAGCAGTTCCATTTGTGTTGTCGATGATGGCAGCTCGAGCTTGACCGAGTGCAAACCGAGATCGCGACACATTTTATCTTTCGAGCGCACGTAGGCGCGCGAGGCGGGATTGTCTCCGACGAGAACGACGGCAAGCCCCGGCGTGACGCTTTTCGATTTCATCTCCGCGATCTCCTGGCGAAGATCGAGATAAACTTTTTCCGCGATTGCGCGGCCTTCGATTAACCTGGCCATCGGGCCGAACTTAGAAGCGATCAGCGATCTGATAAATGGAAAATTCTCTCTCTCGCAGTGTGGTTGGCGCCTGAAAAGAGCGGACGCCCTCCATCAGCAGCCGCTTCAACGCTTCAACGACAAGAGCGCGTCTAACCCGGAATTCCCTTGAGCATTTCTGCGTTCGTCGGGAATTTTTTCGCGAACATCAAGAGACGTTGGATCGCCTCTTCCGGTTTGTGACCGGCCAAGCCGCGGCGGATGAGATTGATTTTCTCCAGCTCCCATGGTTGCAGCAGCAATTCTTCGCGCCGTGTGCCGGAGAGGAAAATATCGATGGCCGGATAAATCCGCTGGTCGCTGATTTTGCGGTCGAGCACCATTTCCATATTGCCGGTGCCCTTAAATTCCTGAAAGATCAGTTCGTCCATGCGGCTGCCAGTTTCGATCAGCGCCGTGGCGACAATAGTGAGCGAGCCGGCTTCTTCGGTATTACGAGCTGCTGCGAAAATTTTACGCGGTATTTCCATGGCGCGGGCATCGATACCGCCGCTCATGGTGCGACCTCCACCAGCCATCGCATTATTGAATGCACGGGCCGTGCGCGTGATTGAGTCGAGGAGAATAAACACGTGCTTGCCTGCTTCGACGAGGCGTTTGGCGCGTTCGATTGAGAGTTGTGCGATACGGGTGTGACTTTTGATGTCGCTGTCGTTGGAGCTAGCCATCAGTTCGGCTGTCGGATGCGAACGACGGAAATCGGTGACCTCTTCCGGGCGTTCATCGACAAGGAGAATGATCACCTTCATCTCCGGATGATTCTTTGTGACCGCCTCGGCGATGTGATGCAGCAGCGTTGTCTTGCCAGTGCGCGGCGGGGCGACAATCAAACCGCGCTGGCCCATACCGAGCGGCGTCATCAAATCCATGATGCGGGTCGTGTAACGCTCCGGCGCCGTCTCCAGTTTGATGCGCTTGTTTGGATTAATCGTCGTTAATTCCTCAAACGGGCGAAGCCCCTGGTATTTGGTCGGCTCCTCGCCATTAATCGTAAGTAGCTTGATCAATTGCGGGCCACGACTGCCGCGCCGGGTTTCGCCGTTAATCCACATACCGTCGCGCAAAGCAAAACGGCGGATGATTTCCGGCGTGACGAAAATGTCCTGCGGCGTTTGCACGAAGTTGCGTTTTGGATCGCGCAGGAAGCCGAAGCCCTTGCCTGAAATCTCGATGATCCCTTCGCCAAATTCCGGCTCAGCCTGAACTTGTTCGCCGTTTTCGACTGCGCCCTCGACACCTTCGCGTGCCTGTCGATCCAATCTCTCGACACCAGCATCTGCGCTGGCAGGATCGACAATGGTCGATGAAGAATTTGGGGACTGCCCGGAATTATCGCGTCCCAACCGGTCGTCCCGATCCCGATAACGTCTGCGAGGATAACGGCGGCGCGGACGATGCTGGTGTTGCTCGGGTGAAGCGGACTCAGTTTCCAGCGGCGCAGGCTGGTTTTCGTTTTCTTCGTTCATAAATTAGATGGAATTCTTCGCTGCGGCGGTGCAGCGCCTTGATAAGTTTCCTGCAAGCAATACTTTTTTAGGCCGGCAACCTGGCCAGCAATTCGTCGGGAATTTCTAGATTTGAATAGACGTTTTGCACGTCGTCGTCGTTTTCAAGCGCATCACACAAGCGCAGCGCCTGACGCGCCACGGTCTCGTCGGCAACCGGAACCGTTGTATCGGGAATGAATGTAAACTTTTGCCCATCGGTAGTTACGCCCGCATTTCTGAGCGCCTCAGCTACGGCATATAGCTGATCGTGGGAAGTGGTAATAAGATACTGATCCTCGTCGGTTGTCAACTCCTCGGCACCGGCCTCCAAGGCAAGTTCCAGAAGCCGATCCTCATCAATACCCAAGCGGGGGACACTGATTTGGCCTTTCTTATGGAACATGAATGAAACGCTTCCGGTCGAGGCAAGGTTGCCGTTATTTTTGGTGAAGATGCTTCGAATCTCGGCGGCCGTTCGGTTCTTGTTGTCAGTCGCGGCTTCAACAATCACTGCCACACCACCCGGCGCATAACCCTCGTAAACGATCTCGTCGAAGTGTTGTGCGTCAATGCCCTCGCCGGTGCCGCGCTTAATTGCGCGCTCAATATTGTCGTTCGGCATGCTCTGCGCGCGCGCGGCTTGGATTGCGCTACGCAGGCGCGGATTGCCATCGGGATCGCCACCCCCGGTTTTCGCGGCGATGGTAATTTCCTTCGATAGTTTACTGAAGATCTTGCCGCGTTTCGCGTCGATCGCGCCCTTGAACCGCTTGACCTTCGACCATTTGCTATGTCCCGACATCGGTGAGGACCTATGATTTCTGACTTGGAAGTTGCCTGACTAAAAAGCTGGTAAATTCTGAACAGCGCCTCACCGAGAGAATGACTGGTGAGGAAGAAACCTGAGGCATTATTCAACAGCAAGACGCCAATTTGTCAACTATGCCGCCAAGCTTCCCTGAGGAGGAGTGCACGGGACGCCAGTAGCGACTGCTTCCCAGTCACTCAGGCGCGGCTATTTCATATATGTTTTCTCCTGTCGTTGGGAGGCCGACCAAGAGCATGACACAATCTATCCCGTCATGCATTGCAGCCATGAGCCCGGATACTGGAAGCACCGAATCGGCTAACCATTCCTGAGGTTACCGAGCAAGATTTTCGCGGGTTGATTTCTGAAGCAAACCTTCCTAATCGCGATAACTTTCACATAATGCATCGGACAGACCATTCCCGTTTTCGCAAGACGCACGACTTCGTCCCCGATTTTTCAAAGGCCGAACGGCGGACCCGGATTGTGACTTTGCAGAACAACTGATGCGCATCGAAAAAGATGAACACAGATATGGGAGAGCGTGAAGGAGAATCCACGTCCGAACATGCGAAACATACCGGCGACGGCGAGAGCGAGCATGAGCTGGTAAGCGAGCGTGAAAATCACGCAGCTGAGTACGTGCGGCTGATTGTCATGGCCGTGGTCATTCTTGCCAACCTCTCAGGCTGGTGGAGACACTGGATGTCGCGCGACTGGCTGGCATTCGTGGCGACGCTTGTCGGCGGCTTTCCAATTTTCGAAGAGGCGTGGGAGAACGTGCGCAAGCGACGCATGACGATGGAACTCTCCATGACTATTGCGCTCGTTGCCGCGTTGTGCATCGGTCAATTCTTCACCGCACTAGTCATCGCGTTTTTTGTGCTCTTCGCTGAATTGCTCGAGAGTTTCACCATCGGCGGCGGACGACGCGCGATCCAAACCCTAGTTGATTCACTCCCGCGCCAGGTCACCGTGCGGCGCGACGGTCAAGAACGGAAACTAGGCACCCAAGAGGTGGCCCGCGGCGAGACCATTGTTATTCGTCCGGGCGAACGCATCCCCACTGACGGCGAAGTGTGCAAGGGCCACAGCTTTGTGGATCAATCTTCCATTACGGGCGAATCGTTGCCGGTGGAAAAAGTCGCGGGTAGTAAGGTGTTTGCGGGCACGATTAACAAAGATGGCGTGCTGGAAGTTCGGGTGGAAAAAATTGGGCGCGACACGACTTTCGGGAAAATTATTGAAATCGTCGAGCAAGCCGAGAAATCAAAAGCGCCTGTGGAGCGCGTCTCCGACCGGCTCGCCGCTGGTCTGGTTTACTTCGCGCTCGGCGCGGCAGTCCTGACGTTCACCATCACGCGCAACCTTACTTCGACCATTGCTGTTATCATCGTGGCAGGCGCGTGCGGCGTGGCGGCGGGCACCCCGCTGGCTGTCCTGGCGGGCATCGGCAGCGCGGCGCGGCGCGGCATCATTATTAAAGGTGGACTTTATCTCGAACAACTCAGCCAGATCAATACGGTGGTTCTTGATAAGACTGGCACGCTGACTTTGGGCGTTCCTGAAGTCACATCCATCACCACGCTGAATGGCGCGAGCGAGGACGAAGTATTGCAGGCCGCTGCTATCGCGGAGCAACACTCTGAGCACCCCCTCGGCGAAGCGATAGTGCGTCGTGCCCGAGAGCGCAATGTTCTGCTGCGGGAGTATGCGAACCTGCACTACTTGCCTGGCAAGGGATTGACCTGCGAAGACAACGGAAGCGAAATCCTCGTCGGCTCGCGAGCGTTGTTTGAAGAACGCGGCCTGTCTGTCCCTGCGGAATTCGCAGCCGAGTCTTCCGCTACGAGAAGTATGGGGGAAACCACAGTGCTCGTGGGCCGGGACAGACGCGTTCTCGGCGCGGTCACACTCGCCGACCAACTGCGCGGCGAAGCCAGGCAAGCCGTCGCCAGGCTGAAGAGCCTCGACCTGCGCACTATTCTCCTCACCGGCGACAGTTCTAAAACGGCTAAAACCATCGGGGATTTACTCGGCGTGGATGAAGCAATTGGCGATTTGCTGCCACAGCAGAAGTTGGAGAAAATCCGCTCATTGCTCCAACGCGGGAACAAAGTCGTGATGGTTGGGGATGGCGTGAACGATGCGCCCGCGCTGGCCGAAGCCACAGTGGGCGTGGCAATGGGCCAGGGCACGGATGTCGCGCTGGAAACCGCGGATGTGACGTTGATGACCAGCGATCTCTCGCGCTTGCTCGAAGTGCTCGCCATCAGCAAGCGTTGCTATCGCGTGATCATGTTTAATTTTTGGGGGACAATTCTCGTGGATACCGCAGGTATTGTATTAGCCTTCTTCGGTCTGCTCGCACCGATTATCGCGGCACTCATTCACGTCGGCTCGGAGTTGGCTTTTATCCTTAACTCCGCGCGGCTATTCCGCCAACCACCACCCGGACCTTCTTGACGGCTGGGCTACGTTTACTGCGAGAAGCAGGGTCCAGCCGGCGTCGGGCGTTGATCTACGATGGCGCCGGAAGCCTTCGGCGAGAGCAAAATAATGAATGATCAAATCACTCTCTGGCAGGTCGTCGCGGCTTATGTGTTTGCCCTTGCCGGTGGATCGATCAGCACATCCCTGCACTTAGCGCACAAGCCGCTTTGCGCGCTGATTAGTTTCGCAGCCGGAACTCTTCTTGGCGTCACGCTCTTCGCGATTCTGCCTGAAAGTTTAGGCGAAGTCTCTTGGTGGGCAGTCGCGTTGGCGGCCGCCACCGGATACGCGCTGTTCTTCTTCATCAGCAAATACATTCATCATGTCTGTCCTGCCTGCGCGGCCAGTCACTTCGATGCAGACGCGACGCGACATTTTAGCGAAATCGCGACTGCGCTGATTGTGGCACTGGCTATTCACAGTACGACCGATGGTCTGGCTTTGGGAATTCAACACGAGTTGCCTGCGACCGAAGCGACAACCTGGTCGCTTTTCTCTGCTCTGTGCATTCACAAAGTTCCGGAAGGCCTCGCATTGGGCAGTCTTTTGATCGGCGCTGGACTGCAACGTGCGGCGGCGCTCGGCTGGGTAGCCGCAGTGGAAGCAACGACGCTCCTCGGCGGCGTGATCGGTATTTTCTTTCTGGCGAAGGTTTCGACTTTTTGGCTCGGTTTGATTATGGCGCACGTGGGCGGCGGATTTTTCTATCTGGCCGCGCACGCGGTTCTCGGAGAAATGTTGAAGCATGGAAAGAAACTTGTTCTGACAAGTTTTTTGGTGGGAGTAGCGTTGATCGCGGTTATCAATATCGGATTGAGAGTGCTTGGGTAGCGCGCGCGTCTCGCGTGTTGGCGACGGTGTCTCGCCGTCGCGAACTTTTCTGAAGTCGGCCTTTCGAAGCAGAAGAATACGCATCTGTAATGAGATCTCTTCATAAAAGACTGTTTCGGCGAGGACGCCCAAACCAGCACGCGAGACGCGTGCGCTACCCTCGGCGATTTGGAAATCGCCGCTCCTTGCCGCTACATTCGCGTGTGCATTTTTTTCATTATCGCGACGGGCATCTCCACTGCGAAGGAGTCGATCTTGCGCGCGTTGCTGAGAAGTTCGGGACGCCACTCTATGTTTACAGTGCAGGCACGATTCTCGATCATTATCGCCGTCTCGATGCTGCGCTCGCCGCGCTCGATCATCTGATTTGTTACGCAGTCAAGGCGAACTCGAACCGCGCGATCCTGAAGTTGCTCGTCGAAGAAGGCGCAGGATTCGACATCGTATCCGGCGGCGAACTTTATCGCGTGCTCGCGGCGGGCGGCGATCCGGCAAAGTGCACTTTCGCGGGCGTCGGGAAATCGCGCGAAGAAATCGAATACGCGCTCGAGAAGCGTGTTTACAGTTTCAACGTCGAGAGCGAAGCGGAGCTGGAGTACATCGATCAGATCGCGGGTGCGTCCCGCAGACGCGGGATGCGCGCACCAATTGCCTTGCGTGCCAATCCCGATGTCGACCCGCACACGCACGAATACATCTCGACCGGCTCACACGAGAACAAGTTCGGCATTGCGCTTGGTCGGCTTGCTGCCGTTTACGAGCGCGCCGCGAAAATGACAAACATCGACATCGTCGGTGTGCAGATGCACATCGGCTCGCAAATCACTGAGGCTGCGCCGTTTGCCGATGCAATCAAGAAAGTCGCGCCAATCGTACGCGACTTGAAATCCAAATATGGGATCAAGTTTTTTAGCATCGGCGGCGGGCTGGGCATCGTTTACGAATCAAGTTTTGCGAGTGGGAGCGGCGACTGGTGGAAAAGACAGGGTTCGCCGAAGTCTCAGTTGTCGATCCAGCAATATGTCGATGTCATCTTGCCGCCTTTGCGCGAATCGAACCTGCGGATTCTGCTCGAGCCGGGGCGATTGCTGGTGGGAAATGCGGGCGTTTTGCTAACACGAGTTCGTTACATCAAGCAAACCGGTGAGAAAAAATTTGCGATTGTCGATGCGGGTATGAACGATCTCATCCGGCCAGCGCTCTATCACAGCTATCACGAGATCATACCGGTCGAAGAACCGCGGTCTGTAGAGGAAGCTGTCAGCTTCCCGTCAGGGAAGAGCAGGGGTAAGAGCGGGAGCAAGCGTAAGAGGTTTGAAAAGATTGATGTTGTCGGGCCGGTGTGCGAGTCGGGTGATTTTTTTGCTCTCGATCGGGAGATGCCGGAGCTCCATGAAGGCGATCTGCTCGCCATCATGAGCGCGGGCGCCTACGGATTTGTGATGGCGTCGAATTATAATTCGCGGCCTTTGCCTCCGGAAGCGCTGGTTCGCGGTGACAGCTTCGCATTGATCCGGAAACGGCAGGCATGGGAAGACCTCGTCCGCGACGAAGTGGATGCGCAGTAGCCGGCATCGGTGATGCCGGCTACAACTTGCGCAATTTCGCGCCCCGCGTAAATAATGCTTTCGCTAGCCATGATGAAACGCCTCTTGCTCGTTTGTTTTTTGTTGGTCTTCGCATTTGGCGCGAAAGCGGCGTCGCCGGCATCAGGCGAATACATTATTTTGGTTGGCGGACCGTCTCTTTATCAGTGGGAACACTATAAAGCTTATCCGCACGACCATTGGTGGGCGAATTTTGTCCGCGCCGCGCGAATACGCACCGAACAATTGCGGGCTCAGCTCGGACCGGATGCGAAGATTACCTGGCTCGTTTACAAACAGGGATATTTGGATCGCGCCAAACAGGAACACCAGGACCTGCTTAGTTTAATCGATTCGGTGCGGGAAAAATTCAATTTCGATCTCGTTTGGTTTAACGCAGGCTCGGAGGTGATCAATTACTTAAACAACGGCCAGCCGCGGGATCAGATGAAGGTCGCCGGCTTCGAATACTTCGGGCACTCAAACAGGGCCTGCTTCATGTTCGACTACAGCAGCAACATCGATAGCGCCTGCAAATCCTGGCTGCACGACAGCGAGCTGACGAAGATCAAACGCGGCATTTTTGCGCGGAATGCCTTCGTTAAAAGCTGGGGTTGCCACACTGGCGAAGAGATGTCGAAGAAATGGCATGCGGCCACGGGCGTGCGCATGATCGGCGCCGTCGGAAAGACTCAATACATGATGGAAGAGCTGCCCGTCCTTGTTTCGCAGACAGACAAGTGGGTGAACTGAATGTTCGATGTTTGATGTTTGACTGAGCAACGCTGCTCTTGTCATTCCAAGCGGAGTCGAGGAATCTCTCACTGTCCATTTGATCTGAGGTTCAGTCATGAATTTCGAAGAGCTCCATGCGCTGTATCGTCAGCCGCTCTTCGATTTGATTTCGCAGAGTCGCGCCGTGCATCTCCGGCATTGGCGTGGCGAGGAAGTGCAGCGTTGCACTTTGCTCAGCATCAAGACCGGCGGCTGCAGCGAAGATTGCGCTTATTGCGCACAATCTTCTCACTACTCCACCGGGGTGGAGCGCGAAGCGTTGTTATCGCTGGAAAATATTCTGACCGCGGCCAGACGGGCGCGTTCACAAGGCGCGACCCGGTTTTGCATGGGCGCGGCCTGGCGCGGCGTGCATGACGGTTCGGAAAAATTTGAGCGCGTCCTGGAAATTGTCCGGGAAGTAAGCCAGCTGGGCATGGAAGTGTGCGTTACACTTGGTGAGATCGGGCCCGTAGAAGCGCGAAAACTGAAAGCTGCCGGGGTTACTGCTTACAATCATAACATCGACACTTCGCCCGAGTTTTATCCGGAAATTGTGAGCACACATACATTTCAAGATCGCCTCAACACGATTGCCGCCGTGCAAGAGAGCGGGATGTCGGTTTGTTGCGGCGGGATCATCGGGATGGGCGAGTCCGAGGCCGATCGTTTGCGCATGCTGGAAGTATTGAGCGATTTCGGTCCGCCTCCGGAAAGCGTGCCAATCAATTGTTTGATGGCGATGCCGGGCACACCGCTGGCCGATCAAGCGCCGGTTGATATTTTTGAGCTCGTCCGTCTGATCGCGGTCACGCGGATTGCCTTGCCGAAAGCGCGCGTGCGACTGGCCGCCGGTCGCACCCGAATTTCGCGTGAAGGTCAGGCGTTTTGCTTTTTTGCGGGCGCGAATTCCATTTTTTATGGCGACAAACTTCTCACCGCAAAAAATCCGACGGCGGATCTCGATGTAGCCCTTTTGCGCGAACTGGGATTACACGTTGAATCAACCCAAGGAGTGACACCTTCTTGGCCGTCGAAGGGACGCGACGGCTAGGCCAAGCTCACTCACGACGAATTAGATTCTAATTGATGAAACGATTCGTCATCGCATTCATCGCGGCATTCATCTTCATCTTCTTTTGGGGATGGCTCTATAACGGCGTGCTGCTGAAAGATGTTCTCGCTCAAGCGCAAAGTCTCTTTCGTCCGCGCGAAGAAATGATGGGCCTGTTTTATTGGCTCGCTGTCGGCGAAGCAGGTTTGGCGCTCTCTTTCGTCATGATTTACGCCAGCGGTTTCGCAGGTGGCGGGATCGCAGCCGGTGTTCGCCTCGGAATCATGTTGGAGATTCTGGCGGTCAGCGCGCGTTGCACGATTTACGCGACGCAACCCTTTCCCGCAAAGCTTCTAGTGCTGGTAAGCATCGGCGGCTTCGTCGAGATGATCGTGATTGGCGTAATCGTCGGTGCGATTTACAATCGAAATCGAACGCGTAACGGCAGCTTAGCAATTCAACATTAGACGTTGAGCGTTCGGCGTTGGACGTTGCATCGTGATCTTGCAAATACCTGCTGCACTCGGATATCACCTGCCGGCGGAATGGGAACTGCACGCCGCCACGTGGCTTTCATGGCCGCGTCGGGAGGGGATCAGTTTTCCCGATTCGTTCGATCGCGTTTTGCCGGCGTTGCGAGCAATGGTGGAAGCACTGATCGAATCGGAGCAAGTTTGCATCAGCGTTTGCAACGGCGCGCACGAAGCCGAGGCGCGCGCGGTTTTGGATGGATTACCGATGGAACGGATCTCGTTTCACCGGATTTCCACAAACGAGCCATGGTGCCGCGATCACGGACCGATTTTTTTGACCCGCGATGTCGATCCAAAACTCGCAATTGTCGATTGGGATTACAATGCCTGGGGCAACAAATATCCGCCATTCGATCTCGATGAGGTTGTGCCGACGCGCGTCGCGGAATTTCTCGATCTACCAGTTTTTTATCCCCGAATGATCCTGGAAGGGGGCTCGATCGACGGGAACGGCGCAGGCGCTCTTCTTACCACCGAGTCGTGTCTCTTGAATGCAAACCGCAATCCGCAACTGAGTCGCGGTGAAATCGAACAACGCTTGCGGGATTATTTGGGCGTTCGCGAGATTCTCTGGCTCGGTGACGGCATCGCCGGCGACGACACCGATGGCCACATCGACGATCTCGCGCGTTTTGTTTCGGAGCGTACCGTCGTCACGGTTGTAGAAGAAAATCGCGACGACGAAAATTGCGAGCCGCTCCACGAAAATCTCGCGCGCTTGCGAGAGATGAAGATCAATAATCGCAAGATCGACATCATTACCTTGCCGCTGCCAAGGAGGATCGTGCGCGAAGGGCTTCGCCTGCCCGCGAGCTACGCGAACTTCTACATCGCGAACACTTGCGTGCTGGTGCCGATGTTCGCCGATCCAAACGACGAAGCCGCCTTGTCGATCTTGCGAGACGTGTTCCCGAATCGCCTCACTATCGGGATTGATTGCCGCGAATTAATCTGGGGGCTAGGTACTTTTCATTGCCTCACGCAGCAACAGCCGGCGGTTTAATCGCGCTGTCATCCGGAACGAAGTGAAGGGCCTCACAAAGACAGGCGGATCTTCATCCGAGCCAGTGTGCTCCAAGCTTCGATTGCGAGGTAACTCGCTCCGCTCGGGATGACACGCGTTCGGCGCTTTCTCTTTTTAATCCGCCGCCGCTGCTCCTGGCTTATAACCGCTTTCCAGGATTGCGTCGTGAAGATCGGGCGGATGCGTTTTGCGCGCATCAAATGTGACGACGACGCGCTCATGCCTGAGGTCAACTTTCACGTTCTTCACCCCTTTGATTTTCATGAGTGGCGCCCGCAGCTTTCGCACGCATTCGTCACAATCTTCGCCTTCGGTTGCAATCTCGATCGTTTCCAGGATCGCGTGATCAGCCCGCTCGGGATTAAAAGGATCGCTCGGGTCAGGATCGTTTGGTCGTGCAGGGTCCATCGTTATTTACTTAACGTGCGAGGATAGCCGAGCGGTCGTCTGGTTTGTAGTCGTTTCGCTCTGCGAAATGCAACCCTGGTGCAGTCAACGACCCTGCCCTGCGCCGCCCATAGGACGGCGGCTACAGGGAAACCTTGCGCGCAATTGGTTCCAGCACACGCCACACGTTTTCGGCCAGAATCTTTTGACCGGCGGCATTTGGATGAATGCCGTCCGGCAAGTTTAATGACGGATCGCCGCCCACACCATCAAGGAGGTACGGCACCAGAGACCCGCCATTTTTGGCCGCGAGCTCAGCGAACATTTTGCCGAAGGCGGAAACGTAATCGTCGGCTGCATAATTTGGAAGCTGCATTCCTGCGATCAGCACGCGCACATCTGGATTTCGCGCTTTCACTTTATCGATCATCTGCTGGAGATTGTTTTCGATCTGATCGACTGGCACGCCGCGAAAGGCGTCGTTGATTCCGAGTTCCAGAATGAAGATGTCGATCTTGCGTTTCAAATGGGCCGGGAGCCGTTCCAAGCCGCCCTCGGTCGTGCCGCCAGTCTGGCTGGCGTTAGTCAATTGAAAGTTTAGTACTGCGGCGCGCAATTTCTTTGCCAACAGAGCCGGATAAGCTTCGCTCGATTTCAGGCCAAATCCCGCTGAAAGACTGTCGCCCAGCACGAGGATTGTTTTCATTTGCGAAGAAGCGGGCGCGGCGTCTACCGCGGCGTACGCACAAAGGATCGATATAAGCGCGCTCCAAAGCGCTACCTGATTTTTCATTAAAGAAGCGCCTGTATTTAGTTCGGAATTCGTTCGAAGTTTGGCGTTTGCTGTTCGATGTTTAACGGTTTAACGATTCAACCTCTTTAACGTTTCAACCTTTAATATCCTTTCTATGGCAAATTACGCTATCAACGGGTTTGGTCGCATCGGGCGCAACGTGCTTCGCGCCATGACGCAAAAACAAGTCGAGCAGGTTCGCGCAATCAACGATCTCACTGACACGCACACACTCGCTCATCTGCTCAAATGGGATTCGGTACACGGCAAATTCGACGGCGAGATCGGTTATGACGAGGAAAACATTATCGTGCGCGGCCACAAAATTAAGATTTTGAAGGAGCGCGACCCGGCGAATCTGCCGTGGAAGAAGTTAGATATCGATGTTGTGCTCGAATCGACCGGCTTTTTCACCAGCCGCGATAAAGCCGAGTTGCACTTGACCAAGGCGGGCGCGAAACGAGTTCTGATCAGTGCGCCGGCGAAAGATCCGGATGTAACGATTTGCATCGGCGTGAACGACAACCTCTTTAATCCCGAGAAGGATAAAATTGTCTCAAATGCGAGTTGCACAACGAATTGCCTCGCGCCAATGGCGAAGGTCTTGAATGACAAATTCGGCATCGCCCATGCATTCATGAGCACCATCCACAGCTACACCAACGACCAGCGCATTCTCGATTTTCCACATAAAGATTTGAGACGCGCGCGAGCAGCGGCGATCAACATCATCCCGTCCACCACTGGCGCGGCAAAGGCAATCGGTGAAGTCATTCCAGAATTAAAAGGGAAATTGAACGGTGGCGCCTTCCGCGTGCCGACTCCGGATGGTTCGGTCACCGATTTCACCGCCGTGATTGAGAAGGATGCGACGGTCGATACCGTCAATGCCGCCTTCAAAGAAGCCGCATCAGATAAAAGCTACAAGGGCGTGGTCGAATACAGTGACGAGGCGCTCGTTTCGCAGGACATCGTGGGAAATCCGCATTCCTGCATTTTTGACAGCCAGCTGACGCTTATGCTTGGCAATCGCTTCGTGAAGATCGTCGGTTGGTATGACAACGAATGGGGCTACAGCAATCGCTGCGTGGAATTGATGGAGATGTTGGCGAAATAGTCCCTCTTGCTCATGCTCCTGCTCTTGCTCACGATCGAAGCATGAAAGCTTACTTCGACCATGAAAAACTCGATGTTTATCAGGAATCCGTCGCGTTCTGTGGCTGGGTCGGCGATTTGCTTAATGACATCACCGGCAAAGCAGCCGCAAAAGATCAACTTGATCGCGCTTCAACGAGTTTGCCTCTCAATATTGCGGAGGGAAATGGGAAGTTCTCGGACGCTGATCGATCTAGATTCTTAGAGATCGCTCGCGGTTCGGCCCTGGAGTGTGCGGCATGTCTTGACGTGCTGGCAGTGCGAAAGCTCATCGCTACAGAGCAAATCGTTCCCGCGAAAGAGCAACTCGTGCGCATCGTTAACATGCTGATGGGAATGCTCAAAAGGTTTTCGGGGCGCGCCGAGTTCTTGAGGGAGGATGAAGGAGCGTATCCTAACGAGTACGATCATGATCATGAGCAGGATCATGATCATGTGCGCGATCACGAGCACGAATGAGCAAGCTCACTCTGCGCGATCTCGATGTACGCGGGAAACGCGTCCTGGTGCGGGTGGATTTCAACGTGCCGACTGAAATGCGCGGTAAAAAGGTCCGCATCACCGACGACACGCGTATTCGTGCGAGCCTGCCTACCATTAACTACCTGCGCGAGCACGGCGCGAAAACGATTTTGATGGCGCATTTTGGCCGGCCCAAAGGAAAGCGCGTCCAAAAATTATCCCTTCGTCCCATCGGCGATTATTTGCATTCGCTTATCCATCAGCCCGTCATTTTCAGTCACGACACAATTGGTGAGGTTCCAAAAAAAATCATTAGCCACATGGAGAATGGCGATGTCGCTCTGCTCGAGAATGTCCGTTTCCAGCCGGAGGAAGAAGCGAACGATCCGAAATTCGCGGAAGCACTCGCGAAACTCGGTGATCTTTATGTAAACGATGCGTTCGGCGCGGCGCATCGCGCCCATGCGTCCACAGCGGGCATCACAAAATTTGTGGCAAAATCGGCGATGGGTGTCCTGATGGAGAAAGAGTTGAAACATTTGCGCGAAGGGCTCGATAAACCGGTCAAACCGTTCGTCGTCATTTTGGGCGGAGCGAAGGTTTCCGACAAAATCGGTGTTTTGAAAGCGCTGATGGGAAAGGCCGACAGCATTTTGATCGGCGGCGCCATGGCAAATACATTCCTTAAGGCGCAGGGAATCCCGGTCGGCGCAAGCCGTGTGGAATCGGATAAACTCGATCTTGCGCGTGAAATTCTCGACCTGGCGGAGAAACGGGGCGTGAAATTTCTGGTTCCGATCGACGCCGTGGAAGCGAAAGAAATTCGCGTTGGCGCGACAATTCGAAATACTAGTCGGCTCTCGCCAAAACACGGGATCAGCGATGGATGGCAGGCGGTCGATATCGGCGCAGCGACGATTGCGCTTTATCAGGAGGAAATCGCGCAAGGAGAAACGGTCTTGTGGAACGGGCCTGTCGGCATTTTTGAGATTCCCGATTTCGCGGAGGGGACCATGGCGATTGCGGAAGCGCTCGCCCAGTCGGGCGCGACGACGATCATCGGCGGAGGCGATTCCGTGACCGCGGTAAAACAAGCCGGACTTGCCGACAAAATGACATTCATCTCTACTGGCGGTGGCGCTTCCTTGGAATTGCTCGACGGCAAGGCACTGCCGGGCGTCGCCGCGCTCAGCGATACGAAATAACCTGTGTCCGATCCGCGATCTCGCTTTGAACGTTGAGCCTCTACGAGCGCCAACGGCGGCCGAGCGAAGAACTCTCCTCCGGGCGCTCACTAATTCGGCCATTGCTGCAGGCGCATTCCTTCTGACTTGCATGGGTCTGCACGCGATCCTGCCGTTTCCGGCGATCGATGATGGGGTTTCGCAGAAACTGCGATTTTTCGCAGCCCACAAGGACGAATTTGACACACTCTTCATTGGTTCGAGCCGCGTCTATTTTCAGATCTCACCCGCGATTTTCGATGGCGTCATGCGCGAGAGTGGGAGCCCCACGCGCAGCTTTAACTTCGGTATCGGCGGGATGTTTCTGCCGGAATCCGCTTATGTGCTGGAGCAGCTGTTAACCACGAAGCCTCGCAACCTGAGGTGGGTTTTTATTGAATACGATGAGCTGCAAACCAAATGGGCCTTCGAAAACCAAACTAGCCGTCGCGCCCTCTATTGGGCTGACTGGAAACGAACATCGCTCCTTCTACGAAAACTCACGGATGTCGGCATAGACGCGGTTTGGCTGCCGAGTCTAAAAAAACTCCGCGATATCATCCTGTGCCGGAAAGGCGAGGCAAATAGGTACAAGCAGCTGATTTTTCATACGGCGCAGTTTGAAAGAAATTTTGTTAATGTCGCAAGGGGCGGTGATATTCTCGACTATTTTTGGGGACGCGACATAAGCAAGTGGGACGCAAAGTACCTTGGCGCAGCTGGCGACGGTTACATCCCGAAAACAGGGGGAATGTCGGCTAGTCAGGCTGCGGCCTACGAGCGCGCGCTCGGGCTCGCAATGGGTACGAACCCCCCCATCGCATTTATCTCACCTTATACGGTGGAAGCATATCGCCAGTGCGCCCAAAAAGTCAGGGCTATTGGGGCAAAGCCAATCCTTTTAGTCACGCCAAGCGCCACGCAATTTAACATCGCTTACGGCGACAACAATGCCCGGCCGCCGGGGGGCGTTATCATGACATTCAACAACCCGCGCGCTTATCCCAACCTGTACCGCAGCAGCGCGCGGCGTGACCGGGAACATTTGACCAAATCCGGAGCGGAAGAGTTCACACGCATCATGGCAGTGAACTTCGCGCAGCTCATACAGGCAGGCGAAGTCAAGTGATTAAAAATCAACCGCTCTTCGCTTAATTCGACGTCTGCTGCACCCACCAATGTCCTTCGTTGAATTTCGCTTCCTCTGGTTCTTTCTATTGTTGTTTATCGTCTATTGGACGATGCGCGACAACACCGCGCGAAAGGTGTGGCTTCTCCTCTGCAGTTATGTTTTTTACGCAGCTTGGAATTGGAAATTCACCTTCTTACTCCTCGGGTCCACAACGGTGGATTACATCGTCGGCAGAATGCTCGCGCGCTGCAAGAGCCGGGGGTGGCGGCGCCTGTGGATTGCCACGAGCGTGTGCGCCAATCTCGGCGTCCTGGGTTTTTTCAAATACTTCAATTTTTTTGTCTCGTCGGCGTCTGGGTTCCTGGCGTGGCTTGGCTTACCTACGAGCGTAAGCACCCTCAATATTATTCTGCCGGTCGGGATCAGCTTCTACACGTTTCACTCGATGAGCTACACGATCGACGTGTACCGCGGACGGCAGCGCGCCATTTCGAATTTTGCCGATCTCGCGCTGTTCATCAGTTTTTTCCCGCCGTTGGTCGCGGGACCGATCGTCCGTGCGACGACCTTTCTGCCACAGCTGGTTTCGGCACGCAAATTTGCCGATGTCGATGTGCGAGCAGCGGTACTCTTGTTTTTGTCGGGATTCATTAAGAAGGCGTGCATCGCTGATGGAGTAGCCCCGATCGCGGATCGCTACTTTGCTCATCCGGCGAATTTCACCCCAAGAAGCGCGTGGATCGGCGTGTTGTTCTACGCGATCCAGATCTACTGCGATTTTTCCGGATACACCGACATGGCCATCGCCGCTGCCCGGCTACTTGGGTACCAATTACCGAACAACTTCCGGTTTCCCTACTTTGCTCAAAACATCTCTGATTTCTGGCGGCGTTGGCACATTAGCCTCTCAAGTTGGCTACGTGATTATCTTTACATTCCACTCGGAGGAAATCGCGGCCCGCGCTGGTTTGTTTACCGTAATATCATGATCACGATGCTGCTCGGCGGACTTTGGCACGGAGCTGCGTGGACGTTTGTTATCTGGGGCGCTTTACATGGAATCGCGCTGCTCGTGCATCGCGAGTGGATGCGCTTAACAGCCAGTCTCGAGTGGGCCACCCGGGCGATGCGCTGGCTTGCTTGGCCGATTACCGTGTATTTGGTGTGCGTTGCCTGGATCTTCTTCCGTGCGCACGATCTCAGTCGCGCGGGGACAATACTGAAGCAGTTCGTGCTTTTTCGCGGCAGTGGCAACGAACACTTCCACCGATGGATGCTTTTGGTCGTCGCGGCACTGGCCTTCATCCATTGGCTCAATTCTCGCCGATGGTTTACCGAGCCATGGCGACAGTGGCCGGCGCCGGTCTTCGCAGCGGCTTACGGTTGCACTGTTGCCGTCGTGCTTTTATTTGTTCCGCCGCACTACACGCCGTTCATCTATTTTCAATTCTGAACCCTTAGCCGGAAATCTAATCATATGCGCAAAAAAATCGTCGCCGCCAATTGGAAGATGAACATGACGCAGGCCGAGTCCGCGCGATTTGTCGAGTCGATGCTGCTGGACCTGGGCGAGATCACCGATGTAGAAGTGGTGATCGTGCCGCCGTTCACGGCGATTGCGAAAGTGATGGAAGCGCTCGGCAAAGCGCAGAACATAAAGGTTGGCGCGCAAAACATGTATTGGGAGCGGAGCGGCGCTTTTACGGGCGAGATCAGCGCTGCGCTGCTCCGCGATTTGTTTGTGCACTACGTCGTGCTCGGGCACAGCGAACGCCGCACTTTGTTTGGCGAGACTGACGAAATCGTGAATCGCAAGGTGCGCGCCGCGCACGAAGCGACACTGC
>VBQC01000232.1 GCA_005887825.1 Verrucomicrobiota bacterium | reverse complement strand
AAAAACGCCTGTCGATCCGTGTGGCGAAGGATTCCACAATCAGAATCGCCATTCCCAGCACCAGCACCGCAATCTCAAGTTCCGGCGCGGTAATCATGGTTGTTTGTTTGCGGTGAGATAAGTGCGAAACGCAGGCGCGACCATTCGCACAAACGATTGCGGGAAAAATCCGTAGTAAAGCAATGCGCCCACAAGCAGCGTCACCGGCAAGCGGAGGGCCGGTCGAAGATCGGCAAGTTCTTTCCGGCCCCGAAGGCGTTCGCCAAGCGCTCCCATAAAAGTTCTTCGATAAGCCCGCAGCATGTAAACCGTCGAGATCACAACGCCCCAGAGTCCAAGCACGGTCGCGACTTGAAAAATATGAAAGCGCTCCATGTCCCACCCGTTTCGGAACGCGCCAAAGAAGATCATGATTTCACCGGCAAAATTAGCGAAGCCGGGGAGACCAATTGCAGCGAACGCGCCGAGCCCAAACGCAAGGCCAGCAAAGGGCATCACTTTTCCGAGACCGCCAAGTTCGTCGAAGGTTAACGTGTCAGCGCGTTTGCGCAGCTCACCCGCAATCGCAAACAGGAGCGCAATTGAAAGTCCATGCGCGAACATCAAAACAACAGCGCCGGTCACGCCGAGAATGCTTGCGCTGGCGATCCCGAGAAAAATGTAGCCCATGTGCATGACGCTCGAATAACCGAGCATCCAATCGAGCCGTTTTTGCGCGATGGTGACCAGTCCGACGTAGATGATGTTCCCGAGCAACAGCACCACGAGCAGATCGGTCCAATGGCGCGCTCCTTCCGGGAGCAGGGGAATAGCCAGACGCAGCAAGCCATATAGCCCAAATTTTTTTAAAACCCCCGCATGCAACATGGCCGCGGGCGCGGGCGCGGCAGCATACGCTTCCGGCGCCCAGGTGTGGAACGGGAAAAGCGAGATGAGAATTCCAAAGCCGGTTAGCAGCAGCAAATAAATGTGGCGCTGCGAATCTGCCGAGATTTGACCCCCGGTTGCTGCGGCTTGTAATGCGCGAATATCAAAGCTGCGCGACGTAACGGGAACGCTTTGATAGAGCAGAATCAAACCGAGCAGTAAAATGAAACTCCCGATCGCGAGATAAATTGTGATCTTCCATGCCGCTGCAACGCGATTCCCGCTGCCCCAGATTCCAATCAACAAGAACGTGGGAATGAGCGCGAGCTCGTGAAACGCGTAAAAGAAAAACAAATCAATCGATGCAAACGCGCCGATCGCGCCGCCGGAAATCAACAGAAGACAGGCGTAGAACGCATTTTCGTACTTGTCGATCCTGCCGGCAAACCAGACGGCGGCCACCGTTACGATTGCGGCAAGTAGCACCATTGCCAGGCTCAGGCCGTCGAGCCCGGTCGTGAAACTCAGATGCCACTCGGGAGATATGCTGAACGAGGTGACGTGCTGAAAATCGCGCTGCCCTTTTTGGAACGACGCGAGGAGAAGCAATGCCATCACGAATGTCAAAACGGATGTGGCCAATGCAGTCTTGCGGGCAGACGCACCAATCAGGATCAGAATGGCCGCAACGATCGGGCAGAAAATGACGAACAGAACCATTAGCGGAAAACGGCGAAATAGATGAGTGCAACGATTCCCAAGCCGAACAAGAACGCGTAAGCCTGCAAATTTCCCACTTGAACCAAGCGTAATAGAGCGCCGATTCCCCATGTGCCACCGCTGGTCCCGCCCACCGCGCCGGCATCGATAATCCATCGATCAAAGAAGGCGCAAATGTGCGCGAGGAGTTCCTGCGTCCAATCGATCAGCCAGCCGTAAAACTCGTCGAAATAAAACTTGCGGCGCAAGAGCTCGACATCGAGCGGGTCGCGCGCCCGGTTGCGATACAGTGCAATTGCTAGTCCGCTTCCCAGAATCAGGACAATGATCGCCAGGGCAGGGACGAAAATCGCGACTTCCTTCTCGATCGGGAGCGCAAGGAAGTTTCGCGCGAAGAATGCAAATCCGCCTATCGTTGCCAGTAGCGCGAGCACGATTAACGGCCCGGTCATCACGAATGGTGATTCTCTACTTTCACTCGCGATTTCGCTGCGTGGTTTGCCAAAGAACACGATGACCAATAAGCGGACAACGTAGAAGGCCGTCAGAAACGCCGTGAACAAACCCATGACGAAGATTGGCATGTTGCGTTCGTATGCGAGCGCCAGAATAGCGTCCTTGCTGAAAAAGCCGCTGAAAGGCGGACAACCGATCAGCGCCAGCGCGCCAACCACGAAGGTGACAAAGGTGATCGGAAGTTTTCGGGAAAGCCCGCCCATTTTCCAGATGTTCTGCTCGTGATGGATCATGAAAATGACGGAACCAGCGGCGAGGAAGAGGAGCGCCTTAAAAAACGCGTGGGTAAAAAGGTGGAACATGGCCGCCTCATTTGAGGCGAGACCCACAGCCATCACCATGTAGCCGAGTTGCGAGAGAGTGGAGTAGGCCAAAATGCGCTTGATGTCATTTTGCTGGGTTGCGATCAGGGCAGCGAGCACTGCAGTGATCGTGCCGATCCACGCAATGACCAGGAGCGCGGTTGGCGAAGCCTGAATGATGAACGCAACACGGACCAGCATGTAAACTCCGGCCGCCACCATCGTCGCGGCATGGATCAGCGCGGAAATTGGCGTGGGGCCTTCCATCGCGTCTGGTAACCAAACATGCAGCGGAAATTGAGCAGATTTGCCAACTGCGCCGCAGAAAATCAGAAGTGCGGCAATCGTCAGAAACGCCGGATGACCCGTCAAGGTCGACAATCGCGGGGCGATGTCGCTGAAAACGACCGAGCCCGTCGCCATCCAAACCATCAGAATCCCAAGCATGAATCCGAAGTCGCCGATGCGGGTTGTGATGAATGCTTTCTTGGCCGCACTGGCAGCGGCGTCGCGATCGAACCAGTGGCCGATCAAGACATAAGAGGTAAAGCCGACCAATTCCCAAAAAATAAACAGCATCACGAAATTATTCGCGAGAACGATGCCGAGCATGGCAAACATGAAGAGCGATAACGCCGCGAAATAACGCGACTTCCCCTCGTCATCCCGCATGTAGCCCAACGAATAAATATGTATTAGTGACCCGACGCCTGAGACCACGACGAGCATCGTCTTACTGAGATTATCCAATAGAAAACCAAACGGGACTTTGAAGACTCCGCCGAAGTCGATCCAAGTGAACTGTCGCGCGGAGATACCTGATTGCGTGAAGATCAAACAACTGCAGATGAAGCTTATGAGCACAGCCGCGACGGAAATAAAACTGCTCAACGCTTTCCATCGAAGCGTGAAGAGGGTGATAACGATCGCGCTAGCGAGCGGTGCGAGAAGGATAAGCCACGGAAGAATCATTTTTTTGGCCCACTAAACACACGAAAAGACACGAAACTTTTCACAGGTGGAGATCGACGGGTTCATGGCTTCGGGGCAGGAGGCGGTCGTATTCCAGTCTTGGTAATGACAAAAGTTGAGAAGCAGACCCAATTTGCAGCCGGTCGCGAACCAGCGTGCGACTGCGATACTGCAAACTTTCCGGTGGTTTGATAGGAATGGAATTCTCTGGAATTCAAACTCGATCTCCAGGCATTCGTGGTAGATCGGTTCGTGGAACCGCAGCCCTTATTTTTGTAAACTTCGAAGCATGCACCAATGATGGCGTAACTTTCTTCCTTATAAATTAATTCTGCATTTTCTTCTTTTCGCGTCATTTCGTGTATTTTTGTGGGCTAAAATCTCAGGCTGCTGATGTCTTTCAGATCGGTGGTTTGGCGTGCGCGAAAAAGGGCCACAAGGATGGCCAGACCCACTGCGACTTCCGCCGCAGCCACGGTGATGATAAAGAAAACGAAGACCTGCACATTGTAATCGGGCAGGCCTGTCGGTTGAACACGAAATCTTGAGAACGCGACGAGCGATAAATTCGCCGCGTTCAACATGAGCTCCAGCGACATGAGAATGATGATCAGATTGCGGCGCAGCAGCACTCCGGCGAAGCCGATCGCGAAAAGAATCCCGCTTACGATGAGATAATCGCCCAGCGTGATCATGCTATTTTTTCCGGCCCACGAATACGCGAAAAGACACGAAAGTTTCAGAGATAAACATCGGCAACTTCCTGGGTTCTGCTGAGTAGGCGTTCGTATTCCATTCTTGGGCAGTGGCCGGAGTTCACAAGCAGGCCCAATTTGCAGCCGGTTGCGCTGAGATAATTCAGGAGTTGCGCGCGATGCTCATCGACCAGGGCGGAGACGGCTTTGATCTCGACGATGATCCTATCGTAGCAAACGAAGTCCGGGGTGAACGTTTGAATAAGAGTGCGCCCGCGATATTGCAAAGTCTGCGGCGCCTTCGATTGAAATGGAATCCCGTGCAACTCAAACTCGATCTCCAGACACTCGTGATAAACCGGCTCGAGAAACCCGCAGCCCTTATCCTTGTAAACGGCAAAACACGCGCCGACGATCGCGTAGCTTTCGTCTTTGTATATCAGCTCCATATTTGCTCTTTTCGTGCCATTCGCGTGTTTCGTGGGCTGAATTGCTATCGAGGGTCGCGTCTGCTTAAAAGGACCACGCCAATTGTCGCTACGAGAACGAGAACCCCAATGATTTGAAACGGCAGATTGTAATTGCTGAAAAGGAGCGCACCGACGTTCCGGACATCGTCGATTGTCGATCCTGCGAGCGGCGGAAAAGTCTGGCGGGCGGCCTTAAAGTGGCCAATGACCAAAAGGATCTGGATGAGCAGGATTAGCGCGACGGCGATCCCGCCAACCGAGGCCACCCAGTTGATTCGGCGTTCTTCTTCGGCGCGAAGATCGAGGAGCATGATAATGAAAAGAAAAAGGACCATGACGGCCCCCGCATAAACCAGCACTTGAATGATGCCGATGAAATAGGCATCGAGCGACATGAAAAGCGCAGCGAGTCCGAGAAACGAAACCACCAAACTGAGTGCGCTCGCGACGGGGTTGCGGTTAATAACGACGGCCGCTCCGAACACGAGCATCAGCAGAGCAAAAATCCAAAACAGGAACGGAGACATTTTTTCAGGCCACAGATGAACACAGATCAAACACAGATGTAAAATCGGAACCCGAAAAATCTGTGATCATCTGTCTCAATATGTGGCTTTACTTCTTCTCATTCCATTTCAGCACGACGCCGTGCATCACGCCGCCGATCTCGAGGAGTTTCTCCTTGTGATGCACCATATCAGCGCGCGTGAATCCAGTGATGGCATAATCCTTACGCAAAAAGATCGCCTGCTCGGGGCAAACCTCCTCGCACATCCCGCAGAAAATGCAGCGGATCATGTCGATATCGAATTCCTCGGGATATTTTTCCACTTTGGCGAAGCGATCTGTTGAAGGGATTTCGCCGGGAATAATTTTAATCGCGCGCGGCGGACAAATGAACTCGCATAACTGACAAGCAACGCACCGGACACGACCCTCCTCGTCGCGCACCAGTGCGGGTGCGCCGCGATAATGGTCCGGAAGGCTGCTGTCCCATTTTTCCTCGGGATACTGCATGGTGACCTTGGTGCGTCCGAACAGCATGTTTTTGAAATGTTTAATTGTGATGGCAAGGCCGGCTGCGATCGCCGGCAAATACATCCGCTCGCGCCAGTTCAGCTTCGGTCGTTGAACGGTGACAGCCATGATTACAAATCCGAATGACGAATAACGAATGACGAATGAATGACGAAAGCCAAATGACAGGCGAACCCCTTGCGACAACCCGTTCTGCCGGCTTCGTTGTTCGTAATTACTTCGTCACTTGTCATTCGGATTTCGTCATTAACTCGGCAGAAATGCAATTATCCCCGCGACAATGAAAATATTTACCAGCGCAATCTCGAAAAAGAAAAGCCAGCCGAGCCGCATGAGTTGGTCGTAGCGGAACCTGGGCAGGGTCCAGCGCACCCACATGAACACGAAAATTACCACGGCAACTTTGGCGAAAAAGGTTGCAATGTTGAACAAGCCGCCGATTACGCCGCGCCAGCCGGGCGCGCTTCCATCGACAAGCGCCCAGTGAAATCCGCCATGCCATGAAGGAAGTGGAAGATGCCAGCCGCCGAAAAACAAAGTCACCATGATAGCTGAGCCGGTGATCATGGCCGCGTATTCACCGAGGAAAAAGAGCGCGAACTTCATCGAGCTGTATTCCGTGTTGTAACCGCCGGCGAGTTCCTGCTCGGCTTCGGGAAGATCGAACGGCAACCGATTCGTCTCTGCGAAAATCGCGATCGCGAAAACGACGAACGAAAGGACCATTGGAATCGCAAGCAACCATTTCCATGGGTTCATCCAATCGCCGATAAACGGAGCGATGAACCAGCCATGCTCGATTTGATAGCGAACGACACTGGTCAGCCGCAAACTTCCGACGAGCAGGAAAATTGGGATCACGGCCAGCCCGAGCGACAGTTCGTAGGAAATCATTTGCGAACTGGAACGCACGCCGCCCAGGAACGGGTATTTGGAATTGGACGCCCAGCCGGCGAGGACGATTCCGTAAACACCCAGAGAAGCGATGGCGAACACATATAAGATTCCGACATTGATGTCTGCGATCACCATTGGGACGCCGAAGAGTGTGCTGCCAAAGGGAACGACCGCGATGGTGATAATCGCCGGCATCACCGCCAGACATGGCGCAAGCCAGTAATAGAATGTGTTTACATTCCGCGGAGTGAAATCTTCTTTCAGCAGCAATTTGAACATGTCGGCGATAGGTTGGAAAAGACCGGCCGGTCCCACGCGATTTGGCCCTTGCCGATCCTGAATAAACGCGCTGACACGCCGCTCCGCGTAAACGCTGTAGGAAACCATCGGGAGAATCACGACGAACAGGATCCCGACGATCTTGAGCAGCGAGGTAATGAAGAAATAAGTCATGTCGATCTTGTGCTTTTAGTGTGTTGCAACAGTGGCCGCTTTACAACGACCGATCTTCCCCAGGATTTCGGTGAATGTAGCGTCCGCTGTCCAAGGCGCCGATTTTTCGCTCGTAATTGCGGCGCGTTTTATCGCGTGCGAATCTTTGCAACAATGTTTTATCGCAAACCAGTCCTTGCCGTCTTGCTGGGGCTGATTTTCCTTTCGTTTTTCGGAACACTTTGTGCGAGCGCGCTGATGTTTCCGGAAACTTATGATTGGCGTTATCGCGTCATTTCCAACCTGCTCTCGCCGCGCGATAACCCCGGCCATTATTGGCTACCTGCTTGCGGAATGGCGCTCGCGGCGTTGTTCATGCTCCCGTTCGCCAGATATTTGCAACGCCATTTGGAAATATCCTCGCCACGAGTCGCGCGCGTAAGTTACCGGACTTTCGTCGCGGGAATTGTCGCTCTGGTTTGTACATGTCTGATTGTCCCGCAGCACATTCACGGTGTATTCGGAATTTGGCGGTTGCACGAGTTTCTTGCGCGCTCTTCCGCAGCATTTCTCGCACTGGGAATGTTGTGTGGCTGCTGGTGTGCGTGGAAAGGCTGCAGAAAAAGCGTGTTAGCGGCACGATTGTTTTGGACTTGGTCCTGCGTGACGCTGTTGCCGCTTGTTGGAGTTTTATTTAGTGAATGCTTGTTGCTCCTTACGCGACTGAAACTGTCGTGGGCCATGCCGGTTCGCAACGGGCTGCGGCATTCCGTGTTCTGGCATTTAGGTTTTTGGGAATGGACAGGCGCGGCAGCGGTTTTCGTATTTCTTTGCGCGGCGGTTTTTTTAACGCCGTCGCTGGCAGTCCTCGAAGCCAAGGTCCGCGAAGGTTAAACAGGGCACGTCGGTGCAAAAAACGGTGCGCTCGAGTTTCGCGAGAAATAATTCGCGATTTCGAATGTTTACATGACGAATAGCAATCTGCTTTTGAAGAGATAGTCCTGCTGAATGGATTTTGAAACTCGGTCGCTTGATCTTTTGTTTGATGCTCATGCGGAGCTTTCTGCAAGTCTAAATTCGTTAGGTGGAAAGCAGGGCAGCGGCTACGTCGACAACTTCAGGTTTTGGTCTTCGGTTTATATGGGCCATGTCTCTCAGGGCTTCATATATTTGCGGAGGGCAAATGGCATCGCAGAGTCTCGGTTTCTCATCAGGCCTGCGATCGAACTAATGTTGAAACAGAAAGCTATCGAGCAAAGACCCGATCTGATTTATCGTCTGGGCCTTACTGAGACTCGAAGTGATCGGACGTGGCTTCGTGCTCTCTCCAGGCAGGTAGGCGAGACGTTTGATGAAGCAGCATACGACGCACAGCTACGGAAATTTAAGAATGATTGTGCGAAATTGTTTCCCTCAGGTGACTTTGCCGATGCCAGGTTGACCATTGAAGAGCCGGCCAAGGTTATCGATGGCGGTGAGGCTTATTACAACAGCCACTACCGAACTTATGGTAAGTTCACGCACGCTACGCTTCGCGTAATAATCGGGGGCCTTGATGAGGTCACGACCGATGAAGATAATCCGACCATGATTTTGTGCGTGCTGTCTGCTGTAGAGAGTCTTGCGTCTATCGGCGGCTCATGTCCCAATCTTGCTCGCCTATCCGCTCGCAGAGACCAGCTGCTCAAGCAAAAACTTACCGGTTGCTAACGGGGACGATGTTTATGTCGTCAGTTCGAGTGGAATGGACTCCAAGTCCAGGCGCGCCTCACGAACTCAGATGGGCGACTCTCTTTAGCAACTTTGTGTTCGGCAAGAGATAGGCCCGTGCCGCTTATTTGACAAACGGTGTTTGCGGCAATCCAGCCTTTGGAAAATTCAAGTTCTTCAACCACTTTCAGTTCGGTTGAACTTTTCCAGCCAATCGAATAGAGAAAAGCATGACGCAAATCGTCCTTCGTGCATGTCGGGCATAGCGCAAGTATTTCGGGCGTCGATTCCAACCAATAGTCGCGTTTTATCTTGCCTAACTCTCTTTTGCCGAGGTCTTCTGCGACGTCATCGGGAACCTTCAAGGCACGACCCTCCGGTAATGAGATGACCCACAAATAATCTCCCGCGTTCGCGCGGCGATTGTTGATCGCAACATGAGCATCGTCGGGGCTGAAAAATACGTCCAACAGGTATCCCAT
>VBQC01000348.1:3718-6291 GCA_005887825.1 Verrucomicrobiota bacterium | reverse complement strand
AGCACGGCGATACTCTTTTCCGCAATAGGAAGTCCTACGTCGGCGGCTTTCCCCGAAGAGGAGCGTGCAACTGCCGGTGAGCCTCGTCGGTAAAAGACTGAAAAGCTGATCGCCAACGCCACAGCTGAAACGAGCAAAACAGCGATAAGCACATACTTGGGCAAACGGGGCGCAATGACTGGACGGACGCTAACACCGGACGTCTGCTTCCATCTTCTTCCTCGCTTGAGTTTGTTCGGAACATGTGGGTTGCCGAGATTGTCTCTGTAGAGATTAACTAGGTGCAGCCTCAGCCCGTGCTTCACCTCACACTCGCCAAGATCGTGCAAATACGGCTGCCAGTGCCGGTATTGGGTCAAATCTTCCGCTATATGCCCGGACAAAAGAATATGCCCGGCATCGCCGCAATCCATGACGCGCTGTGCCACGTTGATCCCCGCTCCCGCGATGTTCGTCTTGTCATTAACATCGGTGACTTGATTCACTGGGCCGCTGTGCACTCCCATCCGCAGCTGGATATGCGGATGCTCTTGCAATGTTCTACTGATCTCAAGCGCACATCGCACCGGCTCTTCCGGACTGTGGAAGAAAAGGAGTGCCATCCCGTCTCCGGTCGACACTCGGATGAGTTTGCCACTTGTTTCCGCCGTCCGAAAATGTTCGGTGCTCCGCACGATTTGATTCAGCTCTTGGAGCAGCTCAATCTGCTCATCGACCAGCAGTTTCGAGTAACCGACGACGTCGATTAACAAGAGGTGTGCGATCTCAAGCGAGAGATCCGGCTTACTCTCCGCGGACGTATTTTGGGCGTTCACCCTTTTGTGAAGTTTACTAATGCCGTTGCCCGTAGTCGAGGGCAAATAGGCGTCACCGGCGAAAGAGCTAAGACTCGCGGTGCCATTAACGGCACCCTCTTTGCTTTTTGTTCGACTAAGCAGTATAAATGTTCAGTTGAACATGAATGAGCGCGACAACGGCAACCTACCAGTGCCGAACCGAGCGGGACGCAGCAGAGTTTCCGCAGATATTTGGCAGCAAGTCAAAACCGCATATGCCAGCGGCATCGGCTTGCGCGAGATCGCCCGGAACATGAACATTCCAGAGGGAACCGTGCTCGCACGAGCAAAACGCGAGGACTGGACGCGCGAGATTGAATCCGCGAAGGCACTCGCAAAGCGCGACGAAACTCCGCTCGCGGTCTCGCCGGTTGAAGCCGTGGCTCTGTCGATGCAACAACGCGGAGAGCGTCACGTAGGGCGCATGGCGGGCGTCTCAGAGCGCGGCGTCGATCACGTTGAGAAAATCTCGACAAGGTTGCCCGGCGCACGTTTGGCCTTTCCGATGACAACTCACACGGCAACAACCTCCTGGTCAACGTTGCTATTCTGGACATTGATCCTGATTCTGTAAGGGTGCACAGCAGTGACGCCGAAGGGTGATTGCGCCCGCTGTGAGGGCCTGTACGTAGGCGGGAAGAACGAGTGAAGCTTTAGCGCGGTACTTTGCTGTTGCCCCCGCAATCATTTGCAATCAACCGATGCAATCATCGGCGCGAACTTCGCGGCGCTAGGGGCCGCGCAAAAAGAATTCCCGATTGCAGTCGCCTTTCAACGTCAACGGACAATAGCGAACGACTAAGGAAACCGGTGGAAGTGTTCTGAATTCTGTTCTGATTAGGCCGATTTTTCGGCTCATTTCCGGCGTTTTTACCTATGAAAAGAGGCGGGGGCGGGAATCGAACCCGCGACTATCTTCCCCCAGTCACGGTATACCCTGCGGCTCTTAGATCTTCAGCCAATTCAATTTCCATCTGGGCCGCCGCCTCAAATGGCATTGGATTTAGATGTTCGTAAAGCTCTGGCATTAATCGAAGGCCGTATTTTTTCACAACCCAGGCTGATTTGTAGCCGTTCTTGTGATTTTCGAATCGGTGATCAACCGGTAACCCCGTCATTCCGACATACACGCACGGCTTCAACGGATCACGCCTTGGATTGGCGCGTAAAATGGATGGGTGCCTAGCAACAGCATTGTCAAGCAGGACCACATAAACGCTGTGATGCAATTTCAGGTGTTTGGTTTGCAGCAGTTTCGATCCGTGCGCATCAATTTTCAATTGCGTACAATTATTCTAATGTGGTCTTACCGATTTTCACCTGCGCGAATCGGGAGACCGTCTGCGTGCTTTCAGCACCGCTCTCGCGACTTTGCTCCTCCCTGGCGAAAGTTTCATTTGGGCGCAGACTGAACAGTCGCCAGACCTCGCCGAAGTACGGGCTTCAGCCCTGAGGGTCGCTTTTCTAACCCTCAAAAGTATTTTTGAAACTGGTTCTGACTATTTCTGCGCTAGCTCCTTCGCCTTGGCTTCCGCCGGGGCAATCACCCGCTCGCTCAGTTGAGCGATGAGCAGTTCTTTGGATTTGTACTGGTGGGGCTCCAGGACCCAGTGGTGTCTCCTCATGAGATCCGGGAACATTGCGTACTCTCGCTGTCCTTCCAAGATAATCGCTTGGAGCGGGACGACCGTCCCAGGGACGACCGTCGCCAATTCATGCGGTACACTACTCGGGTCG
>VBQC01000348.1:1255-3695 GCA_005887825.1 Verrucomicrobiota bacterium | reverse complement strand
TCTCGAAATCAAACAAGACCGGCAAATAATCGCGCCTGCGGAGTTCGTCCCGAATCGCCTCGAGAACGACTTTTCGGTCCGGTGTAAAACGACCCAGAATTAACACCACTTTGGAAGTGATGGTGTCGATGACGCTGCGGAGTTTCTTGTTGTTCAAAAGCAGGTAAATGAACTGGGCTACTTCAAGATTGTCGACCTGGATCGGGGATTCACCAGGGGGCGTGATGACCAGATTGGATTGAAGCGTGCTCTCCAAGTTCAAATCCCACGCCGAAATACCATAAACCAGGCAACCGGTGAGGTTTGCCCCAGCCAGATTCGTTTGAATTAGGTTGACACGTTGCAGGCTCGCTCCCCGGAGATCGGCTCCCTGCAGATTCGCGCCCCGTAAGTCCGCCCCGTTCATGTGAGCTTCCCTAAGATCGGTTCCTTCAAGTTGAGCGAACAAGAGCGTCGACTTGCTCAGGTCGGATCGGCGCAGGCACGATCGGCTGAGATTCCCAGCAGTGAGATCTACGCCTTCCAGACTCGCGCTAGTTAGGTCAACCTCGCTCAGATTCACCTCACGTAGAACGCTGTTCCAAAGCGGAGGTGGTTGGGAGAATATGGCTCGGTGAAAATTAGTGCGAGAGAGATTAGCTCCCCCGAAAGTAACGCCTTCCAGGATCGCTCGGGAAAGATTGACCTGGTACAACCGATAATCCCTTAGATCGAGGCCGGTAAGGTCCGCTCCGCTAAGATCGGGCTCGGCTTCAAGATTCTCCCTCCACTGATTCCATGCCTCGACTCCTTCCTTCAGTTTCGCAAGGTGTTCAGGATTTGCCAAGGCGCTCGCCCTTTCAGTCAGACCAACTCTTTGTACTTACCCTTCACGAGGATGCGATTTTCCAGTTTCAGCAGAATGCGGGCGCAGTTCGTGAGCGTCAGGATTTTTCACGGTCGTTTTCTACGCTCACATGGATTTTCGATGCAAAATAGCGCAACTGGACGCAAAAGCAATGTATTCGGCCTAACGGTTTTTGTCCTCGTGTAATAACGTTTTGCAAAAGCGTGCAAACCCGCGCAAAAACTCTTTCTTCAATTAGAAATCCGTTGCTCTATCCGGCTGAGCTACGGGCGCAATTGGCGACGGCAATATGTCGCCGAGTCGCGCAGAAAATCCAGCGAGAATCGTTGCCGCCTTCGCCAAGGCTACGGCGTGCTAGGGAAGCGTTGAACCATTGAAGTGCTGTTACCAAGATTGACGCGCCGACAGAATCTTGATAGACGCTGGTGCGCGGACGCCGCTGCTCCGCAGACATGGCGAAGAAAATTTCATCGGCCGACCCGTCGCTGCCACTGCATGAAGTACTGGAGGCCGAGTTTACTGCGCTCTACGGCGAACTGCCTGCAGACTATTCAAAGTCAACCGAGCCAGCCGCTCGGTTGAAAGCCATTTGGTCTGCGATTCATGGCCTCAAAGAAAAACGGTCGGCGCTCTGCATCTCGGGCGGCGGCATTCGCAGCGCGACCTTTGGACTAGGGGTTTTACAAGGCTTGGCGCGCTGCGAGTTGCTCGACAGGTTTCACTATCTTTCCACGGTTTCCGGCGGTGGATATATCGGTGGCTGGCTGGCGGCGTGGATTCATCGTTCCGATGGCGGCCTAGCTGAGGTCGCGGCGCAACTCGCGGAATCGCGCGACCAAACACGGCCGAATCCCGAGCCGAAACAAATTCAAAACCTGCGCAGCTACAGCAACTACCTCAGTCCGCGTCTTGGCT
The DNA here is from genome assembly GCA_005887825.1 of Verrucomicrobiota bacterium. GTDB lineage: Bacteria > Verrucomicrobiota > Verrucomicrobiia > Chthoniobacterales > UBA10450 > Udaeobacter. The sequence continues at coordinate 1,933 of VBQC01000348.1, read as the reverse complement.
TGTTCTCGGCCGATAGCTGGACGCTAGTGGGCACTTATCTGCGCAATCTTCTCCTCAATTGGTGCGTCATCATTCCACTGCTGGCTGCCGTCCTCGCCTTACCGTGGATTTACACGGCGATATTGATGATGAACCCGCCGCCGTACACGAATGCCCCTTTGTGGGCGGGTTCGGTCTTTGTCGTGATCGGTGTCGCCTACATGGGCATTAATCTGCCGTGCGGCCGCAACGCGCGTTGGAATCAAAGAAGATTTCTTATCTTCTGCCTCGCACCGCTCTTTTTGGCCTCGATTCTACTAACGATGCACTGGGCCTGGTTCACTTATTACGGACGCCATCTGCCGGCCTGGCCGTTATTCGGATTCGGTCGCCCGCGTACCTGGGTGCCATTCCTTTATCTCGGAATCGTGATTCACTTATTTTCGTGGGTAGGGTCGCTCCTGCCGGCGCACGGATTTCGGTTCTTTGTATTTCTCGCCGTCATTATCTCGGGCGCGATAGGCGGAGTGCTTCTCTGGTTTGGCGCGGAACGATTGTTTCCGCAGCCAATCGCAAAAATGGAATTGTACACCTGCTTCGGCATTCCACTTTTCATGGCGTTGTTTTTTTTGGCGATCATGATTTTCGCGGGAATCTCCAGCCGATGGACTGAAGATCCGGACCGTGAATGGTGGGGCC
>VBQC01000348.1:0-1243 GCA_005887825.1 Verrucomicrobiota bacterium | reverse complement strand
GATGGTTATGAGCTCGCTCGTTATTTTTGGGCCGTTCCTGCTCTCGTGGTCCACCTCCGCGATTTCCACAGTCACAATGGGAGGCGTTGCCGCGGCGTTCACGGTTTTCGCCGGCCGCAGTAGCTCGATTCCTGCGAACGAGCAACAAGGCGCCAAAGCTGGACCGCTCGCGGTGATCCTCTCCAAAGCAGCGAGTGTCGCCGCTATTGTCTTCGTCGCGGTGCTTCTGATTCTTATCACAAAGTGCGCGACTGTGATGATGGAATACATTGGCGATGCGGGTCATTTTGCCTGGAAACTCGATACTGTTTCCCACGTGCTTGGGCGCAGCGTGAAATATCTCAACGTGATTCTCTACACTCCGTGGTGGGCGATTCTTGCCATGACGGTCTTGTTCGTCCTTTTCGGCGTCGGCCTCGGCTGCCTGATCAACTCAAACAAATTTTCGCTCCACGCGATGTATCGCGATCGGTTGATTCGCGCTTATCTCGGTGCCTCGAATCCTCATCGGGACCCGAATCCGTTTACTGGTTTCGACGAAGGCGATAACATCCGGATGTGGGAGATGTGGAGCGAAGAAAAGTTCGGCGGTAAATTGCTGCCGGTCATCAATATCGCGCTGAACCTCGTTGGCGGCGGCAACCTCGCCTGGCAGGAAAGGAAAGCGGAGAGCTTCACCGTCACACCGTTGCACTGCGGATCGTATCCGGTCGGTTATCGGAAAACGCATGTCGCACCCGGCCAAAGCTACGGCAGCCGCGACGGAATTTCGCTTGGCTCCGCGGTCACCATCTCCGGCGCGGCGGCGAGCCCAAATATGGGTCATCACTCGTCTCCGCTCGTCACTTTAATCCTCACTTTGTTCAACGTGCGGTTGGGCGCATGGCTCGGAAATCCGGGACCGGCGGGCGATGCGACCTTTCAACTCGGCTATCCGAGTTTCAGCATTGGTCCGATGATCGCAGAAGCCTTTGGCCTAACGAACGACAAGAGTCCTTACGTCTATCTGTCCGACGGTGGGCATTTCGAAAATCTCGGTCTTTATGAAATGGTGCTTCGCCGCTGCCATCACATCATCGTGAGCGATGCTGGGGAGGATCCGGAATGCTCGTTCGCCGATCTCGGCGACGCGGTGCGGAAGATCCGGATCGATCTCGGCATCTCCATCGAGTTCGGCGAGATGAGTATTTATCCGCGCAACGAGGCGGAGGCACAAAATCGGAAGGGTCATAACTGCGCCATT
>VBQC01000231.1 GCA_005887825.1 Verrucomicrobiota bacterium | reverse complement strand
ACACGCCTGAATAAATCCTCTGAAAAGCGGATGCGGCTTGTTCGGCTTGCTTTGAAACTCCGGATGATACTGGCAGGCGAGGAAGTAAGGGTGATCGCGCAATTCAATTAACTCCGCGAGCGTACCGTCGGGCGACGTTCCTGAGATGCTAAACCCTTTTTCCATCATGCGGTCACGGTATTTCATATTGAATTCGTAGCGGTGCCGGTGCCGCTCCATGACCTCGTTCCGTCCATAAATTTTCTCTGCGAGTGTGGCGCGCACAATTTTCGTCGGCCACGTGCCGAGCCGCATGCTTCCACCTTTGTTCCTAACGCCACGTTGTTCTTCAAGCAACGAGATAACCGGCTCCGCTGTTTTCTTGTCGAACTCGGTGCTGTTTGCGTTTTTAATTCCGCAGACATTTCTCGCGAATTCAATCGTCGCCACCTGCATCCCGAGGCAAAGGCCAAGATACGGTACATTGTTCTCCCGAGCGAACTGCGCGGCTTTGATTTTTCCTTCCACCCCGCGCTCGCCAAACCCGCCGGGAATCAAAATGCCGGCAACGTCTTTTAGTTGGCCGCTAGCGCCGTCTTGCAGCGACTCGGCATCGATGAGCTGGAGATCAATTCCGCAGTCCTCACTCGCCGCCGCGTGCGTGAGCGATTCGTAAATGCTTTTGTATGCGTCCTGCAGGTCGATGTATTTGCCCACGACCGCGATCTTCACTCGTCTTTTCGGACTCACGACGCGCTCGACAAACTTTCGCCAGTCTCCCAGGTCAGGCCCGGGGGTCCTGAGATGCAAAAGGTCGCACACAAGTTGGTCCAGTCCCTCGGTGTGCAGCATTAGCGGATATTCGTAAACTGTGTGCTCAACGTCGAGGGCTTCGATCACCGCTTTCTCCGAAACGCTGCAAAACATCGACAATTTCTGCCGCACATCGCGGTCGAGCGGTCGTTCCGTGCGGCAAATCAATACCTGGGGTTGTAGACCGATCTCGCGCAATTTTGCGACACTTTGCTGGGTTGGCTTTGTTTTCAGTTCGTGCGCGGCCCTGATGTAGGGAACTAGCGTGACATGCATGTTCACCACATTTTGCGGGCCGACTTCCAGAATGAGTTGGCGGATCGCCTCGAGAAATGGAAGACCTTCGATATCTCCAGTCGTGCCGCCGATCTCTGTGATAACGACGTCGTATTTGCTCTCATCGGAAAGTTCACGAATGCGATCTTTGATTACATCGGTGACATGTGGAATTACCTGCACGGTTTTTCCGAGATAATCGCCACGCCGCTCTTTGAGGATGACCGACTCATAAACCTGGCCGCTCGTGAGATTGTTATGCCGCGACAGGACACAGTTGGTGAAGCGTTCGTAATGACCAAGATCGAGATCGGTCTCCGCCCCATCGTTTAACACGTAAACCTCGCCGTGCTGGAACGGATTCATGGTCCCAGGATCGACATTGAGATATGGATCGAACTTTTGGAAAACAACGCGCAAACCACGCAGCTCAAGCAACGTGCCGAGCGAAGCTGCGGCCAGGCCTTTGCCCAAAGAGCTTACGACGCCACCAGTAATGAAAATGTATTTCACGAGACACTCCTCCGTTTTGGGCGAGCAAACTTTTGCTCCAGCGCCGTGGCGTCCTCGGGCGTATCTACGCCGGGCGATCCTTTCGCAGTGACGAGCACATGAACCGTTACACCATTTTCCAACGCGCGCAATTGTTCGAGCGATTCAGCGCGCTCGAGAGGCGTTGGGTTCCATTTCACAAACTGGAGTAGCATCTCGCGGCGGAATCCATAAATGCCCTGGTGCCGGAGAAACAAGGAGCCGCCGTTCATTGAGGCCGGAATCGCCGTGCGCGAGAAGTAGAGAGCGTTGCCACAAAGATCGACAACCACTTTCACCTGGTTCGGCGACAAGGCATCGGCCGGATTTTGAAAACGATGCGCGGCGGTGACGATCTCGAGCTTGCGATCGACGCGAAGTTTCTCGACAAGCTTGTTGATCAAGCGTGGATCGACCAACGGCTCATCACCCTGAATGTTGACTATGTATGTGAACGCCTTTGCCTTTTTTGCGACTTCGGCAACCCGATCAGTCCCGCTATGGTGTCTGGGCGAAGTCAGCGCGACTTCGGCGCCCCAATCAAAAGCGGCTTCAGCAATGCGCATATCATCGGTCGCGATGATGACGGAATCGAGGTTTTTAGCGCGTAGACATCGCTCCCAGACGTGACGTAGAAGCGGCTTACCAGCAATTGAATAGAGCGGTTTTCCTGGAAAACGTGTGGAATCCCAGCGAGCCGGGATTATTCCGACGGCCTTACTCATTCGAGCGTGTCTTAATTGGGTCAAACATAAATAGGCATGTCATACTGAGCGAAGGACCCCTCACAGAATAATGTGACCACATCTTTGCATCATTTATGTGCCACGAAAGCAATGTGAGGTCCCTCACTTCGTTCGGGATCACAGCCCGGTCATGACGTCGTATTTAAAATGATATCTGTGGCCGCCGGCAAATCTTCCGCAACCCAATCTGCGATGCTGCCGGTCGTGTCGCGTTGAAATCCAGTTTGAACGCGGATTGTGCGGACGCCGGCGTTGCGACCGCATTCAGCGTCGATCTCCTTATCGCCAATAAAAAATGAACGGGACAGATCGATTTGGTGTTCTCGGATGGCTTGCAAGATCATTCCGGGGGCCGGCTTGCGACAACTGGAATGCTGACCGGGAACGTCGGGGCAAAAATATGTCGCATCAATCAAACCGTCGCCCAGTTGCCGCAAAACTTCTGCTTCAACCGCGCGATATTGCTCAGTTGTAAAAAAACCACGACCGATGCCGCTTTGGTTCGTAATGATAATGAGTTTAAAGCCGTTCGATTTCAAACGCCGCAATGATTCCGCGACGCCAGGGAAAATTTGTACCTGTTTGGGATCAGAACAGTAATCGGCATCCTCCATGATGGTACCATCGCGATCGAAAAAAACGGCTGGAACTCGTGTTTCAGTTGAGGCGATCATTTATTTAGTCGAGCGCGATGTAGCGCCGCGTGCACAGATTAACTCTGTCATGCCGAGCGAAAGTCTTGCCGTGGCCTGCCTGCTGGGCGGGAGCACAGTCGAATGGATCAGGACATCTCTTACTCGCTTCCAGATACGTTGAGAGATTCCTCGACTGCGCTCGGAATAGCAGAGTAGTAGCCGGCTGATTGTTGAAAGGCCCGCCATTTCGCTCAGGATGCAAGCTCACTTTTGAAACTGGCCATGAGTTCATCTCGTGTGACGGTCGCTGTCCCAAGTTTGCTGACCACAACGGCGCTTCCGTGATTGGCGATTTCCGCCGCTTCAGTCGGCGTTGCCTCGCAAGCGAGCCCGAGCGTGAAGAGAGCAATGGCGGTATCGCCCGCGCCTGAGACATCGAAGACCTGTCGTGCCTTGGTTGGGATATAATGCGGCTTTTCTTGCCCATGGAAAAACATCATGCCGTGTTCGCCTAGCGTGACGAGAACGTACTTTGCTTCCCATTTTTTCAGCAATATTTCGCCGGCGCGCCTAAGATCGGCATCGTCTGCAGGAGCGTCATCCGGTTCGCGCCAGGGAACGCCAGCCGCGTGGAAAGCTTCGGCGCGGTTTGGCTTCACCACAGTGACGCCACGCCAATCGACGGAATGCCGGGGATTGGGATCAGCCGCGACGATCTTTCTGTCCGCACGTGCGTCGCGGGCAATTTGTGAAACGAGCTCATTCGTCAAGAAGCCTTTGCCATAATCTTCAAAGATGATCGCGTCCGTTTCCGGGATATTCTTTCGAACTGCGGCTACGACTTTTGCAATTTGTGCCGACGATGGGTTAACAAATTGCTCGCGATCGACACGCACAACCTGCTGTTGACGCGCGATGATGCGGGTCTTGACAGTGGTGCGAAACGCTTCGTCCTCGACGACGTTGGAGACGTCGATTTTTCCCTCGGTCAATATTTCGCGGAGTTGCTGGCCACTGCGCTCTTTTCCCAGCAAGCCAATTATCGCGACGTGATCGACGAACTCGCGCAGATTGCGCGCGACATTGGCGGCGCCTCCCGGATAAAATGATTCGCCAGTCATCTCTACGACGGGTACCGGTGCCTCAGGCGAGATTCGGCCAACTTTTCCCCAAACGAATTCATCCAGCATCAAATCGCCGATCACCATAATTCGTTTGGAAGGTGCGCGGTCGAGAATTGCCTGAAGGCGGGTCAGATCCATAAAAAATGTAAACAGTGATGCCGCCGAGGAAAGGAATTGGTTCGATTGAAATGAGTCAAAATGTTTTAGGTGGTGATTTGTGTACGGCGGGGGTTCTGCTTAAGGTTTGCTCCATTAATCCTGAATACGAACTCAAAATCAACAGTCGAAGCTCCCAATGACTCCGTTCACTAAATGTTTAAATCTAAGTGCAGTCGCCCTAAGTGGCCTGACGTTGTGCGCCCAGGCCGCCCAGGCCCCACAGCATATCGATATCAAGCAACTGTCGAAAACTGTGGAAGACGTTGTGGTGCCCTTGCCGAATGAAATTTTCGGCGCGTTAAACAAACTGGGCGCGGTTAACTGGAAAGAGCACGTTCGCAGCGACAAGGGAGCAAATTTTACCGAACGTCCGCGTATTGCGTTGTTGCTGGGGACCGTAATTGCCGATGGTTTTGTCGCGGTGCAAGCAGAGGATGCGCCGACGGTAAAGGAGATTGGCCAGCGCGTTCTGGCGCTCGCCAAGGGAATCGGCGTCGGAAATTCAATCACGCCGCATGCTAAAGCCATCATCGAGGCGGCAGACAAGCGCAATTGGGAAGCCGTGCGGCTAGAACTGGATCGCACTCAAAATAGCGTACAACAGGCGATGAACGAGGTGCACGACGAAAAATTGTCGCAGCTCGTTAGTCTGGGCGGCTGGCTTCGTGGCACGGAAGTGTTGACCTCGGTCGTGACGAAGCATTTTTCCGCCGACGGCGCAGAGCTGTTGCACCAGCCCGATCTTCTTTCCTATTTTCAGACAAGGCTGCAGGCGATGCCAGAGTTCAACGTTTCGATCATCCGCGAAATTGAAGAAGCGCTCGGGCAAGTGAAGCCTCTCATCGATGTGGGCAACGCGCGCATTCCTCCGCAATCAGTAAAGAAAATCAATGAAATCACGACGCGGCTTGGCAACGGAATTGTCACCAGAGATTAGGAATCTTTAATGAATGCGTTCGTGAACGCTCTCCTACGCGGAAGCTTTCTGCTGTGGCCTCTGATCGCGTTGCAGCCTGCGGTTTTTGGGTCGGTCGACGACGCGCAGTCCTTCGCTCTTCAAGCCGCGGAACCTTATGTGAAACAAGGATTTCAGGTGCGTGAGGATTACTGGGGGGGCGACCTCGGGTCCGGGGAGAAAAAAGCGGTGCGGCAGCAACTGTTTAAGGGGAACGAATATTGGTTTTGGCTAGGAACCGAAGTGGATCGGGCCAAGGTTTCCGTTCATATTTACGATTCGGATGGAAAGCTGGCAGAAGAACCAGACGGATGGGAGAAGGGTCACTTTGCCGCTGCGCATGTCATTCCAAAAACTACCGGCAGCTACTTTATCATTGTCAGCATTGAGGAATCGCCAGCGGAACGCACGCACTGGGCGCTGGTGTATGGTTTCCGTTAGGCGTAAAGGCGATTTTCAAATCGCCGGGGACAGTGCAGAAGTTCTGATAGGATTTCGCAAGCAGGCTGCCGTTCCTTGATTCTATGACGGAAACGCGCACCTTGCAGTTTGAAAGCCCGCGCGTGCTGCAATCACTCTACGCCAACGACCTTAAACTCTTGAAAACCCTCGAAGATACTCTAGGCGTGAAGGTGACTACCCGCGAAGGCTGGGTAAGACTGGAGGGAGAACCAAACCGGATCGATAAAGCGGAGCATGTGTTTGAGCAACTTGAGAAGGCCCGCCAAAAAGGTGTGGACATTCAAAAGCACGAATTTAATTACGCTTTGAACTCGGTAACCGAAGCGCGCGACGAGAATCTTGGCGACCTTGCTTTGACGAAAATCGTGACCTCGCCGCGCAAGTCGCCGATCATCGCGCGATCGACCGGGCAACGCAATTACGTCGAAGCGATCCAAAAGCACGACATCGTTTTTGGAATCGGCCCGGCCGGCACCGGCAAAACTTATCTTGCCGTTGCGATGGCCGTTGCTGCGCTGAAAAAGGAGCAAGTCGCGCGGATTATTTTAACAAGGCCGGCCGTGGAAGCCGGTGAAGCGCTCGGATTTTTGCCGGGGGAGCTGGAGCAAAAAATCATGCCCTACTTACGGCCGCTTTACGATGCGTTGCGCGACATGCTCGAGCCGGAAGAGATTGAGCGCTTGCTAGCCCGGCAGACTATTGAGATCGCTCCGCTGGCTTACATGCGCGGCCGCACTCTGAATCATGCCTTTGTCATTCTCGATGAGGCGCAGAATACGACGACAGAGCAAATGTTCATGTTGCTGACCCGGATCGGTCCGAATTCCAAATGCGTAATTACCGGAGACGTGACTCAAATCGATTTGCCGGGGAATAAACGTTCGGGTGTGGTCGAGGCATTGCAGGCATTGAAAACTATTCCCGGAATCGCGACTGTTTATTTTACCGAGCGCGACGTTGTGCGGCATGAGCTGGTCCGCGCGATTATCAACGCCTACCAGCAGCACCGCTCGCCCGCGCCGGGATCTCGCAAGTAAAAAGATCGACATGCTTGATTTTCTTAAACGCGGACGACTCATCAAACGCGGCCTTGCGTCGCGCAAGACCCGGCGTCGCCGGCCGCGGAGCGAACTAGGGCGCAATCTCGAGTACGCCCCGTATGCGAAGTTCCTGATCTTTGCGGCATTCGTCGGCGGCCTTGCTTTTCTCGTCTTCAGCGGCCAACAACCGGAACCCACAAAGAATTTTGTCATCGCACTGCTGGTTTTGGCCACCGCCATTACACAACTCTGGATCAACCAACCAAAGACCTTTTCGCGAAGCTCGCGCATTCTTCTCGTGTTTGGAGTTATCCTTGTGCAACTGGCCGTCACAAAAGTCCTGCTGGTGATTTGTAACAGCGGCAATTACTGGTTTTTAAAGCCTGAAATGGGCGGATTAATCACGCCCTATGCTTTCGCGCCACTTGCGTTGAGCGTCTTACTGGGCCGACACCACGGCCTTTACGCCGCTTTTTTTGTTAGCCTCTGGAGCAGCGTTTTATTCGGTCCAATTGACGCCCCGCTTTTGGTAACCAGCCTGATCAGCGGATTCACCGCAGTCTCTCTCACCTTGCAGGTGCGACGGCGCAGCAAATTGATTCGGGCAGGCATCGGGGTCGGCTTTGCCATTTGGTTGTTGTCGCTAACGTTCGGTCTGATTGGGCCAATTACTCTCTTTTCACCGATCGCCAACGATTGGGGGATGATCGGATTGCAAAGCGCGCTTGCTGTCGGCAATGGAATCTTGACTGCTACTCTGGTTGGCGGCGCGCTGCCGATGCTCGAACATCTATTTCGAATCACAACGGACATTTCCTGGCTGGAAGCTTCCGACCTTAACCATCCGTTGTTGCGCCGGATGACAATCGAGGCGCCGGGCACTTATCATCACAGTTTGGTTGTAGCCAATCTCGCCGAAGCGGCCGCCGAAGCGATCGGCGCAAACGCCACGCTCAGCCGTGTCTGCTCTTATTTTCATGACGTCGGCAAATTGGTGAAGCCGGAATATTTCACCGAAAACATGAGCTTCGAACGCAACCCGCACGACGATCTCGCCCCAACGATGAGCGCATTAATCATCATCGCGCACGTCAAAGAAGGGGTCGATCTTGCCCTGAAGTACAGACTCAATCAACGCATCATTGACATCATTCAGGAACATCACGGCACCTCGCTCGTCCGTTACTTTTATCAGCGCGCCCTGCAACAGCATGAAGACGCGCGTGCTGGCGGCAAAATCATGAAGCTGCGCGAGGATGACATCCCCGACGTGCGTGAGGAGAGTTTTCGCTACAGCGGACCGAAGCCCCAGACGAAAGAGAGCGCGATTGTCAGCCTGGCGGACACCGTGGAGAGCGCCTCGCGCAGTCTGGAGAAGCCGACCCCGCAGAAAATCGAATCGCTCGTGAATGAGCTCATCGAAGAGCGCATCGCCGATCGACAATTGGACGACTGCGATCTGACGCTAAGGGACCTGAAAGTCATCGCCGAACGTTTCCGGTTCACGCTGCTGATGATGTTGCACAGCCGGATCGCCTATCCGAAGCAAACGCCAAAGACAGGCACACCGAGAGAGGAAGCCTTGCGTCCAGACGTAATGGCGGCAACACGAAGACCCGCAACAGCTCCGCCAGTCTCGGCGGCTTAAGCTGGTGGGGCAGGATGCTTCGTTGATGCCGCTCGCGTCGGCAAAATTCGTATTCGGCGGCGACCGCGAACCCGCGCAACAAATTGGTCTTTCTTTGAATCCAAGTGCCGGCGGAGCTGCATCCAACCTTCGAAGCAATCATGAACGATCAACAAACTTTAGACAAAATGAGAACTCGGCGACGTCTTAAAATTATGAATAACGAAGCTCAATCGACATACGCGCTGCTGGTCCGCTCGGAGGAGAAAGGCCGGGGCATCATGGAAACTGTCGTTTACGCGCTTTTCGGTTTGAGCGCGATTATTTCCATCTGGCAGTTTGGTGCGCAACCCAGTCCACTACCAATTGACGCACCAGCGTCGGCGCCATATCTAGCCCCACAGATGTCGCA
>VBQC01000343.1 GCA_005887825.1 Verrucomicrobiota bacterium | reverse complement strand
TGCCTTCCTTTAAGGCGGTATAGGGCAGCTCACCCATCATCGCCACCTGAATGATGGTCATAATCTCGCCACCTTCCACACCTAGGATGGCACAGCCTAGGATTTGTTGTGTATCGGCATCGACGATGGCTTTCATGAAGCCGCGCGTCTCACCGGTTTCCAAGGCGCGGATCACGGCATTCATGGGCAATTTCGCCACACGGATGTTGCGTCCTTGTTTTCTGGCCTCGTTTTCAGTGAGGCCTACACGCCCAAGCTGGGGGTCGATAAAGATTGTATGAGGGACAAGGCGATGTTGCGTGCTGGCGCTGCCATGATCCAGCAGGTTGGTGCGCAAAATGCGGAAGTCATCGTAAGACACGTGGGTGAACGCTGGCCCACCTTTGACGTCACCCAGCGCGTATACGCCAGGAACGTTCGTTTCCAATCGCTCATTGACCTGCACGTATCCATTTTTGTCCGAACGGATACCGGCAGCTTCGAGGTTTAGAGCTTCGGTGTTGGGGACGCGACCGATTGCCGCCAGTAGGTGTGAGCCGCTCAGCTGCTGTTCACCCTTAGGCGTACGCACGGTCAACTGAATGCGGTTGCCGCTCAGCGGCCCAACCTGTTGCGGCGTGGTTCCCGTCAATACCGTAATCCCGTCGTCCTTGAAAATCTTCGCTATTTCGTCAGACACATCTTCATCCTCGCTCATCAGCAAGCGTGGATGATGCTGAATGATCGTGACCTGGCTTCCGAAGCGGCGAAACATCTGTCCAAACTCTAGCCCAATGTAGCCGCCACCAATGATTAATAGGTGTTCGGGGAGAGCGTCCAGTTCCATGATCGTGGTTGAATTGAGCACTGAGACATTCTCGACTCCTTTGATCGCGAGTTGCTTCGGCCTGGCGCCAGTATCGATAAAGATTAGCGGCGCGGTGATCTCTCGCGTTTCGCCGTCCGTGAGAGAAACCCCAAGCGTATTCGGAGCGATAAAATGTGCCTCGCCCCTTAGCAGATCCAGATCGAGCCCTTGCACTGCCGTAATCCCGCTCTCGAAGTTGTTACGAGCGCCCTCGACCATACCTTGTTTGCGTTTGCGCACGGCCTGCAGATCGACCGAAACCGGGCCAGTGCGGACGCCATACTCAGCGCCACGTCTTGCCAGATAGGCCACGCGCGCACTGGCGACCATCGTTTTAGTAGGGGTACAGCCGAAGTTAACACAGACACCACCTAGGTGGCCGCGCTCAATCACCGCCACCTTCCGACCTGCCTTGGCGAAGGTCATTGGTAGGAATCTGCCACCCTGACTGGTACCGATTACAATCACGTCATAATTTGTGGCTTGTGGCATGCCGATGTTCTCCTTCTGCTTCTACATATATGCATAATATCTCGGAGAGGCCAACGATCTGGATTACTGATGTACAGTTGTCTCAAGGTTGCTGCCATTTTGTATCGTTCGATTGAAGAAATTTGCGGACGGCGGCACTATCGAA
>VBQC01000230.1 GCA_005887825.1 Verrucomicrobiota bacterium | reverse complement strand
AAACGGCGTCGCATCACCGGAGCGGAATCGAAGACCGTGCCATTGGCAGTGATTCGTTCTCGACTGACTAAGTAGAAAACACAGCAGGAGCCGGCGCGACACGCAGCATCGGCTCCAAACTTTTTTTGCAACGCAGCGCAAAGTTTCGGGAAGGAATGGGAAACGGTCTGCGTCAGAACGAAGACCAAAACCATGAAAGCGATAGAAAACATAGTCAGTGACCTCTCATGATGGGAAGTCATTGAAGGGGACGGTGAACAACTGGGAAATCATCTCAACAATCCAGCCTCAACAAAAATGAAAACAAAAAGTATGACAACTCCACCCACAAAACAATCAATGCAAAAACCAAAAATACAAAGGACAACACGTATGAAGCAAATATTCCTATATACATCGCTTGCTGTAATGGCACTCGCTGTGACGACGACTGGCGCGGCGCCCGAGCGCTGCGACGGAACGGTCCAGCTCACCAGCCAATCGAACTTTCAAGTGCGGCAAGCCGGCAGGCAAACATTCGTCCAGTTCGACTCGCTCGGTCGTGACCGGGATCGTCGAAGGTCACCTGGTCCAGCGCATTTCGGCCAACGGTGACTTTAGCCTTACCTTCGACGAGATCCTGAGCTATAACGGCGGCACGCTCGGGTATCGTGGCGAGGGCAGCCTCACCCGGGGCAATTGGCAGAGCAACGTGATGACGGTGGGCCTCGGCACCGGCCCGCTAGCGGGAATCCACGGGCAGGGGACGTTTGTGTTCACCGGCCCCGCATCGCTGACAGACGTCATCTATTATGTGTACACGCCCTGACGCGGCGGGTAGCGACCAGAAATCTGTGTCTATCTGTGGCTGTAGGAAAGAATTCTGGCCACGGATAGACACCGATGAAACCAGATTCAGAAAACCAAATCAAGGGATCCGTAGCACGGCCAGCGGTTGGCTCCAGCGATTAGATGACATGTAAAGAGTGCGGGCAAGTGGTTAAGCTCACCCGCACTTATGCAATATATTAACGATACTGAGTTGTCCTCACACGAGGAAACCCGCTGCCAGTTTAATGGCGGCAGATGCGCGATCAAGCTGGGAATTGATGTGCACCAGGATTTTTACGTGGTGGTCGAGCAGGTGGGCGGGAGCAACCCCAAGCCGCCACAGCGTTTTAGGAAGCAAGCGTTTCTGCATTGGGCGGCCAAACTTAAGAGCCAAGCCACGGAAGTGTATGCGGTCTATGAGGCGTGTGGGTTTGGTTTTGCGCTGCAACGCCAATTGAGCGCGCTCTCGATCCAGTGCCACGTGGTTTGCCCGCAGAAGTTGGATGAGCAAAACAAGCGGGTAAAGACCGATGGGCCCGATGCCAAAGCGTTGTGCCTAAAGTTGGATCGCTTCGTGCAGGGCAATCGCGACGCGCTGGCGATCGTGCGCGTGCCTACGGAAGAAGAGGAACAAGCGCGCGCCATTCACCGGCAGCGCGAGCAGTTGGTCAAAGCGCGCAAGCAACTCGAAGCCCAGGGGCGCAGTCTAATGGTCAATCACGGCTTGGAGCCGGTGCAGAACTGGTGGAAGCCGCGCACTCTTGCGGCGCTCCCAGTGCCCAATGGATGAAAGAGCTGCTCGCAAATAGTCAGCCGATCCTGGTGGCGTTGCAGCAAAAGATCGCGGCACTGACCGTGCAACTGCAAAGTGCTGCATCGCCCGAACAACCACGCGGACTGGGGAAAATGACCAGCGTCGTGATCGATCGGGAGATCGGTGATTGGAAGCGGTTTAACAATCGGCGCCAGATCGCCAGCTACACCGGCCTCTGCCCGGGCGAGTACAGCAGCGGCAATACCCGACTGCAAAGCTGCGTGACCAAGCACGGCAACCCAAGGCTCAGAGCTGCGCTGGTGGAATTGGCCTGGCGACTGGTCCGCTTCCAGCCCAATTACCACCCGATTGTAAAATGGCGAGCAACCTTGGCTAAAGGTGCGCTGGCCACTGGAGCCGCGCGCAAAAAAGCGATCGTAGCCGTGGCGCGCCAACTGGCTGTTGATCTCTGGCGCATCAAAACCGGCCGGCTCCGTGCAGAAGAGTTAGGATTAATCAATTGATGAGTTCGAGGGGAACAGAAAGGAGGTGCGAGCCGCACTGGCATAACTGCCTAAGGAAACAATAAAATCACTTTGGAATGCGGGCGCTGCCCGGTGTCTAACCTGCTTCGAAAGCCTTCGCGTGCGTCGGCTTAGATTGGGCGCGCCCAAGTTCCTCTTCCACGCTGATCGCATTGATCAAATTGCTCCGGCAGCTGCCGGACGGATAGGAGTACGAGCGGCTGGAAAAACAAATCCAACGAGCAAAAAAGGAAGCCTCCTGCGCGCCAAAGCGCTCCGGCGGCGGCGCGAGGAAGCGTCCCAAAACCAAACTTCAACCTTCGGCTAACAAACCAATGACCTAAACCAACCACCTACACCCTCGCCCGCCACACTTGACACCCTTCATAGGGGTTAGGCCTCTTGGGTGTATCCGAATAACTTATTCTCGACGAGTCGGAGATACTTGTTGACATAGAACATATCGGGCTCCTCTCGAGAGGCGCGTGTCTTAATAGTAAATTGCGGCTGATTCGGATCGTCTGGCTCGAAAAGCACCAAGCCGATGCCGAAAATCAGGGCTAACGAATCGAGGCGCGAGATATCCTCCTCTGAGGAAGTTTTTGGCACGACCAAGTACGACTTGTGGGAAAAAAGTTTGTATGAACAACACTGTCCGAAAGCGGTGATAAGACCCGAAACGTCTAGCTTAATCTCCGCGCAGATGATCTCAGTGGGAGCCGTGATGATGTCGGAGCGTTGGGCTTCCCAGATGGCGATAACGTCCGGGGTGCCCCACTTGTCTTTAAATACGCAGCCGCCGAGGGCAATTGCTTTGGTAGCCTCTTCTAGCTCGTTCACGAGCCAATCGCCGAACGGTTGGTAAAAATCTTCCTCTCTGATTTTACCGGCCTTCCGTGTCTTGCCTCCGCCAGTCAGTTGGGCTTCGTCCGTTGCCTTAAAGCGTACGCTGCGATAGAGTCCCCTAACAGGGTTGTAGTAAGCCTCTGGCAGATTGGTCCGAAATTCGGAAAGTATATGATTAATTCTTTTCGGTGTAATCTCCGGAAACGCGGCTGAAATCTCGCGACAGAGTCCCGACCATCGCTTTCCATCAGGAGCGGCATCAATTAGTTCTTTCGCCTTTGCGACAACTTTTTCTTTCGCCTCGGCCGATTCAGGCGGCCAAACCTCGTCTATTGTCTTAAACTGTACGCTGCGATAGAGCCCTCTAGCAGGGTTGTAGTAAGCCTCCGGTAGATCGGTCCGAAATTCAGAAAGTATATGCTCAATTCTTTTCAGTGTAATCTCCGGAAACGCGGCTGAAACCTCACCGCAGAGTTCCGTCCACCGCTTTCCATGACGAGCGGCATCAATCAATTGTTTAGCCTTCGCGATAACTTTTTCTTTCGCCTGGCTCGATTCAGGTGGCCAGACCTCGTCGGTTGTCCTAAACCGCGCGCTCCGATAGAGACCCCTAACAGGGTTGTAGTAAGCCTCTGGCAGATCGGTCCGAAATTCGAAAAGCGCATAACTGATTCTTTTCGGTGTAATCTCCGAAAACGCGGCTGAAACCTCACGGCAGAGTTCCGCCCATCGTTTCCCTTGAGGAGCGCCATCAATTAGTTCTTTGGCCTTCGCGACAACTTTTTCTTTCGCCTCGGCCGATTCAGGCGGCCAGGCTTCATCGGTTGTCTTGAACTGTACGTTGCGATAGAGCCCTCTAACAGGGTTATAGTAAGCGTCTGGCAGCTCACTCCGAAATCCGAAAAGCATATGACCGGCTATTGTCGGTGTAATCTCGGGAAATGCGGCTGAAACCTCACGGCAGAGTTCCGCCCATCGCTTTCCATGAGGAGCGGCATCAATCAGCTCTTTGGCCTTCGCGATAACCCTTTTCGTGGTATTCATGGAAACTGTCAAGCGCCTAACGAGATATGGACGGAATTTTTCCGTAATGTTTTGCGGATTTATTCCGTATAATCCGCTTGCTTCCCTCGGGGTGAACCGATAAAAACGGAGTCATGGATACGTTTGTAGTCGCACCGGCGACCGACGGCAAGCCGAATCCGATTAGATCCAGGTAAAGAACTTCGCCATCTGGCTTGCCTCATGGAATCTCACGCGAAGCCGCGTGAGCGTAGCCGCGTAAAACGCGGCGGGCTTTTACGGGGAAAAGCCCGCTGGACTGAGCAGTTCGCAAGAGCGAGGCGCATTTGCACCACGCGAGGCGCGCGCTCCCCAGAAATTTTTACGACGATTTGTATTTCACCGAGCAGCCGTACGGCTTGGTCTTTGGATTCGAAACCGGTTTGCCGGTGAGTGATTCGTCGAGCGCGGCCTTGACGTAGTTGGTCGAGGTCGGAATATCGGCGGGGTTCGGCGTGGCCTTTAAGCGATTTTTCCTTCCGGAGTAATTATCACCATATTCGGCGTATTCTTTGCTCCATACGCGCGACCCGCTTTGCCTTCCGGATCGAGAAGAAGCGCGGTTTGATGCGTCTTCCAAGCGGTCGTGATTTTCTCAGCTTGCTCAGGCGACAGATTGCCCTCCGTCCCCGGGGCACTGGAATCAATCGTCAGCCATACGATGCCTTTGCCGGTGTATTCCTCCTGCAACTTTTGCATGTTGCCGCTGCCGTAATGCTTCTTCACGAAGGGGCATTCCGGATTAAACCATTCCAGAACGACAGTTTTGCCATTGTATTGCGAAAGGGAATGCGTTTTGCCGCTGGCGTCCGTGAGTGAAAAATCCGGCGCCGCGCTACCCACTGGAGGCGGATCGAGGGCAAAGACTGCAGTGGCGATCAATGATGTGACAAGGGTGAGCATTATTTTTGTGTTCATAGATTGGTTAGAAAACGAAGTTGTTGAGATGGTTCAATTTTCTTGAGACCAATACTTTTGCAAATATTCCCCGAAATACAAATGAAGGAGTGCAGGCAATGACGAAGCTCGAATGACCCGCCTTCGTCAAGGCTTCGGCGTGGCAAGCGAATGGCGAAACAAATCCGGATGCCGAAATCCGAAAATGGGTGGCATCAACGGCCCGCTCTCTAATCATTACAAGCGGTCTGGCTCTGTTGAAAGATTTCGAGCGGCGAACGGAGCACAGGCTTCCAAGCCTGCGCGGCACGCAGGCATCCCTGCCCGCGAGTGTAAATCCGACAGGCAAGATGCCCGTCGGCCCCACAGCCAAGATGGCTGTGCCCCATCCTCCCACGTAATTATTCCGCAGCGACCGCGCGTGATGTGGTTTCGAGTTTCTCCAGAAGCATGCTCTTGGTGAGCAATTCCGGAAAGACAATTGGCTCTTCGGATTTCCCCGGATAAAGCACGTAGAGCGGGACACCCGGACGGCCAAATTGTTGCAATAATTTCGTGATCACCGGATCGCCATTGGTCCAATCAGCTTTCAATTTGACGATGGCGTGCCGCTGAAACGCCTCTCGCACAGCGCTGCTCTCGAGCACATTTGCTTCGTTAAATTTGCAAGTAAGACACCACGCAGCGGTGAAATCGACAAAGACAGAATGGCCCTGTTCTAGCTCCGCTTGCAAACGCTCGGGCGTGAATGCCTGCCAATCGCCCCGGAGCCGTGAATCGGCCGAAGCAATATTTGCTGCGTGAAATTTCCCGCCGATGAAATAAACACCACTCGCGAGGACGAGCACTAGCATGAGCACGAGCACGAGAGTTCGCTTTGCGACTGACGCTGTCGGTAGAACGAATGCGCCTTTCATCCAGCATGCGATGCTGATGACCAGCAAAAAGCAGCTCGCCCAAATCGCCCCTTCGAGACCACGCTGCGCGCCGACCACGTAAAGCAGGAAAAGCAGCGTCGCCAGCAGCAGGAATCCCATGAACTGTTTCACGTGCAGCATCCATGGACCCGGCTTTGGCAGAAAGCGCAGCCAAGCCGGTTGTGCACAGAGCAGCAAATACGGCGCGCCCATGCCGGCGGCAATCGCAACGAACATCAACAGTATGATGGCCGGAGATTGAGCGAAGGCGAAACCGAGCGCAGTTCCCAGGAACGGCGCAGTGCAAGGCGTCGCGAGGATGGTTGCGAAAAGTCCCTGGAAAAACGATCCGGCTTCATGCTGGCCGCTGGTGGAGGAGACCAAGCCGCGCGTGACACCTTGCGGTAGCGAAATTTCAAAAACCCCAAACAAATTGAGCGCAAACACAAGGACGATGACGCTCAAGGCGAGAACGAAATACGGGTTCGTGAACTGGAAACCGCCCCAGGTGATCTCGCGACCGGCGGCTTTCAGTGCGATCAAGAGCACCGCCAGGCCGATGAACCAGGCAAAAATGCCAGCGGCAAAAGCAATCCCGCTGCGCAAGATCTTCTGCCGGCTTTGGCCCGCTTGCTGGATGAATCCGAAAATTTTGAGCGAGATGACTGGCAGCACGCACGGCATCAGATTCAAAATGATCCCGCCGAGAAAGCCGAAGAAGAGGAAAGTCAATATCCCGCGCGAAGGGGCGGAACTAGCGGACGCAATCGTGGACGCTGGAGTTTGCCAAGCCGAGCGGTCGGGCCCATCGAGGCTCTGACCAAAGACAATCAGACCCTGAATCGATGATAAATCTTTGCTCGCCGATTCAATCGGCACGCGAAAAACGACTTCGTTTGCGCTGCGAGATTCGACCTTCGGGTGCCCCACCACGGTTTCACCTTCTGGCAACGGATAAAAATCCGCGCGCGGATAATTTGCGAGTGTTGCACTCTTCACGCTCAGCCGAAGATCAGATCCGGCCCGAGTCCAATTTGCGGCTGCAACCTTCGGTTCCGGCCAATTCTGCGGCAGCAACCGGCGGAACCGTGTAAATATTTCCGTATTAGCCGACGCGCTCGTCGTCGATTTCGGCAACTCAAGTTGCAAGCTGGCGTTTCCGGGAATGCAGATCTTTTCGCAAACGAGCCAGGTGGCGTCCGCCGAAAGTTTCACCGGCGAATTGTCGATCCTTGCCGGCGGCGTGATCTCCTGCATCAGCAGGACCTCATCCTGGTAGCCGTAGGTTTGAATATCGCCCGGATCGATTGTCTTCAGCGGAATCGGCCACTGGATTTCGCCGTGGGAATTCCGGCATCGCCGGAAAATTTCCAATACGTATGCCAGTGCGGAGCCATTCGAAGAAGCAAACCGACAGTGAACGGTTTCCCTGGAACAACCGCGTTCGTATCGGCCAGGAGTTCTGCTTTAACGAGTTCCCTACCCTGATACGTTTGGCTTTGGACCACCGGGACAAGAGCAAAGATCGACAAGCAAACGGACGAGCAGGCAGCAACTCGGAACGCCGAGATCATTCTATTAGGTAGCACTCGCCGATGTTCGCGGCAATGAGAGGCGGGTGAGGCGCGAGTCGCCGCCGCGAGCGCGCCCCAACTTATGGAACGATGAAGATCTTATCGGTCCAGGGATCCTTTACTTTGCTGCCAGACCCATAACCACTCACATCGACATATCTTCCACTCGAATCGAAAGGACTAAAGACGTATCCAGGTTTGCCAGGGACCGATTTAGCCGTGGGAAATTCCCCTCCTGGAGCGGAAGCATGCGACGATGGCGACGGTTTTGGTTTTGCCTGCGTTGTTTCCTTGTGCGTCGTTCGCGGAGCAGTACTCGATGACTGGCTTTGGACTCTCTCGCTTTCAACCCGGGGCCGCTGTTGGTGCGCCGAAGCCAATTCTGGCGCCGGCATAGGTTGACCGGGCACGGTAACATCCGATGACGTTGTTTCTGTCGCCGTAGTCGTTGATGATTCGTCGCCATGTCGCCGCAAAGCGTAATGCACCGGCGCGGTGGCGACGCGATACGAACCAACCGCGACACCTCGGGTCACGTGATAAGAAGTGACGGCGACATCGCGGGTGGTTCCGCACCCGACTAGCAAAATGGCCACAAATAACGAAGCTCGCGCCAACGTATTCATTTTACCTCCGATACAGATGTTTCGCATCCGTTCAATCATTTAACGAAAGAACATCGGTTATGAGATCGGAGATGGCCGCTTCGGTCGTTGACCACGAACACATCAACCGATAAACATCGGGCTCGACGAACTTGTAAAAATCCCAGCCCCGGGCGCGGAGATCGCGCACGAGCCGTTCATTCATTCGGGCAAAGACCGCATTCGCATCCACTGGAAAGACGATATCGATCTTTGCCTCGTTTCGCAGGCGGTCCGCAAGATGGCGCGCCTTGTCGTTGGCATGCCGTGCGTTCCGCAGCCAAACGTCATTCGTCACAAGACCAAGCCACGGCGCGGCCAGAAAACGCATTTTTGAGCCGAGCTGCCCCGCCTGTTTCACTCGATAATCGAACTCGCGTGAAATCTCCTTGTTGAAGAAAATGACCAGCTCACCGGCGGCCGTGCCATTCTTTGTCCCGCCAAAACAGAGAACATCCACGCCAACCTCCCACGTGATTGCTTTCGGCGCGCAATTAAGCGACGCGATCGCATTGGCAAAGCGCGCGCCGTCGATGTGGAGGAACAGTTCGCGTGTACGCGCAAAGCCTGCGATCACCGCGATATCGTTGCGCGTATAAACGGTTCCAAACTCCGTAGCCTGGGCAATGCTAATCGCGCGTGGCTTGTGCGAATGCGGCTCATTCTGGCGCGCGACTACTGCTTCCGCCTGTCCGATTTCGATCTTGCCATCGGGGCCGCCAATCAAGAGGAGCTTCGATCCTTTTGTGAAAAATTCCGGCGCGCCGCATTCGTCGGTCTGGATATGGGCATGCTCGTGACAGATAACGCCATGGAATGATTGGCAAATCTGCGCGAGCGCCAGCGCATTTGCCGCCGTGCCGTTGAAAACGAAATAAACGTCGCAATCGGACTCGAAAATTTCACGGACGCGATCCCTCACGCGCGCTGTCCAGCGATCGTCCCCGTACGATGGCGCGCAACCGGCGTTCGCTTCTTTCAGCGCCTCCCATGCCTCTGGGCAAATCGCCGCGGTGTTATCGCTGGCAAATTCATGACGGCCTGAGTCAGGGCTCATCTCGCCTGTTTGCTACGCGAGTTTTTGTCCCCGATCAATCAGTACAAAAGAGATTGCCTGACAGGTCCGAGCCCTGGGCCTCCGGAGCCTGCCAGGCAATTCTCCTCCACTTGCTCCCCAAAATTATATGCAACAGCCTTACTTATTACTTCGAACACGGGTCGCAAAGTGAGTGTGTGCGGCGGCAAGATTCTTTCAAAGTTGCGGATTTACGGTCTTGCGGGAGATCGTCGAATGGACCAATCGCGTTGCAAATCTCCGGGTAGCGCGCGCGTCTCGCGTGCTGGTTTCGGTGTCTCACCGAAACACGCTTCTCTGGAAACGCAATAGCAGAGCGCGAGCTGGACCCACAACGAAAGTTCGTCGGCGCGAGATGCCCCGACCAACACGCGAGACGCGTGCGCTACCCAGATCAACGCACTCGCGGCTCACGTGCTCGACACTGGGTGAGATTATTTGATGGCCAAAAACGACGTGGAGTGCTGGTTCCGCTTTGCCTAAGACATTACGGCAGACTAGTTTCGCAAAATGAGATCGCTCCAAAGCGAGATCGAACAACGTGGGGCGCGCATCTTCGAGCTGGTTAATCAGCATCCTGAATCGCTTTTCAGCAGAGCAGCCTTTTATCAGCGGATGATGGCGCTATCGATGCGCGATGAACAGTTCAAGGCGCAACTGTTTCGCTTTGTCGATGTGCTCCCGTCGCTGCGCAGATCGGGCGAAATCGTCGAGCATCTCGAGGAATATTTTGGAGATCTGCGCGACGGCTTCGCGCCCCTTGTTCATACCGGTGTTCGTCTGGCGCGCATTGCTCCGTGGGTGAGCGGTCGCGTCCTGCGCTGGAACATTTCCGGAATGGCGCGCCAATTTATTGCGGGAAAGAATCCACACGACGTAATGAAAATGCTGCGTAAACGTCGCGCACAAAAAATCGGGTTCACAGTCGATCTTTTGGGAGAAGCCGTCGTCAGCGAAACGGAGACCGACGAATACGCGGCGCGCTGTCTTGATTTGCTGGAGACTCTCGCACGAGAAACAACAGGCTGGACCGATCCGCTCGGAAGGAACTCGGAGCTTTTCCCGGTCGTAAATCTTTCCGTCAAAATTTCCGCGCTCTATTCGCAAATGAACCCGGCCGATCCGGCCGATGCAATCGCGCATCTCGCGCCGAAACTGCGACCGATTCTGCGCCGGGCCCGAGAACTCGGCGCCTTCATTAATTTCGACATGGAAAGTTACGCGCACAAAAATACGACGCTCGAACTTTTCAAAAAGATTTTCACCGAAGGGGAGTTCAAAGATTGGCCACATGCCGGGATCGTCATCCAGGCTTATTTGCGAGATTCGGAAGCCGATTTGCGCGATTTGATCGATTGGGGCCGCGAACGCGGCGCGCGTTTCGCCGTGCGGTTGGTGAAGGGAGCGTATTGGGATTACGAAACAATAAAATCGCGCCAGAATGGCTGGGATTGTCCGGTTTATTTTCAGAAGCCCGAAAGCGACGTCAATTTCGAGACGCTCACACGAATCTTGTTTGAAAACGAATCGATTGTTACCGCCGCGTTTGGATCGCACAACGTTCGGAGCATCGCGCATGCACAGGCGCTAGCGGGCGAACTGGGAATCGATCCCAGCCGCTTCGAGTTTCAACTTCTCTATGGAATGGCTGGCCCAATTAAGCGCGCCCTCGTCGAAATGGGTTATCGCGTCCGCGAATACTGCCCGATGGGCGAACTGCTGCCCGGCATGTCCTATCTCGTCCGGCGCTTGCTCGAGAACACTTCGAATGAAGGATTTCTGCGCGCAAAATTTGCCGAAAATATTT
The DNA here is from genome assembly GCA_005887825.1 of Verrucomicrobiota bacterium. Classification (GTDB taxonomy): domain Bacteria; phylum Verrucomicrobiota; class Verrucomicrobiia; order Chthoniobacterales; family UBA10450; genus Udaeobacter. Next base: position 5,462 of record VBQC01000230.1, on the reverse strand, counting down.
CGGAGCAAGAATTATTGCGCGATCCATGCGAACTTTTGCGGAAGAGCCGAAATGGCGTGCCACCGCGCTCAAATAATGTGACTACAAATGCAATGAAAGATCGACATCCATCTCATAGCCGTTCCCTCGATACGCCTCCGGGCAATGCCTACGAAAACGCGCCGCTTACAAACTTCGTCCACCAGGAAAACCAGGACAAAATGCGCAAAGCGCTAAGTGAAATGCGGACGCGCCTCGGCAAGGAATATCCGCTTGTTATCAACGGCGAAAAGGTCTTCACCGGCAAGACGATTGCCTCCATTAATCCCAGTTCGCCCGACGATGTTGTGGGCGCAGTCGCCGAGGCCGGAATTGCGGAAGCGGAGCGAGCGGTCAAAGCCGCCCGCGACGCATTCGAAAAATGGCGGTGGACTTCATTTGAAGAACGCGCGCAGCTGCTGGAACGCGCAGCGGCCATCATGGAGCGCCGCCGTTTCGAGCTTTCCGCGCTGGAAGTTTTTGAGGTCGGCAAACCGTGGACGGAAGCCGACGGGGACATTCGCGAGGCAATCGACTTTTGCCTTTTCTACGCCCAGGAAATGCGGCGGATTGGACGACCGCGTCTGACGCAGCAGGTTCCCGGCGAGGAAAGTTATTATCATTACTGGCCGCGCGGCGTCGCCTTTGTCGTTGCGCCGTGGAATTTTCCCCTCGCAATCCTCGGCGGAATGACGACCGCGGCGCTTGTTACTGGCAACACCGTGATCATGAAGCCGGCCGAGCAATCGGCCGTTTGCGGCGCGATGCTGATGGAAATCCTCGAGGAAGCTGGTGTGCCGCCCGGCGTGCTGAACTATCTCCCAGGCAAGGGCTCGGTGATGGGCGCACACCTAGTCGATCATAAAGATGTCGATCTTATCGCGTTTACCGGATCGCGCGAAGTCGGTCTGAGGATTTGGGAAAGCGCCGGAATCACACGGCCTGGTCAAAGGGAACTCAAGCGCGTCATCTGTGAAATGGGCGGCAAAAATGCCGTCATCATCGATTCAGATGCCGATCTTGATGAAGCCATCGTCGATTGCACTTACTCGGCATTCGGTTATCAGGGCCAAAAATGTTCGGCGTTATCGCGCTTGATTCTACTCGAAGAAAATTACGATCGCGTCATGGAGCGCTTGTTAAAGGCCGCCGTCAGCGTGCGCGTCGGAAATCCGGAAGAGCCAGGCGTCACCGTCGGTCCGGTGATCGACGAAACCGCCTACAACCGCATCCTGAATTACATTGAGATTGGAAAGTCTGAGGCCACCCTCGCCTACCAGCGTAAGGATGTGCCCCCAAAAGGCTTTTTCATTCCGCCGACCATTTTTGGCAACGTGAAACCGAACATGCGTATCGCGCGCGAAGAGATTTTCGGACCGGTGGTCAGCGTTTTGAAAGTGCGCGATCTCGACGAAGCAATCGCGGTTGCCAACGGCACGGACTACGCGCTCACCGCCGGATTTTTCTCGCGCAGTCCCGCGAACATCGAGCGCGCGAAAGCGCAAATTGAAGCGGGCAATGTTTATATCAACCGCTCCTGCACTGGCGCCGTGGTGGGCCGGCACCCGTTCGGCGGATTCAAGATGAGTGGCGGCGGCACCAAAGCCGGTGGCACGGATTATCTGCTGCAGTTTTTAGTACCACGCGTCGTGACCGAAAACATCACGCGCCACGGTTTCGCGCCGGAAGAAACACCGCAGTACCGCGACGAGTTTCTTTGGCCGAAACGCTGATTCCGCGCAGAGCGGCAAGAGGTGGCACAGGCAAGTTGTACTGCTACTGCAACGGGCGCCCTTTGCTCAGTAATTCAACGACGGTCACGAGCATGTAGATCACCGGCCATGCCGACGCCAGAACGATAAGCGCAAACACAGCCCCTTCCTTGGCGCGCTCCCGTGCGGCTTCGATCCGGAATTCGCGTCCTAAATTGTAAAAATTGCGGAATTCCGATCTGTCCTCTCCGTCGTAAGGCGAGGGATGGCCGCGCCATTCGCCAAAGCCTGAATGAAAGAAGTAATCAGTTTGCGGAAAACGCCTCCTGCCAGCAGCGAACGGACCCGTTGGTTTCATAGTCTGTGAACACTACCATGGATCGTTCCACACAATGCCACAGGAATTGACGTTTCAAACCACGAATGAATACCAATGGACACAAATTCGATGAGACAACGTCCCGCCACGCGTTCGCGACCGAGGAGATTTATTCGTGGTAAAACGCATTCGGAACTTCGATTACACAGACAACAATTTAAAAACTCCTCGGGAGGAGTCTGCCGTCATTCGTGTTTGCTCGGTTAACGACTACTGCCAATGACCCGCTATCAACACCCAGCCGCCAGGGCGACGCACCCAATGGCTTTCCACCCACACCGCGGTCGGCCTGGGCCGCACCACCCAAGTCCCTGGCACCCACACATAGTCGGATCCGGTCCACCGCCAGTAACCCCTCGTCCAGATATATCCGGGCGCGGGCGCCACGGTTTGGGTTTCCACGCGAACTGCCGGCGGAGTCCTGGCCACCACTACCTCTCGGGCTGGGCCGGTTGTGGTCACTTCCTGTGTAGTTGTCGTGGTTGTTACTGTTGCTGGTTCGCTGCCGCAGCCAACCAACGCAAGCGCCGCAAGCGCCAACAAATAAATGCTTCTTCTCATGTATGCCTCCTTTCCTGTGATTCGCGTCACAGCGCCGACTCGGCTTTGTGCAACATTGGCGTGGCACGATTGAAACCCTGGCGTACATGAGATTCCTATCGGAGGATGCGCCATGCTTTACGTCGTCGCTACGCCGATCGGCAATCTTGGCGATATCACCGTGCGCGCGCTGCAGGTACTGAAATCCGTCGATGTGGTCGCGGCTGAAGACACGCGGCATTCCGGGATGTTACTGAAGCACTTTGAAATCAAAAAGCCGCTGCTCAGCTATCATGAGCACAATGAAGCGATGCGCACTGCGCAATTGGTCGAACGCCTCACCGCGGACGAAAATGTCGCGCTAATCACGGACGCCGGAACGCCCGCGCTATCCGACCCGGGTGCGCGCCTCATTCGTGCATGCATCGAGCGCGGGCTCCCTCTCACGATCATTCCCGGGCCGTCATCAATTCTGGCCGCGCTAGTCGGCTCCGGATTTTCAACTGAGAGATTTTACTTCGGTGGATTTCTTCCAGTCAAAAGCGGCCAACGCGAGCGCGAATTACGCGCAACGGCTGAGCGTGGCGAAACCACGATCTTCTTTGAATCTCCTTATCGCCTGACCAAAACACTTGCCGCATGTACCGGCATCATCCCGGATCGACAACTCTGCGTCGCACGCGAGCTCACGAAAAAATTCGAAGAATTCCGCCACGGCATCGCTAGCAAGCTTCTTGCCCACTATGAGGCGCATCCGCCAAAGGGCGAGATCGTGCTGGTGATTTCGCAATTGTAAGATGCTTCGCTCTGCGAAGCGTGGCGTTGAGCCGTTCAAAACCTTGCCGCCGCGCCGCCCAGAGGTCGGCAGCTACAGCATTCCCGCTTGTCAAGGCGGCGGTTCTGTGGAATCTTGCGCGGCTTTTCTCCGGGAAGCGCGCTTATGGCTTACGCAATTATCAAGACTGGCGGGCGGCAGTATCGCATCGCGGAAGGCGACACGATCGATATCGATCTTCTTGCCATCGAAGCTGGTAAAACCGCGACGTTCGGCGATGTCTTGATGTATGCGGATGGGGAAAACCTTACGCACGGCAATCCGCTCATCTCAGGTGCGAAAGTCACCGCCGAAGTCGTCGAGCAGCGGAAAGACAAGAAGGTAATCGCGTTCAAATTTAAACGGCGTAAAGGTTATCATCGCACCGTCGGACATCGCCGAAAATTGACGCGGGTGAAGATCAAAAGCATCAGTATCGGGGCGAAGAAAACTGCGGCGAAAAAGAGCGAGGAAAAGAGCGAGGAATAAAGCAGCCGCCATCTATCAACTCTCAACTAGCAACTATCAACTTTCGTCATGGCTCACAAAAAAGGACAAGGCAGCGTTAAGAACGGCCGCGACAGCGTCAGCAAACGGCTTGGCGTAAAAAAATTCGGCAGCGAGATAGTCGTCGCGGGAAACATCATTGTTCGTCAGCGCGGGACGAAGTTTTTACCGGGAAGAAACGTTGGACTCGGTCGCGATTACACGATTTTCGCGCTGATCGATGGCAACGTGCGCTTCGATCGGGCGGGGCGACGAGTAAATGTCGATCCTGTCACCGCCGGAAAATAGCTGGTCGATTCTGCTTTCCGGGTTCGGCCCGGCTGCGGTATAAACCGATTTCGCTGATGAGATACAACACCTTTATTCTCTTTGGTGCGCCTGGCAGTGGAAAAGGGACGCAGGGCAAAACCCTGGGGACAATCCCGCGCTATTATCACTGCGCCTGCGGCGATGTATTCCGCTCCATCGACACGCGCACGAAGGTTGGAAAGGCGTTCCTCGAATACTCGAGCAAGGGGCAACTGGTGCCGGATGAGATCACGGTTGAACTCTGGCGGGAGGCGATCGATGCGGCGGTGGATGCGCACAAGTTTAAACCAGACATCGATACACTCGTCCTTGATGGGATTCCGCGGAATGTCGGCCAAGCCAAAATCATGGAGGAAATGATCGATGTGAAAAAAGTGTTTCATCTCTCGTGCCCGAGCCACGAAACGCTGTTTTCCCGACTTAAAAAGCGCGCCCTGAAAGATAACCGTCTCGACGACGCAAACGACCACGTCATCCAGCGCCGTCTTGACACTTACGAAACGGAATCGAAGCCGGTGCTCTCCTATTATCCGCAAGAGCTGATCACGGTAGTTGACGCGACTCAGCCGCCCGCCAAAGTTCTGCTCGAGATCCTGGAGAGCGTGAACGACGGCGTGTATGAACCAGCAACAGTTTGAAAATTTCACCGCTTCAAGCCTTTACTGCGAAAAATGCAAAGCCGCGATGCCGGTACGCGAGCGATTGCTTTTAGTCCTTCCAGACCGGGAAATTTACGATTATTTGTGCACCGGCTGCGGATCGTCGGTGGGCCGGCGTGAGATCACTGCAGGCGAAAAATTGATGGCGCAAGCAGTGACCGGGCGGCGTCGGCGCCGATCCGCGGCAGTTCATCAACTGGCGCCGTAATCCGGCATGCGCATCGTTTTCATCGGCACGGGCGAAATCGGCGTGCCGACGCTGCAAGCTTTACTGCGATCGAGCGAGCATAGGGTCACCGGAGTCGTTACCCAGCCGGACAAGCCGGCGGGACGCACTCAGCAAATCGAGCCGCCGCCGATCAAAAGAGCGCTCGCGGGAACGAAGATGTCGATCCTGCAACCGGTGCGGATTAAAGGTCGAGAGGCGATCGAAGAGGTGCGTACGCTGCGACCAGAGGCGATTGTGGTGATGGCTTATGGGCAAATTCTGCCGCGTGATTTACTCGAGATTCCGCCTGTCGCTT
>VBQC01000229.1 GCA_005887825.1 Verrucomicrobiota bacterium | reverse complement strand
TCGCTATCGCTTGTTCCCCAGCCCCATTGCGGATAGACCGCCCAGAGAGGAATATGCGCGAAGACAACAATCGGTGTGCTCGTCCCGAGATCTTTCACGTCGGCCTCGAGCCATTCAAGTTGCTCGTCTCCGAGTTGACCCAGACCGCCGGCCTGAAGGTCAAGAACGTTGACCAAGGCAATGAAATGGACACCGTTCTTATTGAAACTGTACCAGCCCGAGCCTTTGCCTTCGACGCTCTTTAAATACCGTTCACGGTAAAGCTTTCCGCCATCGTTAAGCACATCGTGCTCCCCGGGAACATAGAAAACATCCTTGGTTCGGCAGCTCTTTAATACCTCATCAAAGGTGTCGAACTCTTCGGGCTTCGACAGCTGCGTGAGGTCTCCCGTGTGGATAAGAAACGCCGGCGGCGTCGGCATTGCGTTGATGCGATCGAGAGCAATTTGGAACGTCGCAGTAACATCTTTGTTTGCGTCTTTGCTGAAGCCGATGTGGCTATCGCTGATCTGGAGAAAGCTGAGATCCGTCGCCGACGGCAACGAATCTCCTGCTTTCGCGATTTGGGCAAGAGTTCTCGACGCGAGTACGCCGCCGCTGATGGTCCAAAGCAGGCCGGTGCCGGCCCACGCCATGCAGTGCAGAAAGCCGCGGCGATCGATTCCGTCGTGTTCGTGGTCGTGAGAAATGTAGTCGGACATAACTTTTTGTTTCGGTTAATTGATTGGTATTTGCTTTACAACTATTCTTACCGACTTGGTTCGCGTTTATTCCCAAAAATCTTGGACGGTTAGGTGCGGGACTCGCAATATTTGCAAAACGCCGCGCTGAGCCTGGACTCAGCGCGGCGTTCGAAATCCCGGATGTTCTCTGCCTTAGGATCCTGGCCGTCTTGCCGCATCCGCGGCGCTGGCCAACGAATTGATGAGTGTAAAGAACGCGGGGATTTGTCCCCTGAACAGTTCGTCGGCAATGAAGCTGTTGATAACCCCCCGTGCGTCTAACTGCCCTGGACCGGTTGGACGAATGATTGAACACGCAGGTAGGTGTGGGCTGATGAATTCGCACGGCTCGGGCATGATCAAGTTGGCCTGCAGCGTCTCGGGCTGACCTGTGGTAAGGTCCGTAAAGGTCACCGTTGAATTGTTTATCGGGTCGAAATCGGTCAACGGAGTGGCATTGCCTGCCTTGTCCTGCCAGGTCTGGAAATGCATGATCTCTGATCCGCCGATACTGAGGAGGATTCGTAGAACTTCGAGGCTGGTTACTTTCTGAGCCAGCGTCGCGTAGAGGCTCGTGCCACCTTGTTCAATATAACCGAAGTGAAATCCCGCTGTGAAGGCGATTGCTTTGACGTGGTCGCTGGGATTGTTCGGATCGCCCAGTTCGTTATTATGTCTCGGAATTGCAGTATGCAGCCCAGTGTCCAAACTGGGGACTGCGTTCGGGAAAGCCGCACCGAAATCAGGGTTGGTAGTGCTGCGGTAGCGGGTCCACCAGCTGGTATCCACCGTGAGCTGCTTAAGGTTTGTAAGCCGTCCAGTTTGCGGGACGAACGAGACTTGGCTGGGCTGCAACGTGGCGAACTGCCTCAGGTCAACCTGCTGCTCGCCTTTGGATGCTAAGTAGGCATTTAGGAAAGCCGCGTGACTTATCTCATCATCCGTGTTGTCGGCAATATACTGGGGCTGGTCCCCATCCAGAATCACGAGTCCTGCCTTGTAGCCTGAATCTGGCGCGTCGACTCCCCCCAGTTCGTTGTACTGTTGCCAAAGGTCCTCTTCGATCAGTTCGACAGCGGCGAGGAGCTGGAGAATCGCGACATCACCATCTGGGAGATGCCTTCGATCGCCCAGACCTCCCAGCGCCTTGCTCGCATTGCCTAGTAAAGCAGCTCCCGGGGCCAGAAGAGCTGCTCCCATGCCGAGATTGCGCAGAAAGGATCGTCTGGCGAGGCGGTTGGGCTGCTGGAATTCCTGGCTAGGGTTCGATGATTCGGCGCTGTCGCGCTCATTAGTAGCTGTAGGTTTAATTTCAGATTTCATAATGGATTAATATTGGTTTGGTTTTAGTTAAGTTGCTTGGCAAAACTTGCCTTACGCTTTCCCTTACCCATTCGGCGCGATTTTATTTCCCGAAATCTTGCGGTTCGTCACGACCGAACGGGAGTTCGCGCGACCGCTCTACCAGTATGATTTGTGTGTACCCATCGTGACTGACGCCAGAGCGAGGTATGTGGGGATGTTCCGCTGGGCGGCTGTGACGCAACCTGCGCATCGATTTTTGCCAGCAGCTGTTTCAATTCGCCGACGTCGTCCTCCCACTCACCTATCCAGATCACCACGTCGGCTCCCTCTTGCGACGCAGCTTCAGCACTCGTGCGAGCCAACTCGCGTTCTTCAGCGGTCACAAGTATCTTCCGGCCGCCGGTTCAAGGGCCATCTTCCGTTTGTCGAGTCGCGTTCTCGTCGCGATGGAAAAAATCTTAATTAGATCGTATCGTCTCCCAGTGCTCTGGACCTTGATTAAGAACCGCGTGACGCCATCATCCGTCCGATGAACAACGAGATCGCATCCGTACGGCTGCAGCTTCTCTTGTGCGATGCGCGCGACCTCAGCATCGGGCGCTTCTTGTGTCATTGGTCCGCCTGAACGCAGTTGATCTAATTCCTTTAACGCGATGGCGGCCGCTCCGCGGATTTTCCCGACGCGATCGCTGTACCTTGCGTCAAACCCATTCCTCGCTTCGGAGTTCATGCAAGTTTTCGTAAGATTGAAAAGTTACGAATGGCTTGAACTCGCCACGCGATTACTGGTCTGCAAGCGCCGTCTGTACGCCTCGTTTCTGCGAGGTCCAGATCGACGTCGTCCGCTGGCCTGTCTTGATGACAAAGTGATAGATGGCGTAGGAACTGTGTGCGTAGTAAGCGCATCGTTGAATTCACTCACCGAATAGTCTTTAGATAGTCTTGTAGTAACTCGGTTCGATAATCCAAATTCCATGGTCTTACAGCTCCGGGAAATAACGGAGACTTTCTAATGTTTCTATTCCTCTCGGAGCAGAATGTTCTCATCGATAGACTCTGCGACCTGCCCGCCCACACCCTTGCCAGCGACGTGGTCAGTGCGGAAGTGTTGCCCTGCGTAAATGCGGCTCAGTCCCGCTTCCTCCGCCGCGGCGGCGAAGCTGGTGAAGTGTCGCGCCACTCCCGCCAGTGACTCGGAGCTGACATCGAAAGTGAATTCGTCGCCGAAGTAAAAGCTCAACACGGTCGCGCCCGCTTTACTGATTGCGCTGTGTGCTCCGGGGTAGGAAGGATCTGGAGCGGTCCTCGTGGATAGTGGAAGCCACGTTGGATCAGGCTCGGTCTGCGGATTTCCATCAGTGTCTGCGAGTCGAACCGCAGTTACCGGACGCCAAAAGTTGTACGTGTACTTGGCTTCGAAGAAGGCGATCGCAGTGTCGGCCAGGCTTATATTCAGCAGTGCAAAGAGACGCGCGCTGCGCTCAAGGTTGAGATGATGATGCAGCGCGGCCGTCTGCCCGATCTCGTTCCAGAAGTCCTGGATGTTGCCGTTCCAGAATCGGCCGATCTCGGTTTGTTCCGCAGTGCGGGTAGTGCTGTCAATGAACCCGAGACTTTTGACTTCATTGAAGACCTCAGTATAAAGATCGCTTGTGAGTGCCGTAGGAGGACCGGGACGGAACTGATCGGCCCGCTCCAACGCAAACGGCGTGACCTGGGGCCACTGGGTAAAATCCGCTGGCGCGAAATTAGGCGGCGTCAACTGGTAGTCTCCGGGCTGGTTACCCGGGACGTACGGCGGTGGAGTTACATTCGCTCCATCGGCGCTGCGCGCAGCGAGCAGTTGGCCGGCAACTGCCTGCCCCACGGCTACTCCCTGAGCTTTTCGCTCGTTATCAGGAATCTGCGCCAAGTCCTGCTGCAGTTCCGTGTCCAACGACACCTGGAACGCAGGATATAGGAACACGAGGACATCATGAGCTGCCTCATCGGCCGCAGCTATTTTGGACGCGCTCCTCGGAACGTCGGGAAGGTGCACAAGGTACGGACTGAACCTTGGCTCGATGTTATTGACGGCGTCGTAGATGGCGGCGTGCAAAATTGCGAGTTGAGTGAATGCTAGCTGGCTGAGCGTCAGGCGTGCGAACCATTGCCAAAAGAGTTCTATTCCACTCGATGACGGCGTTGACGGGCTGGGCCGGATCCTGTTCTTCGTCCGTCGCTGCATTCGCAAGCGGAGCGACCTGCAAGAAAGCAGAAATTATCGCAAACGTGGCCAAAATTCTGAACGAGGTCGCTAATTGCGATGATTCTGTGGCCTCTTTGGCGTGGTTGTCGTCGGAGTAATGGATATGAGATTGCATAGGATGTGGGTTTTATTTTGGTTCTACTAGGTGCTTGGCAGATTGCCTCACGCCCTTTCCTTACCGATTCGGCGCGCTTTTATTCCCGAACGTTTTGGGCAATCAGGTACCTGAGCGATTACAACGACCTTCTTTCCTTTAAGGCTGACAGTCACAAGTCAGCCTCTGCTTCTAGAATCGATCCATCGTCAGGATGGTAGAAGCTCTTGACCAGATCGTATTCTCTCCCATTGCTTTTGCCCTTTGATTAAAAACCGCGTAACGCCGTCACCCATCCGGTGAACGACGAGATCGCATCCGTACGGCTGGAGCTTCTCTCGTGCGATGCGCGCGACCTCAGCGTCGAGCGCTTCCTTGGTCACGGGCCCGGCTGAGCGCAATCGGTCTAATTCCTTTAATGCCGCGACGGCCGCTTCGCGGATTTTCCCGACGCGATCGTTGTGCCTTGTGTTAAACTCATTGCTCGCTTTGGAGCTCATCCGAGTTTTCGTAAGATTGAAGAGTTACAAATAGCTTGAACTCGCCACGCGATCACTGGTCTGGAACCGCCGTCTGTACGTCTCGTTTTCTGCGAGGTCCAGATCGACAATCGTCCGCTGGCCTGCCTCGATGACAAAGCGAACGCGGACTTCTCCGTCTCTCGCCGACCGAGCAACGACCGTGTAAGACCCAACGGGAAGCGCCACCTCCCAGGGGATTATTTCATCAGTGCGCGAAATGTTATTTTCAACCCTCTTGAAGAGCCTCCCGTCAATGGAATAGATGGCGTAGGAACTGTGTGCGTAGTAAGCGCCATCGTTGAATTCATCACTCACCGAATAGACCTTGAGATATCCTTGTGGTAACTTAGTTCGATAATCCAAATTCCCTGGTCTTACCGGGCCGGGAGATAGCACATTCCTATCTCTCGCTTGCCCGTACGTTGAACTGCCAAAGTAGAAGGTCAGCCATACAATCAATGACGTGATTTTCAACAAGAGCGAACAGAGTGTTGATTTCATAGAGTTGGGTTGTGGTTGATGGTTTATTTGACGATGATCTTTCCTGTCATCCGAGGGTGGATCGAACAGAAGTAAGAGTAAGTTCCTGCGGTCGCGAAGGTATTGGAGAAGCAGTGACCCGTCTTCAACACAGGCGACTTTTTGAACTGATCGTCAGCGCTCGTCACCACGTGCGGCGCGTTGTCGTGGTTGGTCCACGTCACCGTTCCCCCGGCCGGCACCGTGAATGTCTTGGGTGAGAAGCTGAAGTTATCGATGACAACCTCAGTCTTTGTAGATTTGGCAGGAGCCGACTCCCTGGTTTCGGGCTCCTTGCCGCGTATAGTACTCAGAAGGGCCAGAGCAACGAACAAGAAGAACGCCAGGGTGCCCGTATTCAAATGCCTCAGAAACGGAGTGAGTACGGTCACGCACTTGGTGGTGGGCTTCCGATAGGGAGTAGGAGAAGCTGACATAATGTGGGTCTTTCTATGTTTTTGTTTCACTCACGGGCGATTGGTAAATTGCTTTTACTTATCCATACCGTTTTGTGGCGGTGATATTCCCGTGCCGTTAGTTGATGTTGCGCAAAACGGCGACTCCTGACAGAGCGTTGGAGTTTGGCGACGGGAAGAAGCGTGAACCCACCCGCGACCAATGAAGGAAGCTGGATGCTGTTATCCGAATAGAGGGCTCAGCGCTCTCAACGAACTAAATCTTGTCCTCTGACAAAGCCGCGCCTTGCTCACCCGCTTGGCGGGATGTCAAAAGGCGGATGTAACTCAGGCATCTTGCCTGAATGAATGAAAGAACATGCGAGCCGCCTATGCGACGAGGCTGGCGCGGCGGGCATAGTCTGTCCGTCCTCAATGATGCGATGTTTGTAATTCGAACTGCTGCTTGAAAGTCTGCAAATCGTTAGCGTTAACGTCGGAAACGGCCCAGTAGTTGAAGTCCGGGTCAGCCCAATGCAGAAGCTGATAGCCCTGATGCGACATCGCCATTGTAGGTCTCGCTGATCCTGTCTCTCCCGGCCAAACAAACAGGTTAATGAAATGCTTACGCCTTTGGTAAACCAAGGCCGCCACCGGCCGGTTATCGAGATAATCAAGACGGCCACCGACTAAAGGAAATCCTTCGCTGGAAAGGTCGACCACCGGAGGCGCGAAATCAAGCTTGGCATCCAGCCAGGGTTTGACGGTGTGTTGGTCGGAGGAAGCAACGTCACTAAGATGGTTTGCCATCAGCGAACGCACATGACTGGCAATGAGTTGCGTCGCCAGGAATTGATCGGCCCCGGATCGTTGCAATCGAGGGAGTAAAGTCCAACCGATGATGGCAGCCAAAACGATGGCCGCAGCCAGAGCCAGCCAATTCCATGAGGTCCCAAAAAGAATGGTCCGCGGCTCTGGTTGCTTTCTCGGAAACAGCGACCGAGTATTTTGCCCACCATTTCGCGTGGGCCGTTCCCCGATCTCTTTTCGCAACGAGGATTGGATCCGCTCGCGCAATTCTGCCGGTGCCTTGTAATAGGGAGTTGCGTTGCCAAGCGCGCGAATTAGCGAGCCATGCGTTTTGTAGGCTCGATCACATTTAGGACACTCCCGCAGGTGCTGTTCGATTGTCTGGCTGGTAATTGGATCCAGTTCGCCATCCAAATAACCATCCATCAGTTTTGTAGCTTCTTCGCAGTTCATCTATTTCTCCTTACCGATCCGAACCGCCAAACATTCCCTGAGCTTGGCGCGCGCGCGGGCGAGCCGCGACATGACCGTACCCGGAGGAATTTGCGCGATGTCGGCTATTTCCTTGTAGGATAAGCCTTCCTGGTGTCGCAGCGTCAAGATCTCACGGAATTCCGCAGGCAATTCATCCATTGCTTCCCTAATTAGTTCCGCGTCTTCACTATGCTCGAGAATCGTCGCGGGACTGACAGACTCGTAGCCAGGCGCATGTATTTCTTCGTCAAAAGTTGTGGTCAGATCAACCGCACGGTTCTTCTTTAGCAACGTGTAGGAGGTGTTTCGGACAATCGTCAGCAACCAGGCGCGGCCATTAGAACCGTGGAATCCGGCGAAAGATTTGAACGCTCGCAAATACGCCTCTTGCACCACATCCTGCGCATCCTGTTCGTTGCGAAGCAGCCACCTGGCTAAGTTGTGAGCCGCATCAAGATGGGGCAGCATCGCGTCTTCAAAAGATGTTAACGCCGCTGGCTGAGCGTGATCCTCTTCGCGTTTCTTAACTACGACGAACTTCACAATCCTCTGATCCGATTCGAAATCCTGATTTTCGGAAGCATGTTCCGCTTTCAACAGTAAAGCCATAGCAATTTTCGAGGGTTCATATCTCGGCCGGCACCGCCCGTTTAGGTGCGTTGCCCTTTGCCTAATAGGACTAGCGCGGCCCCGTTTTATTCCATTCTCGCAAGAAAAAAGTTCGCGGAAACTAGGTGCTCTCACAGATATGACCGGCACAAACGACGCCGCAGACCATTCTCCGGGAATATAAATCCGGCAAAAATGGTTGAATGAGTGAAGAACAATCTGCCGTTTAACGAAAACATGCTTATGACTCCAACGATCGCTAGTATCCTGAATTTGATGGGGCCGGACATGATGGTAATCCTGCTCATAGTGTTGCTCCTGTTTGGCGCGAAAAAACTGCCTGAGCTTGCCCGTGGGATGGGTCGAGCGGTCAAAGAGTTTAGCGCAGCCCGAGATGAAATTGAAAGGGGGCTAGGCCAGTCCGACCCTGGCGGAGTAGCACCGCCTAAACTCCTAGACACAAAAGCCGAGCTGTCGTCTCCGCGGTAGTCCTAGCGGCGTTAACACCTTTCTCCACAGCTTCCCACCGGCGCCTCGCAACGGAAGGAACTCAATGATCGTCCAGGTAACCCGCAGGCTGCGCAAAAAACGAATCGTCATTCTCGGCGGTGGTTTTGGCGGAGTTTATGCCGCCATTCATCTTGAGAAATTACTGGCACGCCAGAGTGCGGTGGAGATTTCCCTCGTTAGCCGCGACAATTTTTTCCTGTTCACACCGATGCTTCACGAGATTGCCGCGAGCGATCTCGAGATCACAAATATCGTAAATCCCCTACGCAAGCTACTTCACGAGGTTGAGGTATTGGTGGGTAACGTGAATGAGATCGACCTGCCAAACAAGCGGGTCCTGATTTCGCGTGGTTACCGTAACCACTCACAACAACTCGACTATGATCATCTTGTAATCGCGCTGGGATCGATCACTAACTTTTACGACCTCCCGGGCCTCGCGGAAGTAGCGGTTGCGATGAAATCGCTTCGGGATGCAATTCAATTGCGCGGCCAAATCCTCCGATATTTAGAAGAGGCAAATTCAGAAGCGGATCCCGCAGAGCGGCGGTCGTTACTTACCTTCGTGGTCGCGGGCGGCGGCTTCGCGGGGGTGGAAACAGTTGCAGCGTTAAATGACTTCGTGCGGGAGGCGCTGCGGTTCTACCCCAATCTGTGTGAAGATATGTTGCGGGTTATGCTTGTCCATTCTGGTCCGGCGATCCTGCCGGAACTGGGTGAAAACCTGGGACGATACACCGAGAAGGTGCTCGCGCGACGCGGTGTAGAAATCCGGCTGAAAACCCGAGTTAAGAGCGTGACTGAGAGCAAGGTTTATTTAGCCGATGGTGTCTCAATTCCATCGCGCACACTGGTGTGGACTGCGGGAACCGTGCCCAGTCCCATCATCTCGTCGCTCCCCTGTGCAAAGGAACGAGGTCGATTACTCGTAAACCAATTCTTGAGAGTTCCCGATTGGCCTAATGTCTGGGCGGTGGGGGACTGTGCATTTGTGCCGGACACCAGAAATCCCGGGAAATCTCATCCACCAACCGCGCAACACGCCATACGCGAAGGCAAAGTTGTCGCGCAGAACATCGCGGCGGTACTCCTGGGTCGTCCTTTAAAATTGTTCTCATTTAAGACTATCGGGCTGCTGGCTTCGATCGGTCGTCGGATGGGCGTGGCGCGGGTCTTCGGTTTCAATTTTTCAGGCTTCTTCGCATGGTGGATGTGGCGGACGATTTACCTCAGCAAATTGCCCGGCTTGGATAAGAAGGTTCGTGTGGCATTTGACTGGACACTAGACCTGCTCTTCCCCAAGGACGTTTGCGCAGTGCATGACTTCGATCAACGCCGCGATTTGGATAGGCCCGACCACGCCAGGAATACCTCCAGGAATAATGGCGATTACGAACTGAGTGCGCGCCGGCCAATGCACTCAAACATGGGAAATGACCAACCGGGATCGAAACATGCTTATGCATCCAATGATCGCCGGTATCCTTAATTTTGCCGGGCCGGACGTGGTGATAATCCTTCTCATCGTATTCCTCCTGTTCGGCGCCCGACAACTCGCGCACTGACCAGCTACCTCCGGGACGTTGGCAACTGAAAACTCCTCTTGCAAGTGCGCCGTCTTTGCTCGATATGTGCACGGCGATTTTCTCTGGGATGAAATTGTCGATCTTGCGCAGCGCGGTTTTATTTTTGTCGGTTTCGGCATGCGCTTTCTCAGCCACCAACGTAGTGAATCTTTCTCACTACGACATGATGCGGCCGGATTTCGACGCCCTGAAACGCCAAGGCATCGTCGGCGTAATTCATGAAGCCACTTATCCGCGGCTCGACCGCGATGCGAAATATCTGGACCGGCAAATGGGTGCGCTAAGAGCCGGCCTGCTCTGGGGCGCGTATCATTATGGGGACGCGACTGATCCTATTCGACAGGCCGACCATTTTCTGAGTGTCGTATCCAATGCCTGGGCACAAGCCAATCCGGCCACGCGCCCGAGCGCCGGCGTGTTGCTGGTACTCGATTTCGAGAAGAATGGTCATTACCCCGGCGGAACAATGCGGCCTGATCAGGCAGTCGCCTTCATCGAACGAATTCGCGAGCGCACCGGTGTATATCCGGGCGTATATTCCGGGGAATACCGTCTCGGGCAAGTTCTGAACAGTCCAAGAGTAACTAATGCGCAGAAAAAAACGCTGACGAATTGTTGGCTGTGGATCGCAAATTATCACAAGGAGCCGCGCGCAACGGCGCCGTGGAGTTATTGGGCTCTTTGGCAGTATTGCGGCGATGGGAAGTGCGGACTTCCGCGTTCTGCTTATCCCACGAGGATCGCCAATATTGCCAAGGCTGAGCTCAACGTTTTTCGTGGGAACCGAAGTGCATTGCAAGACTTCTGGCAGCGACGTGCATGGGACCCAGCAGGAGGAAAGCCTCGCCGCGAACCGGAGCGGCCTCTCACGGCCGATCTGTAGGTTGAATCGTTGCTTCGGACCGCTTCAACAGTTTAACGCGTTAAGGACCCGAAAATCAAAGTCGATCGGAAGGCCGACCTCCGATCCGGACAGGTTCGGTTTTCGGGTTCACCACAAACCAATAAACCAAAGGAGACAGTATGCCGACACAAAAAGTGAATGCCTGGTACGGGTGGGTGCCCGACCGGCCCGATTATCGGGACAAACTCTACGCCGCCATCGCCGCGCCGCCGAAGAAACTGCCGCGAAAGGTGGATTTGCGCCGACGCTGTTCGCGGGTCGAAGACCAGGGGCAACTCGGCAGTTGCACGGCCAATGCGTTGGTGGGCAACCTGGAATTCCTCCAGAAGAAAGCGGGCCACAGAGTCACCAATCTGAGCCGGTTGTTCGTTTACTACAACGAACGCGCGATGGAAGGCACGATCAATGACGACGCCGGTGCGATGATCCGCGACGGCGTCAAATCGCTCGTCAAGCTTGG
>VBQC01000131.1 GCA_005887825.1 Verrucomicrobiota bacterium | reverse complement strand
CAGTTGCTCGAGCGGCGCAAATGCGCCTGAGAGAACAAAGACCGGCAACAGAAAGAAAACGGAAAATTGGATCGCTTGCGTTTGGGTGCGCGAGAAGGTCGAAATCAACAAACCGAGTCCGAGTGAGCAGAGGAGGAAGAGCAGGCAGATCAGCGCCAGCGCGTGAGGCTGATAAAATGCCACCCCAAAATGCCACCAACTAAGCGCCATAATCACCACTACTAAACAAATGGAGACAACCAGATACGGCAGCATTTTCCCGATCACGATTTCACCGCGCTGCAGCGAAGTCACCAGCAATTGATAGAGTGTGCCCGATTCGCGTTCGCGGGCGATGGTGCAGGCCATGAGCGTGACAGTGAGCAATTGCAAAATTAACCCGATCACGCCTGGCACGACGTAATCGATGAAGCGCGACTTCGGATTGTACAAGTTCTTCGAATCCGCACCCCACGCGGTCATAAGCGATACGAATTGTTTACGGATATCGACGGGCAATTTCTTGCCTAACTCGATCACGTCCTCCGGGAGCGACTCCACAATCAGGTCGCGCTC
>VBQC01000130.1 GCA_005887825.1 Verrucomicrobiota bacterium | reverse complement strand
CTTCGACTGCACTGGCAGTGTTGGTGTCGCTGTCGTCGAGGTACAGAGGCAGCGGCTTCGGGTCGCCCTTGTTCAGGCTATCGGTCCAACCAACCGGGATAACCAGGGTCGCCTTCACTCCATTTCCGATCAGGTCCGACTCACCCTGAAAGTCGGGCGCTGGCATTCTCCAGTGAAACGTTTTGTCCTTGGAGATGATCTCGATGAAACGGGCGGTGCGCGGCGTCTGATCGCGATCGATTAGCAACGCCGGGACGTCGGTAAGCTCAGTATTCTCGAAGGCGTGCCCGAAGATTAGCGTAAAGAGCGGCGGGAGAACGATCAGTAAAAGCAAGACGCGCCGGTCGCGGTAGATGTGCAGGAATTCTTTGTAAGCGACGCTCGCAATTGCACCCAGTGACGGCCATTTCATAATGCGGATTTTTTCAAGACGCCATCGTAGCCCTGCGAATATGCGGTGAAAACGTCCTCCATGTCGGGTTCCACCCAGCGTTCGCCCAACAAACGAAGATCTGGAAAAGGCCAGTTCTCGCGCCATCTCGCCATCAATTTCTCCGGTTCCTGTGCGTAAAGGCGCAGGCTGCCGCTGCGCAAGGAAACGCCCAGCAGCTCGGGCCGATCTCGCAACCGCATCAGCGCGGGCATGAGTGGTTCCACATCGATCTCGAGCAAGCGCGCGCGAAAGCTCGATTTCAAAGCGCGCGGCGAAGCTTTCGCCAGCAGGCGCCCACTTTCGATAAAGCCCACTTCCGTGCAGCGCTCCACCTCGTCCATGTAATGCGTAGTAACAAAGATCGTTTTTCCCTCGTTACTCAGGTCATAGAGCAAGTTCCAGATTTGCTGGCGGTGAACGGGATCCAGGCCTGCTGTCGGCTCATCAAAAAAAAGGAGCGGCGGATCGTGCACCAGTGCGCAACCGATCGCCAGCAATTGCCGCATGCCGCCAGATAGACTTCCCGCGGCAGCATTGACTTTTTCTTCCAAGTCGCTCAGCCGAAGCAAGCGCTCGATCCGTCGCTCCAGTTTCGCACCCGGAACCCCATAGGCGCCGCCGAAAAAGCGGAAGTTCTCCAGCACGGTGAGATCACGGTAAAGGCTAAAGCGTTGCGGAACGTAGCCGAACTTGGTCCTAACATGTTGTCGATCTTTCCAAACATCCGTGCCTGCGATTGTTGCATTGCCAGCGGTCGGATGAGTCAGGCCGCATAACATTCGAATTGTGGTCGTTTTTCCCGCGCCATTCGCCCCTAGAAAACCAAAGATCGTTCCAGGCGCGATAGTGAGTGAAAGATCCTGTACAGCATGGACGTCGCCGAAACTCTTACTCAAGTGGTTGAGCGCGATTACTGGTTCACTCATCTAGAAGAAAGCCTATTGCGATGATCCCCGAAATTTGCAACCATCTGTTCATACATCATTCGATATCTGGTCTCATGAAATTCAAAATGCTGGAATCCTCTCAACGCCCTTTCGCAAGCGCCTCCATCATCCTTTTGCTCCTACTCTTGCTCGCGAGATCAACAAGCGCACGTGCCGACGCCGTTTCTGAGCTCGCTTCGTTTTCCATTTTCAACAAGGTCGACCTTGCACAACTCGCGAAGAGCGAGGTGAAAACAGCCCATGGATCGCCTATGAGTAACCCGCGATTTCTGGCTGTCCAAAGCTGCTACGTCGCACCGGGTTCGCCTGCCCAGCAAATCGAGGCGTTACGCCGATGGGACCCAACAAGGCATCGCGAGCTTAAGGTTTTTCTGCACTCCGATCTGCCATCGAACCCAACGGCTGCGAGTTTTGAAAAATTGAAGAACGCCCCCGATAACGGGCCGGTGCGGTTGCTCGTCGCAGCGACTCAAAAACTCAGTCCCGATCTTCAAATCAGCCGGGACGAGGCAAAAAAGTTTTCTGCCGGGAGCGCTGAAAAACCCCCAGGGGCAATGCCTGTATCGGTCACGGCATTCTGGACCGATGTTTTGACCGCGCGTGCGAAAAGTTTTGTATCCAGCGGAACCTCAGGCCAGCCGCCCTATGACCACGGGGGTAAGGCGATCCGTGCGAGCGAGGAGTTAAACGGATTGTTGCGCGAACAGGAAAAAATCCGGCGGCAATTTTCCGGGCTCCTTGGAGCTACGGGTATCGGTCGCGGCGCTGGATCGCTGAGACCGGAGCTTTACTGGGAACTTCTCGATGTAGATGATCAAGGCGTCGTAACGCTCGGCGCATCCTACAGCCGCTCCGGAGCCAACGAGACCTATCAAGCCGCTGATGCGCTCTATTATGCCAGCGGCGGTTACTATGTCGCGCTGACGTTGTACCAAATGTGGCCCATTACCGTAGAGGGCAAAGCTTCGACTCTGGTTTGGCGTGGCGACATGATCTCTGCGCCGTCGCTTGGCTCCCTGCACGGCGTAGAGCGCCTCGGATCTGAATCGGTCATGATGAAACAGATCTCCAAATCCGTCACACTCTTTCGGCGCGATACGAGCGGAGGTCGGTGAACAAGTGAAAAATTTCGCATATCGATCTTTCCTTCAGGCTGTGTGCGCGGCGTCGTTGTTTCTGGGTGCAACAGCGATGTTTGCTGAAGAGAGCGACAGCTGGCTCAAATCGATCCTTCCTTTTCCGGGCGAATATGTCGTGGAAGAAACGTACGTCGGCGATGGCGACGTTCGACGCGGACCTCACAAAAGCGTTCGCGACTTTGATGAAAACGACTCGATCCTGCAGCTTGTTTTTACTCCGCGGATCAGACTTGGCGTATTGCGGCTTGGCGCCGAATGGGAGCGATTCTCATTCGGGGTTCCAGACAACGCGCCGCTGCCAGATACGCTGCAATCGGTCAACCTGGTTATTGGATTGGATACACAATTGTCGGATTCAATCCTGATCAGAGTCGAAGCCCAGCCTGGTGTGTATAATTCGGGGTTGGACGATTTGTCGGACGATTTCAACCTGCCGTTCGTCATTGGCGGCACGTACATCTACAGCCCTGATTTGCAGATTGTCCTCGGCGTCGGTGTCGATGTCGAACGGAAGTATCCGGTTATTCCCGTCGCCGGCGTTCGCTGGAAAATGGCACGCCAATGGGTGCTCGATGCTGTGCTGCCGACGCCGCGTCTGGATTTCGAAATAAACCGAGACGTAACGCTCTACGCCGGGGCGAATGTGAAGCAAACCAATTTCCGCGTGGACGACAATTTCGGAGACGCGCATGGAATTCCACGGCTCAATCACGCGATCCTAAGTTATAGCGAAGTGCGAACCGGCGCCGGGTTTGATTGGAAAGTTTCACCCATCGTGACGTTCACAGGTGAGGTTGGATACCAGCCGTATCGAAATTTCGATTTTTATCGTGCTAACGTGCGCTACCACCAGGACGGCGGCGCTCCGTACGGAATGCTTTCACTTCACGGCGCGTTCTAATCAACTCTGTAGCCGGGGTCGGTGTGACCCAGGGGGTGGCCCGGCACGACGCCAAATTTTTCAGCGCAAACTCTTGTCCAACGCGCCGATTTTGCGGCTCTCAGGCCAGTGAAATGCGACGCCAAGCACCACGAGGATTGTTCCGATACCTCCAGCGACGACGGAAATCACCGGACCAAATAGCGCGGCAGTTAATCCCGATTCGAGTGCGCCGAATTCATTCGATGTCCCGATAAAAATATTGTTCACGGACGAAACGCGCCCGCGCACTTCGTCCGGCGTGACCAGTTGGACGATGGAGCCGCGGATGATCACGCTCACACTGTCGAACGCTCCGATAAGAAACAGCAAGCCGAGTGACAGCCAGAGCGCTTTGGACAAGCCAAAAAGGATGGTCACAACTCCAAAGCCGGTGACGCACCAAAACAAGGTTTTGCCGGCCCGTTTCATCGGCGGCAGATGGGCCACCACCAGCGCCATTACGAAAGCGCCAACCGCCGGAGCGGCCCGCATCCAACCCAGTCCGATCGGTCCGCAGTGCAGGATTTGATCGGCGAAAATAGGCAGCAGCGCCGTCGCGCCCCCGAGCAGCACCGCGAACAGATCCAGCGTAATCGTTGCCAGGATCACCTTTTTGCTGAACACGAATCGGATTCCAGCCATCAAACTTTTCCAGGTGCTTGTCTCAGTCTGATCTCGCAGTTGCGTGCTGCGGCGGATCGGAAGAACGAGAACGAAAAAGGAAAAGGCGCAGAGCGCATCCAGCATATAGACAAACGGAAACCCGAGATACGCTACGAGCAATCCGCTGACGGCCGGGCCGACAACTGATCCAACTTGAAAAATGCTGTTGTTCCAGGTGACCGCATTCGCAAACGCGTCGCGGGAGACCAGTGTCGGAAAAAATGAACTGCGCGCCGCCCAACTGAATGTGCGTGCCGCTCCGCCGATGAAAAGAAGCAGATAAATTAACGGGATTGAAGCGTCATCGAAATGGAATGTCGGACGATGACGCTCGAAAATCGTGGCGATCGCCGCCAGCGCGTGATTGCCGCCGCGCAACGGCGCGATCGGAGGAATGGAGAGATGCTTCCAGGAAACAAGAGCCAGCGTCGCCGACGCGAGCGCGCTAAATATCTGTGCGACGAGTATAATTCGTCTTCGACTGAATCGATCCGCCAAATGGCCGGCGGGCAAGGACAATGTAACCACGGGCACGGCGATGACTAAGCCAACGAGCCCAAGCGCGGTTGCGGAATGGGTGCGCGCATAAAGCTCCCATTCCACCGCCACGGCGAGCATGAGACGGCCGGTGATCGAGAGTAAATTGCCGGCCGTGAACAGGCTGAATCCACCGAAACGGAAAGCCGCGTAGGGGTCGTGGGCTCGACGCTCTAATTGGATTGGCGGTGTAACCGCCGCCGGGCGCTGACCCTCCGGCGATTGGTAAGGTGTTGGGTCGGTTGGGTACGGCATGCTGGTAAACTGGCGCAAGCTTCCAGCTTGCCGTCCAAAAACAAGAACCAACCTCGAAGCTTGCTCTGCACTAGGCCCGCGCCTCTGCGCAGGAGCATCTGTCGCCCCTAATATTCCGGCTCGCGCAAAAATGCAGTCATTTTGCGGTCAGAGAGAAGATTCCGTGCCACTGAGCGGGTGGCTGGGCGGCAAACTGCACGCATCGCGCAGCGAGGATGCTGCTCGGTTTATCGAACCCGCTGAGTGCGCGAAAGAGGCGTTCCGCATCACGAAATTTGCCTTCTTGATATCGAACGAACGCCTCTGCGTACGTCTTCGCGATCTTGTCAAAATTCTTCGGACTGAATTTGTGACGCAGCTCGAACAATTCGAGTGGTATGTGTCTCCCTTTACGAGGGGGGCCCGCGTGAGACGCTTGCATACGTCATGCGTCGCGAGAAAAAGTACGCCGTAATATTTCGTAAGCGATCCCACACGAGCCGTCGCGTTGATCACATCGCCGATCACACCGTAGTGAAAGAATTGGGCTGATCCCGATATTGGCGATGAGTGATTGACCGGCGCGGTCTGAAGCTCGGTAGTACGTGGCTAGTCGGCCCTTTCCGCCTGCGACACCAGCGGCGACAAAGCACGGGCGGCCGAAGGCGTGATGGGTTTGCGTCGCGGTTTTGTTCAAGCCGGCGCGCAAAAATCTGTTGATGACACTGTGGCCAATCAGCGATGAAACAACCGTGCAGATCATGCTCGATTTTTACGACGCGGCTTTCAAAAGCGACAACGCACCGCAAGCTCCGGCCGACACACAACGCGGTTGGCTTGTGAAGTTACGAAAAGAGCGCGGCTTGCTTCCGGCTGTTCAACGTTCATCATGTCCTCGCAAGGAAAGCGGTAGATTCTCTTTGTTACAATTCGGGATCGCGTGGAGTTTAGTGTAAGCAAACGAACGCTTTGGGGAATGAATTGATAGGAGGGGGATCTTGAAACCCTCGGCGCACATTTCTGCCGGTGCTTAATTCAGTCGCTGGCCGGGACGCGCTACAAATATTTCACACTCGATATCGATAACCGGATCGAGCAGCTCTTGATAGACTTTCGGGAAATACATTGCTGGATATTTTTCGAAATCGCGCTCAGCTTTGCGCGAATGTTCAACGAGTCCGAAGCGATTTTGCCCTCAAAACAGTTGCTGCACAGCACCTCGCAGCGTGATCGGCGAGATGACTTCGCACGGCGGAGCAGACTGTTATGGGCGACCCGGTAAACTCGAAACCGATATGGCGAATGATTTTGCTGCGTCACTCGCTTGGTTGAGCAGGGCTCGAAATCGCAGGGTAATTGTGGGGATAACGCTCGGTACCCTGCCAATCATAGTCGCGTTCGTGATGATGAGGCGTCATTGGACTTCAGTGCCCTACGGCGATGAGTGGTGGACCCCGGGAACGCAGATCGTCGCGTTTTTCCAAGGTCCGCTCTCCATCTCCGACCTATGGAGCCAACATAATGAAAGCAGAAAACTTTTCCCGCGTCTTTACTATCTAACGCTTACGTGGCTCTCCGGTCGATGGGAGGTGAAAGACGCAATGCTTTCGATGTTCGCCCTCGCGTGTGCGGCATCTTTCGCGTTGTACCATTTACTGCGCCGGACGACGAGCTTTGCCTTGGAAGGCAGACTTTTGGCTTGGGCATTGCTGAACTCGCTTCTCTTTTGCCCCGATCAATATGTCAATTTCCTTTGGGGGATTCAACTCGAACCGCTTATACCGGGGACGCTGTTGTTATTTGCGATGCTCGCGAATCTTTCCAGCATCCAATTCCGGTTCAAGGTCATCATTACCGCGGCCTTGGCTCTTATCGCTACATACTCCTTTGCCAATGGCATGTCGTTATGGCTGCTTGCGATCCCAATTCAATGGCCGCCACAGACAGGAGAGGCAAGGCCACGATTTAAAGCGGCGGCCCGATGGTACGCCGCCTACGGCTTAACCGCTGCACTTTCGGTAGGTCTTTACTTTTTTCGTTATAGCCGGCCTCGGCAGCATCCGGGATTTGTCATTTCCTATCACGAGGCAGGCTCGCTGGGGGCCTTTGTCCTGCGCTGGATTGGAGGTCTGTTTGCAGAGCGCAGCGCCGACGCTTTCCTCCTGGGCCTGTTGGTCGTGACGGCGTTTTTAGGACTTGGGTGGCTTGCGCTTAAATCTTCGTGGCGAGACCGCGACTGGAAAACGATTTATCCGTGGCTTGTTCTCGGAGCATACGGACTTATCTCTGGTGCCGTGACGGCGGCGGGTCGACTCGGATTTGGTCCCAACGCGGCCATTGCACCTCGTTACTCACCTATCACGGTTGTCTGCTATATCGCCGTCGCCGGCCTCGCACTTTCCATTTATTCAAAATTATCGACACAGAAGAAAACACTCTCGCGTGCGGCAATTTTCTATACTGGGGCGGCGGCTGGCATCCTGGCAATCACATGGCTTAATGCGTTCAATCGACAGTTGATCGTTTTGAAAGAGACCCGAGAGGAGCGAAAGCGCCTCGCCCTTGCCATCCAATGGATCCCAGCGATCCCAGATAATCCAGAACTAAAACTTGGAAAGGTCCCACCAGCCACGATCGTTGACAAAGCGAGATCTTTGTCGCAACGCGACCTTCTGCGACCCCAGTTTGTCAGCGAGCCACTCATCAATCAAGTGCGGCGAGAACCACCCAGTGCCGATTCTTCGAGCGGCGTGCTGCAGACGGCCTTTTTTAACGATTGTGGGAAGTTGTTCGTGACCGGCACAGCACGAGTTCCAAATCAAAGGGGAAAACCTGATTGCGTAGTAGTCGGTTACGTCACGGGAGATCACCAATTGACTCCGTTCGCGGTCTTCCGCCCCAAGTTCGAACAGCGAGAACGAAAGGAGCGGTTTCGGGCCGATGCCGCGCCGCCCGACGGTTTCGCCGTTTCGATCGACGCAAGTAACCTGCCTAAAGGGGCGCTAGTTTTGCGGGCATGGAATATTGACATGGCAGAACAAAACGCTTTCGCCCTTGCCGGCTCTGTTAATGTACAGAACGGATCGGATGGACCCTTCTGATTGCTAATTTCGGCTCGAGCGCGTTTGTTCGAACACGCGCACGTGATTGTAGATTGAGCGCCCAGCGTCGCAACCCCGGACAGGATGCCCGCCGGTCGCACAGGCAAGATGCCCGTGTTTCATAAGATGCAGGCTTGATTTTCACGCGACTTTTTACTTGGATCGCGGCGTGCCTGCTGATGATGAGGTACCTTCACTAAGCGCGATTGGCGGAAGCGCCCAGAATGGTGCGGTCGCCTTCGCTACAACTCATTGGAGCGTGGTGCTAGCTGCACAGGATGAATCGCCAGCGGCTCAGGAAGCGCTGGAGAAGCTTTGCCGCACTTATTGGCGACCTATTTATAGCTTCGTTCGGCGGCAGGGTCGCTTGCGTTCTTATCTGCTGACGTCGCTCAAACATTTTCTAACGAATGAGCGTAGCCGCGCGATGGCCGTTAAACGGGGTGAAGGCCAGCGGTTAATTCCGCTAGAAGATTTGCGCGTGCGCGAACGCGCCGGTTTTGAGCCGGCAGATATAGCGAGTGCCGATCACGTCTATGAGCGTCGTTGGGCGCTGACAGTTCTGGACCAAGTGCTGACGCGGCTGAGAGACGAGTATCGAGCCACTGGGAAGATGCTGTTATTTGACCAACTACAGAAATCGCTCACGGACGAACCAGAGCGCCCTTCGCAGGCGGAGATTGCGCACGAATTAGGTATGACCGAGAACGCGGTAAAGCAAGCATTTCACCGGTTACGTCAGCGCTATCGGGAGTTGTTGCGAGAGGAAATCGCCCATACTGTGATGGCACCGGGTGATATTGAGGATGAACTGCGCCATCTGATTGCTGTATTGCGGGCGTAACCTGCGCGAGAATTTCTTGCATTATCTTATTGAGGGATGGATGGCCAATCCGTCAGCATGATGACTGCCACCAGACTTTGCGGAAAGTGCGGGGCGAAAATCTTTGCCGACGCGCCGCAAGAATTTTGTAGCGCCTGCCTTCTGGAAACCGGCCTTCGTCTGCTCGACAACCAGGATGAGAACGCGACCAATCCACCGCGGCTGCCGCGCATCGGTCACACCGCGCGGTCAGCAAAAATGCTGGGAGATTTTGGCGATTACGAACTGCTGGAGGAAATCGGCCGCGGCGGTCAAGGTGTGGTCTATCGCGCGCGGCAGAAGAGCCTCAACCGCACAGTTGCGCTGAAAGTCATAGGCCTCGGCCATTGGGCCACGGAAGCGCATCTGAAGCGCTTTCGCCGGGAAGCGGAAGCGGCCGCTAGCCTTGAACATCCATGCATTGTTCCGATTTACGAAGTCGGCGAGCGCGATGGCTCATGCTATTTCAGCATGAAATTCATCGAAGGTGGGCAGCTTGATGAAGTTGTTAGGCGCGAACCAATGCCAATCCGGCGCGCTGTGGAATTAATTGCCAAGGTAGCGCGCACTGTTCATTACGCTCACGAACATCACATTCTTCATCGTGACATCAAACCGGGGAACATCCTGCTTGATCAAAAAGGTGAACCGCACCTCACCGACTTCGGGCTAGCGCGACTGGTCGAGACAGAGAGCACTGTCACGCGCACGATGGAAGTGCTGGGCACGCCCAGTTACATGGCCCCAGAACAGGCGGTAGGTAATAACGCGGCCGTTAGCAGCGTCACTGATGTTTATGGACTTGCCGCGGTGCTTTACCAATTGCTGACCGGTCATCCGCCTTTTGCTGGAGGAACAACTTACGAAACGATTCGGTTAGTGCTAGACACTGAGCCGCGACAGCCGCGCCTCTTAAATCCAAAAGTAGATCGCGACCTGTCAACAATCTGCCTCAAGTGCCTCGAAAAAGATCCGCGGCGCCGCTACTCTTCCGCTCTGGCTTTGGCCGAAGATCTTGAACGCTGGCTAAAGCACGAACCAATTCGGGCGCGGCGGACCGGCCTCTTCACCCGCGGAAGGAAATGGTTGCGACGGAATCCAACTACTGCGTTGCTGGTGGCATCGCTGGTCGCCCTCGCTGCGGTGGTAGGCGCAATGATCTGGAAGAGCGATCTTGTCCACCCTCCAGTCACAACCGGAATCGCGGTGCTTCCATTTGAAAACCGGAGCGAAGACAAAGCCAACGCCTACTTTGTCGACGGCGTCCAGGATGAGATTCTGACGCGCTTATCCAAGATCGCCGATCTGAAGGTGATCTCGCGCACATCGACCCAGCATTACAAAAGCGCGCCTGAAAACCTGCCTGAGATCGCCAGGCAACTTGGCGTCGCCCACATTCTGGAAGGAAGCGTGCAGAAGAGCGGCGACGCCGTGCGCGTTAACGTGCAGCTGATCAAAGCTGCCAATGGTTCCCATCTT
>VBQC01000342.1 GCA_005887825.1 Verrucomicrobiota bacterium | reverse complement strand
ATCGCGGTGGTGACCTCGGCAATGTTACGGACCTGCGCCGTAAGATTTCCGGCCATCATATTCACATTGTTGGTCAAATCCTCCCACGTGCCCGCGACGTCGCGCACATCCGCCTGCCCGCCTAGTTTTCCTTCACTGCCGACTTCGCGCGCCACGCGCGTCACCTCGGAGGCAAATGAACGCAGCTGACCGACCATTGTGTTGATCGTGTCTTTGAGCTCCAGAATCTCACCGCGCACATCGACCGTGATTTTTTTCGACAGGTCGCCATTTGCAACAGCGGTTGTGACTTCAGCAATGTTACGAACCTGGTCTGTAAGATTACCTGCCATTGAATTGACGCTGTCAGTCAAATCCTTCCAAGTGCCCGCGACACCTTTTACGTCCGCCTGGCCACCGAGTTTTCCTTCGGTTCCTACTTCGCGCGCCACACGTGTCACTTCAGAGGCAAACGAACTGAGCTGATCGACCATGGTATTGATCGTGTTCTTCAGCTCGAGGATTTCACCCTTCACATCGACGGTGATCTTCTTCGATAGATTTCCTGTCGCCACAGCGGTCGTCACCGCGGCAATGTTGCGCACCTGTCCCGTCAAATTCCGCGCCATGAAATTGACCGAATCCGTCAGGTCCTCCCATGTGCCCGACACTCCTTCGACGCGGGCTTGACCGCCCAGAATGCCCTCAGAACCAACTTCGCGTGCCACCCGAGTTACCTCCGAGGCAAACGACCGAAGCTGATCCACCATCACATTGACTGTGTCTTTCAACTCAAGAAACTCGCCTTTTACATCGACAGTGATTTTCTTGGTCAAATCGCCCTTTGCCACTGCGGTGGTCACCTTCGCTATATTGCGAACCTGCGCGGTGAGATTGCCAGCCATCAGGTTAACGTTCTCTGTCAAATCTTTCCATGTGCCGGCGACGCCCGTGACCTTCGCCTGACCGCCTAGTTTGCCTTCCGTCCCTACTTCGCGCGCCACGCGAGTCACTTCCGATGCGAATGCGCCGAGCTGATCGACCATCGTGTTCACGACTTTGGCCGTGCGCAGAAACTCACCTTCGAGTGGCCGGCCCTCGATCTCAGTCGCCATCGTTTTGGACAAATCGCCCTTCGCCACCGCGCCGATGACCCGCGCCATCTCACTCGTCGGATGGACTAAATCCCCAATTAGATCGTTGACGGATCCGATTGCATGGGCCCAACAATCCAATACGTCTCCGAGCGAAGCTCTCTGGGCGATTCGGCCTTCTTTGCCAACCACTCGCCCGATCCGTTCCAGTTCCTCTGTCATGCGCTGATTGGTTCCGATTACGTCATTAAATGCATCCGCTATTTTGCCGCCAAGATCGATCCAGTCGTCTGGCAATCGCACTGTAAAATCACCACGCTTGAACGCCATCAGAGCCGCGAGCAGCTGTTTGTTGTCCAGCCCGTCGCCGTTGAGGCGCGAGCTGTTTCGCGGACGCAGCTTGCGAATAGAAGTGGTTTTCTTCATGAGCGATCAGAAGATTGCGCTTATCTTCGCGGTCGCGAGTTCGACGCGTAAAATCGGGGGCTTCATAATCCAGCGTCGTAGATTAATCGCCCAATCAATCGTTGCAGGTTGTATCGCCGTCAAGGAAACCACCAAATCGCGCGCCTCTTGGTGACGGCAAACTGCACGGTCGCGAATGGAACATCTGCCGTAGGAGCGACATGGTTTCGCCTTTGGAAAAAAGCGCATGCCGCTCGTTCGCAGCTTCGTCCTCCCGGTTTTTGCGCTAATAAAGCCCTCTAATTACTGAAGCCCCTCTAATTAAGACACAGGCAGCGTGGGCAGGCTGCGCAGGCGAAAGCCGAAAATAACGCCCAGAATACCGAACACGATTGCGTAGGACCCGATGACCCAGAGCAAAGCAAGAGCGCCCGGCCCTGGATTCCATAGGAGGAACGCGGCGAAGATAATCGATGCGAGACCCATAAGGATGAGGAGCCACTCACCCTTGAGTTCCCTGCGCAGTTTGATTGCCAACGCAATTTCAACCGCCCCGATCATGAGTGCCCAAGCGCCGATATGCCGGGCGAATGGAATGTGAGGAAACCGATGACAACTCCCAGAATGCCGACGATGAGATGGAAGCCCCAGTCGGGATCAGAGGCGCGACCCGCAGTCGCGCCAACAATGCGAAATACGCCATCGATCAGCACCCACGCACCGAACAACAGCACCAGTGTCGCGAGAGCTAGACCAGGATAACCAAACGCGATAACCCCAAAGACAATTCCGCAGATGCCTCGCAGCACCGGAACCCACCAATAACGCTTTAAAGCTTCGATCATCATTTCTCCCTTTTTAGGTTCCGGTCTGTACGGAAGCAAGCTCCATTTGGGACCCCCCTTTCCGCTCAGGACCAAACTAAAATAGCGCGAGTTGCTCTATCGTCCGCCGGAATCCGGTCGTCGAAAGCTTTGGTCGCTCCCCGATTCCGGCACGACGACAGCCGACTTCGAAAAGCGATGCGATCTGCTCGGCGAAAATCCCTTCTCCTGTCATACGGGTATGCCACTGTGAATTATTCAGTCGGTCTCCTCGCAAATGCCGGATGCGCCCCAGCACCTTCTCTTTGCGATCAGGAAAGTGTTCCTCAAGCCAGTGTTCAAATAATGGCGCCACGGCCCACGGCAACCGAACAATCGTGTAACCGGCAAATTGCGCGCCGGCGTTCGCGGACGCTTCGAGAATCTTCGGAACTTCATGATCGGTCAACCCGGGAATGATCGGCGCAACCATTACGCCAGTTGGAATTCCTGCGGCGCTAAGTTGGCTGATCGCATCCAGGCGAGCTTGAGGCGAGGAGGTGCGCGGTTCGAGCACGCGTTGCAAATTCGGATCGAGCGAGGTGACGGAGATGTTTACCGCCACTGCATTGCATGCTGCGAGCTCGCGCAAAAGATCGACATCTCGCATGACGAGACGGTTCTTTGTGATGATCGCCACGGGGTTGCGAAATTTTGCCAGCACTTCGAGACAACCGCGTGTGACGCGCAACTTTTTCTCAACCGGTTGGTACGGATCGGTCACGCCGCTCATCACCAGCACTTGCGGTTTCCAGCGCGGCGAGTCTAATTCCGCGCGCAACAATTCCGGGGCATTCGTTTTCACGATGATTTTGCTCTCAAAATCGAGCCCGGCGGAAAAACCGAGATATTCGTGAGTTGGCCGGGCATAACAGTAAATGCAGCCGTGCTCGCAGCCGCGATATGGATTCAAACTCGTCTCGAATCCAACATCCGGGCTGTTGTTGCGCGTAATGATTGTCTTCGTGCCATCTCGGAAGAATTGCGTCGCGCGCCGCGGCCGCTCGCTTTCATCAGGATCGAGATCGACAACATCGACGTCGGTAAGATCGACGTGGAGTTTTTCAAACCGGTTCGCCGGACTCCAGGAAGCGCCTCGGCCGCGGATTGCCGGCGAAGGCGGAGGCGTCTCTTCGACGATGGGCACGAACTTACGCTTTGTCATGGCGTAATGTTCACCTGAACGTAAGCAGTTGTCGAGTCGTTTTGGTATTTTTAGCATCAAGCAAGCCGCCTTCGCAGACCACGGCCCACCAAGGGAGACTGCTCGATCCACCTTGCCCATCGCTTGGCTAATGCGAAAATAAGCTCGCACAATTTCTCCCGGAGGGGTGGCAGAGCGGTTGATCGCGCCGGTCTTGAAAATCGAGTTTAAGATTCTGGACTGAATTGGACAGGTTTTGCCACCAGTGTTCTCGTCTTCGGCAATTCGATTGTTCGCGTCCTCTGCGAATGGACAGATGTGACCCCCAATGCCCCTAATTTCCTCGTGCGGGTTACTTTTTAGGGTGACGATTCACGATTGTGTACAATTGCGCACGCGCGTATTTGCGCGCGCAGACCTAGTATTTTTCTATGAGCGATTTTGTTTACGGAGCAATTTCAAATTGTCTCTAGCATTGCCTTGAGAGGGTGCTACCCCCAGGTAAAAATCACTTTAGTTGCTATTTTGTTGCTATTCCAAAGCGACATCGCCATTGAACACAGACTTCTTGACCGCCGTGCAGCGAGAAAGCTGGTTAATTCACGAGTGCTAACAATCGGCGGATTTCTGGATACAACGCACACGCCGCGGCAAAAGCGCCATCTTCGAAACTACGCTGCTCAGGGTCTGGCCTGCCTGTTTCTAAAAGCGGGGCGAGTCCGTCCATTATGGTGCAATGAACGACGCCCGAATTTTCGAAGGAATCAACGAGCTTGATATAGCGGCGGAGATTCGATTCATTATCGTCGGGTAAATCGGGCGGCTTGGAACTGGTCTTTCGAGCACGTGCAAAAAGGTCTTGGACTAAATTCGATTCTTCAAAGTTCATGTGTTTGCTGCTTTCTTGTGTAGATGATAAATGCGGGATTCGGGCCGCCGTAGGTTCGAGGCTGGTCAAAATATCTGATAATCGTAAATAGAAAATCTCGGAGGCCCGATGGCAGTTAAAATTCCATCCGATCAAATCCAAAATCTTCAACAGATTGAAGCAGCAGTCGCTGGTACCGACGATGCGAACCGACTGTTTATTATCAATGGCCAAATCAATATGGAACTAGGGGTGTCTTCTCCCGAGACTGATGCGTATACAGAGAAAAAAGAAATTTTTACTGTATTGATCGGACCCAAGTTCACTAGCAGACAGTTCATTAAGGCCAATGCTACAGCTTCATTAG
>VBQC01000129.1 GCA_005887825.1 Verrucomicrobiota bacterium | reverse complement strand
CTCCAGAGAAGGTGCGCCTTAATGGAAGGATTAATTTGTTTTTTCATTGTGGTGCCCTCGTGATTTTTGGGAATTTCCGGAAACAATCCGCGCGCTTAGTGCTCGCGGGTTCACGATCACGGCGTTGTCCGGCTGCACATTGCACGAGCTTGTATTTGATTTGCTCCCCCGGCTTCAAGCAAAATTCTTACGATTTTTTCGGACGTGAGGTGCAACAGACAACCACGGATGACACGGATGACGCGGATTGGGAAGTGATTCCCGGCGAATTCACCCGCCTCCTCTCGGCTACCGCGAAGCAGGCGCGAAGGGACACAAAAAATTTACAGCCTATCCGTGATATCCGTGAATGGAGCTGAGGGGATCAGCGACATAGAAGGTAAAGCCGTGATGGGTAGCGGCGAGCGAGCCGGCAAGCGAGCGAGTTTCAAATCCGTGGTCTCTTTGCCGGAATCAATCTGTGTAAATCGGGGCGGGGGGAATCTGTGGATGATAACGTTACGGCGCGGCAAACCCGATCTCGATTGGCGCATTTGGTTTTTGCGTATTCACGATTACGGCCTTTGCCGGCTGCACATCCACCAGCTTGTACTTGATCTCTTCTACGGGTTTCAAGGAAAATTCTTGATCTTTTCTCACTTCAAATTCGCGACGGCCGCCCCAGGTATAAACGAAGGTGGCCACCGATTGAGGCGAAGTGGCGACCGTTTCCTTCACCAGGGTGACCGGCGCTTTGGTTTCCTTGTGTTCGAGAAGCAATTCTGAAACATCGACCTTGGTGCCGTACTGATTGCGCGCGTGTTTTTCGGTAAACTTGACGATCTTAAAATCTGTCCCGTGGATGACGTCGCCTATCTTTAAAAATTGCGTCGGTTCGCTCTGATCGATTGCGTTGATCGCAAATGTGCCGCCGACCCACGAGGAAAACATGTAACGGAAAGGTTCCTCGGTGGCGGAGACCAAATGCAGTTTCGTCAGATAGTCCGGGTGCGAATCCTTGTTCGTTGGGTCGGTGCGTCCCTGCCACTCGTCCAGATTGGTGAACCCGTCGCTATCGGGATCTTGATCGAGAACATCCGCGTCCTGGATCGGCAGATTGTATTTTTCGAACCAGTCGTTAGGCACCGGCGGATGCACCTGCGTGGTTTGCAGCGTCGCCGGCCGGCCATCGGCGCCGATGAAATGTTTTTCCGGAACGAAAAGCCCGGAGTGCGTGCTGGATTTCCATTGTGCCGGATGCTGGAGCTGCTGCGCGGCGTGATCGAGTTCGACCGCGGCGGCGGGTGGCGAGGCAGCTTTTGGCGGAGGCGCCTGCTGCGCGACCAGGCGGTTGCCGAACTGGATGGCGTTCCACCAAATGAAGATCGCGGAAATAAAAAGGAAGGCCGCTCCCGCGATGAGCGCGACCCGATCGTAATGTGCCTTAATCCACTCCATGGTTAGAGAGTTCCAGGAACCGATAACATCATGGCAAGTTGCGCTTGTCCGGAATGCGGAACATCTGGGCGAGAACAGGAAGCGCGCTCGGGTAGCTGCGCGTACAGACAAGTCCGCGATAGTGAGACACCATCGCCAGCACCCGTGACGGGTGCGCTACCCGGACAATACGCCTTATTGTGTTCACGATCATCCCGAGTTGCGCCCCGCGGATTGTGTAGCGCGCGCGTCTCGCGTGTTGGTTTCGGCGTCGCGCCGAAACAATCTTTCCTTGCGCAATTCATCTTCCTGCGTCCAGATCCATGGATAATGCTCGTTTTGGCCAGCCACACCTGCATTCCATGGATTTCGCAGGATGTAATGAAACTTTTCCTTTAGATCGCCATCGGAACGCACGTAACGATCAAATCGTTCCCTTTCCCAAACTGCACCGGCTTTCATCTCGATCTTGTTGATCTGATGCGCTGAAAAAGATTTGACCGAGTGCAATAGGTCGCTCAGGGGCCAAAAAACCACGTTCCCATTTGCATCACTCTCCTTTGGCCACGGTTGCATAAGCAGGTGTACGTGGTCAGGCATCACGCAAGCGGCGAACAGCTCGTAACGTGTGTTGTGGAAATGCCGCAATGCATTCAAGACAATCGTGCGCGCCTCCGGTGATAAGCAGCGCCTCAATTTCGTTCCGATCGTCACTGCGTAAATTGCCCACGCTCTTTCAAAATGCGGGAGGCGGCGGCAAAAATAGAGAGCATCCTCGGCTGGCTTCGCGTCTGAAAAAGTTCGTGGCGGCGCGACGCCATCACCAGCACGTGGGACGCGTGCGCTACCCGGAAAATTCCCTTCATCATTTTTATCCGCGTCATTGGGGTCCATTCGTGGTTAAATCCGCCAGTGGTTAAAAAGTAAATCGCAGCATCTCGATCCGGGCGGAGACTTCGATGTGCTCGTTGCCCACGATGAAATTCAACGGCCCGGCTGGGCCTTGCTGTGCCGGATTCGCCTGCGTGGTTTCAGCTGGCGTTGGCCCTGCGGTCTTTTCGCGCGGCGGACCTTTGTCCTTTTCATTGTGCACATATAAAGTGCGAATGATGTAAAATTGTCCAGTCGAACTGGTAATCTCGTTCAAGACTTTTCGCGCCGCACCGGGCGCTGCTTTAAATGTAAGGTCGATAACATTGCGCTCCAGTAATGATGGTGTAATCGGCTTCGCCGCGACTGTCCTTTGTCCGGGAACTCGACCCGGCGTCGGAGTAGGGGAGGGGCCGGGGCCGCGTTCTTCTGGCAAGGGCGCGCGGTGAAAAGAGGTCACGCTGTCCACTTTTGCGTCCAGCAAGATATTTATCAGCATTTGTATTTGGGAAAGTTCCTGCCCAAGGAGCGGCGCCACGGGTGTTTTCGGCATGACGGTGGTAAATTCATCAAATCCAAGTTGAAATTTGTCTGGGAGTTTCACGTTGTTCGCGTGCGCCCTGTTGAGTGTGGCGATTACCGCCTGGCGCAAACGCGATTGAAATTCATTGGGCGCCAGTGGCGGCCCGGGAGCGACCTCTTTTTTTAGTTCCTCTTTGAACTGGTCCAGCGCGGCGCCGTAATTCTCGAGGTGAACTTTGAGTTTGCGATAATTGGCATCGTTTGGGAACGGATCGAGACCCTGCAGCCGGCTGCGTTCCGCCGCCGCCTTGTCGAAGACCTGTCGGGCATCATTCCATTTGGCCCTTGTCCAGTATAAGAGAATCCCTGCAAATAAGACGCAGATCCCGACGACAATCAGAAACATGCCGAGCCATCGATTTTCCTGAAACCATTTCATGGCAATTTCACCGGCTTGCGCAGTGTGAGCTGAAGCTCGTAAGGAAACGCCCACTCCGCGTCATTTGGCACTGAGTTGGATTTGATCACCCGCTCGGGAGTTTTTGGGTCGATCGTAAAAAATGGCGAGTTCGCCAAATTGCGAAAGTAATCGAGCACGATTTCCTGCTGTTTCGGATTATACAAATAAAGGCCGCGCACCATGATGCCATCGATCGCTGGACCGGCCGCGCCAGTTGCAGGCGCAGGCGAAGTTGCCGCCGCAGAAGGCGCGGCGGATTCGACGATGCGTCTTTCACCGGCTCCGAGCACCTTTCCGCCGGACGTAGCGGCCAGCTCGGTAATCCAGATGTCTGCTTCGGGCAGACGCGAATTCAAGTCGTCAAGAATCTGCGGCCAGAAGTTGCGATCGTTAATTGCCGTGATGAGTGGCGTCGCGACGGTGTCCAGCGACGCTGCTTGCTTTTTAAGTTTATCGAGCCGCGCTTCGGCAGCCCGCATGGTGTCGTTCTTTTGTTGCAGTGCCTCCGTGCTTTGCGCTGTCACCTGGGCCGCGCGCGTGTAGTAAGCCGACCAGCCAATCAAAGCGACGAGAAAGCAAGCCGCCGCCACAGTGAAAAATGGTCGCCGCTTTTCGAGTTCCTGCCTGCGCACCACGCTTGCCGAGCGCAGATTTAACTCCATTGGACACGCGTTTGCGCTGCGAAGCGCCAGGCCAACCAGTTCTCCAAGCAAATGGGCGGAGCGCGTCACGTCCAGCATGGGCGCCGACTCCGACACGGTCACGTTTTGGAGCGGATTAAAAAACTCGACCGGCAGATGCAATTTTTCCTTAAAAAACTCGCGCATGTAAGGCATGCTTGCGCTTCCTCCGCACAGGAAAATGCGCTCCGGCCGGCTCCCCTGTTGTTGTCCGCGATAATGACCGATGGAACGCATCAACTCTGCGTGCAGCCGCGTCATGATGGTGCGCACGATCTTTGAGACTCGGGCAACATCGGGATCTGCCGGCTCGGCATAAGCGCCTCCTAAGCTGACGAAGCCATCCCGCCTCTTGCGAGTTTCAGCCTCCCGGAAAGACTCGCCAAATTCCTTGGCGATTGCGGCCGTGATCGAGCTGCCGCCAATGGGAACGCTCCGGGAAAAAACCTTTCCGGGCTCGATAAAAAGCACATTCGTCATCCGCGCTCCGATGTACGCGAGCAACGAGCAACCACTCAGATTGCTGTAGTTGTAGCGAAACGCATTGTAGCGCGCCATCGGCGCAACATCGACGATGGATGTGCGCAGGCCGGTTTCTTCGACCGCAGCGTTGATCTCTTCGAGCAAATCGACCTTAATTGCGATCAGGACGACTTGGACCTGTTGATCGAGGCCGCCTCCGACAAGCTGGTAATCCCACACCACTTCATCGATCGGGAAAGGGACATTTTGTTGCGCCTCGAAAGAAACGATTTTCTCAATCTTTTCCTGCTCGATGGCCGGCAGATTGACGAAACGCGAAAAAACCGATTGCGCGGGCAATGCGTAGTTCACAAGACCGCGTTTGATATGCAACTCGGCCAACATCTCGCGCAAAGCGATCGTCATTTGCGTTCGCCGCATTTCTTCTCCCGCGGCTTCGACTGGAAGCTCGCGCAATCGATAGCCGAGCAACACCAGCCCGCCATGGGCTTGCACGCGAAATTCCGCCAGGCCGATGGTCTGAGATCCAAGATTGAGACTGATGATGCGCGTCGGGATAGCCATCTTCTAAAAGCTCCAAGCTCCAAGGTCCAAATTCCAAATAAATTCCAAACTCCAATTCTCAAAGCAACTCGATAGCAGGCGTTCTGTTTTGGTCATTTTGAATTGGAATTTCCTTGGAACTTGGACCTTGGGATTTGGAAATTCCCTTTCAGCGGCTCTTGATTTGTTCATAACGGTCCCAGTAGAGTGGCGCGAAGGGCGTTTGGTTCTTGTCCAGGACGAATCCGGAAACTTGCGGCAGGGTCGCGAACCATTGTGGCGCTGCTCTGTTCAGGCTCGTTTCAGCCTTTACCGTACCCTGTTGCACGATTTGCACCGCAACGTTCTGGCATAAATTCTCGGTAATCGGCCGGTTGTTCGCAAAACGCGCAAGTACGCGAGGCGGTACGTACATGACCGATCGGTTCTCGCGGCCTGCCGGAATATTCACGTGTGTCACTTCGCCGGTGAGAAGGCTTCCATTGAAAAGAATGTAATACTTGAAGGTCAGCTCGTCGGTCAATTCGGGAGTCGCCGTAAATTCAACCTCCACCTGCAGCCAGCGATCACGCTGGTCCGTCGGATATGATTGGCCGCCAGTGTAAGCGAACTGCGGCGCCGGAATCAAGCTCCTGGTGATCTTTGTGATCTTGAAGCCGGTCCCTGGCCCGCGCCCTTGCGCGAACGCGGCGAGCGGCAGAAGGCAAACAACCAACAGAACAAACCGAAGACGTGTTTTCATAAGTAGACGTCGATCATGCAATAAGTCAGCGGCTTTAGTCGAGACCTCCATCGAATCTCCGATTTTGCAATTCGATGCGGCGAGCCCAGAAAAAATTAAAGTGACGATCGCACGAGAAGACACGG
Organism: Verrucomicrobiota bacterium; assembly: GCA_005887825.1. Classification (GTDB taxonomy): domain Bacteria; phylum Verrucomicrobiota; class Verrucomicrobiia; order Chthoniobacterales; family UBA10450; genus Udaeobacter. The sequence continues at coordinate 3,791 of VBQC01000129.1, read as the reverse complement.
ACTGGCTCTGCTGAAAAGCCTGCCGCTCTCAACCACTGCAGCGCTTGTCAGCTTCTGTGGTGAGCGAGAGTCTCGCCCTTGCCCTGTCCGCCGCGGACTTCCTGCCAGAGGTTTGGCGCCCTTTAGCGTATTTGGCGGACGGATCTGCTCGGTTGTCGATTACCTCAAAGGACCGAACGAGCGGAAGCGGGGAAAGCGCACGCTCGACTCTTCGTATGACGCACCGACGTTGATCTGGAATTTGTCGTTGCCGACCTCGCCCACAATGTAAGTCTGCATGACGTCGCCACCGAATTTGCCGCTCGAGCGGCCGTAGAGAAAACCCACTTCCCCGCCGAAATAAGTCGGATTCAACGATGAGCTCATCACCTCGCCGGGCGAGTCCTTTGCATCGGTTCGATATATCGGAGCGGCGTTTATTCTTTGCACTTCCGCAACTCTCAAGGACGCGTCCGGAAATAGATTGAGCGGCGCCCTGCCCATTCGGCCCAATTCGGTCGAAACCGGCAAGCGCTGTCCGTTAAGAAGGGTCAGTACCGGAAGGCTCTGAAGCAGAACTGAACCGTCCACCGTGCTGAAAATCTCCGGCCGATAAAGGGCGAACGGGGAACCGGCATCCAGCGTCTGCTGCGCAGCCAGGGGAAAGCAAAGACTGAAAAATCCGAGCACGACAAGGAGTGCGCGCTTAATCATGTGAGAATTCTCAGCCGAAAAGCAACGAGCGCCAGCGAAATCTTGCGCGAATTTGAAATGTGCCTCGGGGCGGTCCGCTTCGACGATTTAGCCGCTCAACGTGGCGCAGCCAACGATTCCCTGAAATACTCGATGGTCTTTTTGATTCCTTCTTCGAAACGGACCCGCGGTTCCCAGTCCAAAATCCCTTTTGCGCGTGAGATATCCGGTTGCCGCACTTTCGGATCGTCGACGGGAAGCGGTTTGAATTCGATTGTTGCTCTGGTCCCGGTTAGGCGAATGATTTCATCGGCGAATTGCTTGATCGTCATCTCGCGCGGATTACCCAGGTTGACCGGTTCATGAAAATCGCTCACGGCCAGTTTGAAAATTCCGTCGATCAAATCGGACACATAGCAGAACGAACGCGTCTGCGAGCCATCGCCGAAAACGCTCAATGGTTGCCCGCTGAGCGCCTGCCCGATAAACGCCGGCACCACGCGCCCATCGCGTAAACGCATCCGCGGGCCGTAAGTATTAAAGATGCGCACAATTTTCGTGTCGATCCTGTGATAGCGGTGATAGGCCATCGTCATCGCCTCGGCGAAACGTTTCGCCTCGTCATAAACGCCGCGGGGTCCGATCGGGTTGACGTTGCCCCAGTAATCTTCCTTTTGCGGATGGACGAGAGGATCGCCGTAAACCTCCGATGTAGAAGCAAGAATAAATGCCGCAGTTTTCGCCTTGGCCAAGCCGAGGGCGTTGTGCGTGCCAAGCGCGCCGACTTTTAACGTCGGAATCGGCAGCTCGAGGTAATCGATCGGGCTGGCCGGCGAAGCGAAGTGAAAGACGTAATCGATTTTTTCCTCGGGCAGAAAAATGAAATCGGAAACGTTGTGCTCGATGAAACGGTAATTCGCGTCTCCCGCCAGATGGCCGATGTTCGCTGTGTTGCCCGTAATGAGATTGTCGATTGCGATCACGCAGTGGCCTTCTGCCAGCAAACGGTCAGTCAGGTGCGATCCGAGGAAGCCAGCGCCGCCAGTGACGACTGAAATGGGATTTTGTGCGCGCGCTGGCATTTGCGGTTTTTTATCTAACGGCTGACGAGAAAGTTTGCCAGCAGGAAGTGGCAACAAAATGACGATGCACGAATGATAGATGACGAATCAAGCTCGAATGCTCAAATGACGAAAGGCGGCACACGCAAACGTTACTTTTTGTCCTTCGGATTTTCCGCATTCGTTCGTGCTTCATAATTCGCCTGCCACGCCGTAGCCGTGCGGAGGGTATCGGCCGCACCGAGGCCCGAGCGAAGGCGGGTGCTTCGTCATTTTCTTCATGGCGTCGATCTTGCATGACGAACTGGTGCATGTTCGCTTTCACTCCAAACGTTGACATCTTACACATGAGTTACATGCGCATTCTCTCAGGCATCCAACCCAGCGGCGTGCTGCACATCGGCAATTACTTCGGCATGATGCGGCCCGCGATTGCGCTGCAGGCGGAGGGCGAAGCATTTTATTTTATCGCCGATTATCATGCGCTCACCAGTGTCCGCGATCCAACAATGCTGCGCGAGAACAGCCGTCGCGTCGCGCTCGATTTTCTCGCCTGCGGTCTCGATCCGGAACGCGCGGCGCTGTTTCAGCAATCGGATGTTCCACAGGTGACGGAGCTGGCCTGGATTTTATCCGCGGTTGCGCCGATGGGTTTGCTCGAGCGTTCACATTCTTACAAAGACAAACTGGCGCGCGGGCTGGCCGCTACGGTGGGATTATTCAATTACCCCGTGCTGATGGCCGCGGATATTTTGATTTACGACAGCGATGTTGTGCCGGTCGGCAAAGATCAGAAACAGCATATCGAAATCACGCGCGATCTGGCGGTGAAAATGAACGAGACGTTTGGGTCCGAACCGGACGGGTGGATTTTCAAGTTGCCCGAGCCGCGCATTCAGGCTGCGACTGAAGTTGTGCCGGGAATTGACGGACAAAAGATGAGCAAAAGCTACGGCAACAACATCGACATCTTCGGTGACGAAAAAGAAACGCGAAAACGCGTCATGAGTATTGTGACTGATTCGGCGCCGGTGGAAGCGCCGAAGGACCCGTCAGGATCGACGATCTTTCAGCTCTACTCGCTTGTTGCTTCAAAAGACGAAGTCGCCGAGGTGCGGGAGCAATTTCAAAAAGGTGGAACCGGCTACGGCGAATTCAAAAAGCAACTGTTCGAAAAACTCTGGGAACATTTCGCGCCGATGCGCAAACGCCGGGAAGAAATGCTCGCCGACAGGTCTTATATTGACAACGTGCTCGCGCGCGGCGCAGAGCGCGCCAACGAAGTCGCTGATCAAGTCATGAAGCGGGTGCGCAGTGCGGTGGGTCTGCGTTAGCGGGCGGACTTCGATAGAGTCGCCTTCTTCGCGCGCGCTGCCATCTGTTTGCTTTCAGCCTCAGCTGCCTTGATATCTTCAGCGACAAGCCGCAGAGTTGAGATGATTGATCCCTTTGCGCAAAGAAGTGCGCTGGTCACACACCGCCGCTACGATGAGCGAATGGCGACTCTGCGGTTTCATATCGTTGCAAATGCGAAGGAAACGAAGGTTGTGGGCGAGCATGGGGCAGCGATCAAAATCAAGCTGCGAGCCCCGGCGGTGGAAGGGAAAGCGAATGCTGCTCTGCGCAGTTTTTTGGCTGAACAACTGAACATTTCCGAGCGCGCGATCGTACTGGAGCGTGGCAAAAAATCACGCGACAAAGTGATTCGCATCGACGGTCTAAGCGACGAAGACGCACTGCGCCGTTTGCTTCCCACCACGAATTGGAAATAGCCAGCGCTTCAGCAGTGGGAGAGATATTCTAAAGAATCCGAGTCCCGCCAACGACGAAAGAACGCTTCACTGGCGTGAATGGCTCTCTTCTTCCGTCCCTTCCGGGCTCAATTGATGTTGGTCGTCAAAACCCGGTGTTGAAACACTGGGCTATTGTAGATGCGTTGTTAGCTTTAGCGGCCCCTGGTTTGACGAGTTGGTTTGGTTTGCCCTGGCGGCTTTGTCTCCGTGGTTGCGGCGGTATCGCGGTAGAACAAGACGCCGTGCGCGCGCAAATTAGTGATCA
>VBQC01000341.1 GCA_005887825.1 Verrucomicrobiota bacterium | reverse complement strand
AGCAGGTCACTGCTTTGGTCGAGTTGCGCGCCCGGTTTGATGAAGCTGCCAATATTCAATGGGCACGCCAGCTCGAGGAAGCCGGCGCGCATGTCGTTTACGGCGTAGTCGGCTTGAAAACGCATTGCAAAGCGCTGCTCATTGTGAGACGCGACGCCGACCGCCTTCGTCATTACGTTCATTTGGGCACCGGCAATTATCATCCGCGCACCGCTCGCATTTACACTGACTTTAGCCTGTTCACCTGCGAACCGCAGTTAACCGAAGAAGTGTCGGTGGTTTTCAACACGCTCACTGGTCTGGCCGGCTATCCCGGCCTGAAAAAATTGCTCGTCGCTCCTTTCGATCTCCACAAACGATTGATCGGCAAGATCGAGCGCGAGCGCGACCACGCGCTGGCGGGCAAACCGGGCCGCATCATCGCT
>VBQC01000340.1 GCA_005887825.1 Verrucomicrobiota bacterium | reverse complement strand
TTCTCTCCAGCGCCGACTGGATGCCGCGTAATTTTTTCCGGCGAGTCGAGCTGGCGTTTCCGCTCGAAAACCCAATCCTGCGCGATGAGATCGTCAACGAAGTGCTTCCGAATCTTTTGCACGATCGCGTCAAAGCACGCGAGCTTCAGGCAGACGGAAGCTACCGTCGCTTGAAGCCAGAGGGCAAGGAGCCGCGTGCTCAGGCACAATGGCATTTCCGCGAAGTCTCCCGCGAGCGCATGAAAAAAATGAGCGGCTCGAAGAAGAGATTGCGCGCCGACAAATTGATTCCGATCACAGACGCCGATTCCAAATCCGTTGCGGCTGCCGAGCGCCAGCCGGGATCACCGGTCCCGGCTACAACGCCGAAGCAATCCTCGTGAAGCGAAAGATTCTCGTAATCGACATCGGCGGCTCACACGTGAAGCTGATGATTTCGCGCGCGAAAAAACTAAAATTCACATCCGGATTCAGGTTGACACCGCGCGAGATGGTCGCGGAGATAAAACCATTGGTCAGCGACTGGAAATTCGATGCGATCTCGATGGGATTTCCAGCGCCGGTGCGCGGCGGGCGGATTCTGAGCGAGCCGAAACATCTGGGCAAGGGCTGGGTCGGTTTTAATTTCGAAAAAGCGCTCGGCAAACCAGTCCGCATTATCAACGATGCGGCCATGCAGGCGCTTGGCAGTTATCGTGGTCACCGGATGCTGTTCCTCGGGCTAGGCACAGGACTTGGCTCGGCCCTTGTGTGGGATCGTTACGTTCTCCCACTCGAATTGGGAGACCTGCCTTATCGCAACGGCAGCATCATTGAAGACTATCTTGGCAAACCGGGCCTGGCGCGGCTTGGCGAGAAAGTCTGGCGGCGCGACGTCGAGCACGCGCTCGTGCAGTTAAGGAAATCGCTCATCGCCGATTACGTCGTGCTGGGCGGTGGCAACGCCAAGAAACTGGATGCGCTTCCCAAGGGCGTCGAGCGCGGGCATAATCGCAATGCATTCCTGGGTGGAACGCGTCTGTGGCAAATCGACTCGCGCACGCGCCGGCCAAAATGGCAGATCCTTTAGAAAGGCGGATAAAACTGTTATGGAACTTTATTTTCTCAGACATGGCGAAGCCCAGTGGCCAGACTGGAAAAAATCGGACGACGAACGTCCTCTGACTAAACGCGGTAAGAAAGAAATGCACGAAGTCGCCGCATTTCTTCGGCGGCTTAAAGTGCAACCGGACTTGATTTTGACCAGTCCGTTGCCACGCGCAGCGCAGACGGCGGAAATCGCGGCGGAGCACCTAGAAGTGAAGTGTCGCGAAGAACAGCGTCTTGCGCCTGGATTTGGGGTCGCGGAGCTGGAGCAACTAATTAACAAACACTCCGTGGAAAGTTTGATGATCGTTGGTCACGAACCTGATTTTACCAGAACGATCGCTGCCTTGACCGGCGCCTCGCTTAAACTTTCGAAGGGTGGGGTGGCGCTGGTCGATGTCGATCTTCCCTCGCGAAAAGGCAGGCTGCTCTGGCTTTTCCCGCCCAAGATCGCCAGGAGATAACGGTTCACCCGGACGTGAGCAGATAAATTGCGCTGAGCGCCAGCAGAAAATACGGAACGAGCACTGCCGCTCCGGCGTAATCTTTCGTCATCCGTTGCCCGAAGAACAGCGCGACGATCGCGACGGCGGAAATCACCGCGCCATAAAATGCAACCGTCGAATTCCGCGAAAAAATTATCACGACGCATCCAATCGCACTCAGAACCCCGGCTGCA
>VBQC01000339.1 GCA_005887825.1 Verrucomicrobiota bacterium | reverse complement strand
AACGCCACACCATTTCTAATTTTGCGCCGGAAGGCTTGTTCCAAATAAGCTGGTAATAGCGGTGCCGTTTCCAAGACGGCGAATGACCGGTCATAAAATTGAGATCGAACGGCGTTGGCCAACTGAGAGCGCTCCGGCGGGTTCTGATGAAAGCATCGTCGCCTGCTGGAGGTACAGCAGCAAGATTCTCCGCTTCCGAGCGCGGTGGACCGAAGGCGAAAACTTTTCCGCCAGTTGCCAGACCAAGCTGATTGTCCTTTGTCGTGCCAATGTTGGGAGTCGGGCCATTCTTGTCGTTCAGGCCTAGCGCGAGATCGTTAATGTGAAGGATGCCACCAGTCCCGCTGCCTTCATAGGCAATTAAATTAATCCGTGCTGAAGCTGTTTCAATCGTACCGAACCGATCGATGAAGAGTGAGAGCTCACGGCCGCGGAAAATCCACGTCGCCGACAACGCGGCGATGCACGCGATGAGAATTGCAAGCGTGATCGGGATTTTTCGCATTTGCTACTTCTGTTGTACCACGTTCCTATTCGCCACTTGCGAAAAAGAGAGTCACATTAACAGCCCGCAAGGCCGTGGCTACAACTATGCTTTTTTCCGCTGGATGTAGTCGTTCATTTGTTCTTCGAGAATTTCGAGTGGTAGCGCGCCATTTTTTAGCACGACGTCATGAAACTCACGCTGATCAAACTTTTTGCCCAGTTCCTTCTCCGCTCTCGCGCGCAACTCCAGAATCTTTAGCATTCCAACTTTGTAAGCGCACGCCTGGCCCGGCATGACGATGTATCGCTCGATTTCAGACCTTACTTCTTTTTCGCCCATACCAGTTTTATCACGCATGTACGCGATGGCCTGTTCGCGCGTCCAACGTTTCGCATGAATCCCAGTGTCAACGACCAATCGCACTGCGCGGAAAAGTTCATCGCGCAGGCGTCCTAAGTCGCCAAACGGGTCGTGGTCATACCATCCTACGTGCTTCGCCAGCCATTCGCAGTAAAGCGCCCAGCCTTCCATGTAAGCGGTGAACGGAATCACCTTTCGAAATTGCGGCAGCCCTTTGAGTTCCTCGGCTGTGGAAATTTGCCAATGATGCCCTGGCACGCCTTCGTGGTATGCCAAGGTAGGGATGCTCCACTTAGGCACCTCGTTCATGTCGCGCAGGTTAGCGAAAAAAATTCCGGGCCGGCTGCCATCCATAGCGAGAGCCTCATAATACGCGCCTGGGGCCGTTGCTTCTTTAAACTCCGGTACCCGTCGCACTTCGATCTTCGCCTGCGGGGTGGTCAGGAATAACTGCTTCGAGGAACGATCCTTCGCCTCGTTGATCAGCTGTGTGTACTCCGCTAGCGCATCCGTGCGCCCTTTGTCGTCATTGGGATAAAGAAAACGCGAATCTTTCCCAAGCTTGTCCATGGCTTCTCCGATTGGCTGGCCTGCAAAGCCGTTTGCATCGAGGATTGCGCGCATCTCGCTCTCGATTCGCGCCACTTCGCGCAGACCCAGCTCGTGAACTTCATCCGGCCTGAGTGTTGTAGTCGTATTTTCGTGCAGGCAGTAGGCGTAGTACGCATCGCCATCCGGTAATTTCCAGACGCCATCATCGGTCGTCGTCTTCGGCAAAATCTCCCGGAAATAATCGATTAGTTTTTGGTAGGCCGGATAAACCCTTCCCGTTATTGCTGTCTCCACGCGCCCTTGAAAATCGGCGCGCTGCGCCGCGGTTAGCTTGTCGATCTTAGCGACACGGGCCTTAAACGAGGCCGCCAGAATATTGTCCGAAACGGGCTTGCCGATGAAATCCGCCATTTCTTTGAGCACTTCCTCGACCACGAAACGCGGCGGCAGAATTTGCTTTTCCTCGCGGACCTTGAGGCTGTCGAGAAGCTGATCGAATTTTTTCGGCAAGGCATCCAGCCGCTTCAGGTAATACTCGCAATCTTTCCGGGTCAGCA
>VBQC01000338.1 GCA_005887825.1 Verrucomicrobiota bacterium | reverse complement strand
ACCGCTCGCACGCAGAATTCGCCCGAAAGGGGCCAGGCGTGGGTCGCCGTAAGCATCCAGTTTTGTCATCGGACAATCGACCCGCATTAATTTCTCGAAATGGCGCTCGTGAATGTGTGTCTCAGTGCTCAGCTTCATTGTTCGGAACTTCCAGATGAAAAAATGTCTTCCGCCAAACCCGATGCGCTCCTGCCGGTAGAAGATCGGACCAGGCGAGGCGATTCGCGTCACTAGCATGAGCAAAATCATTAGCGGCAGCCAGACCGGCAGCGACAGCAGAATGCAGGTAATATCAAGAGCGGATTTCCAGCTAGGCCTCAGAATACTTCCTTTTGTGGTGCGGATCGACATGGTTACCGACATGAACACGCCCTGCGCCGCGACGTTGCCGAGAATTCGCTCGCAGCGTGAGGAACTCTCTTGCCGAAAAAGGGTAACCCCCGCACTCGAAAAGCTTTAATGCGCAGCGTGCGGTGCATGGCCCAATTCAGGCTGCTGCGTGTTCTGCGAGCCTTCATCGAGTCGGGAACGCTGTATTTCACCGCACCGTTGCGGACAGTGTAGAAGCCGTGTTCATCCTCGTAGACTTCCGGCGCTTTGCGCAGTTCTCGGATAATCAGCGCGAGAGAACAACCCACTCCTGCAACGAAAAAGCCTGCGGCTACGATCATGACTAAGGTTAAGATCGGACCGTAAGCGAACCTGTGATTTTCATGCAAGAACAAATTTGCACATTTGAAACAATAAATTTGAGCGTTCGTATACGGGCTGAACCCCGGGGCCCTCGTACACTTGCCAGCCGTTTCTAAATGGCCTGATTTCGATGATTGTCACGTCAACTAAACGCTTTGCGTTTTCCTCCAGATAAGGTTAAAAGTGTTCAGGCGAACATGATCCAGCTTCGAAACGGTCAATCGCAATCAGAACGAAAGCAATCTAAGCCGAGGGGCCGTTTCACCGGCCAACGTTTGAAAACGCTGCGCCCGGACATATACCGACGCGTGGTGGAGCTATTAGCAGAACCTCGTGAGCAAGTTCCCTATGACCACATTTGCCGATTGCTGCGAGTGAGCGAGCACACGCTCAAAGCAATCGAGAAAACAGAATCGCTTTCAATAGCGGAGCGAAAAGAAAAGCTCCTGGCTAAGGCTTGGCGGCTCGCCAACAAGGCTATTGATCGCGTCGAAGATCAAATCGACGGCGCCAACATCACGCAGGCCACTGTCGCGTTTGGAGTGAGTACGGAGAAAATAATGCTCCTGCTAGGAGAATCTGGCGGAATTCCATTGCAAGTGAATCTGCAATTCACCGGTGAACTGCTGCACCAGCGGTACAACGAGCTGGTGGCGGAGATCAGCGGAAAGCAAAGCGCAGAGAGCAAAGAAACCCTGACAAACGGCGAAGCAATGGATTTGCAGAGCGGGGAGGAATTGCCAAAAAGCGAGTGAATCTTTCCCGGCATTTTCGTTGTCTCTAGTGCGGCTAGAGGTTTCGGACAAAGTCGGACAGTCGGACTGCGTTAGTCTGCGCGATTCGTGCAAACTGCGCGATTTGCATTTTCCCCTCTAACGCGCAGCCTAACGCGTGTTTGTGGCGAATTACGCAAAGCCGCGAAAACTTCAAAGTGGGTTCGAATCCCGTTAGGGTCGCTTTCCTCGTAAAATCGGCAGCGAGCTGCCATTGCATAACAGCTTCGCATAACAAATACAGGGAAATCCGCCTTGTCCGCCAATGTTCGCCCATGCATTTTCGCTCCTTTATCTCAGCGCGGTGCTAGAATCGCGGTAACACGACGATCAATCTAGGTGCGCGCCCTACTGATCGACGTGCAACGCCATCACCGGATGGATTTCCCAGACTGCGTATTTCTTTGGCTTAATTCGTCGGTTTAAATGATCCGCAGGTGCGTGATCGACGTCGAAAAACGCTTTGCCCGTGACCGTGATTACATGCTTCTCGCTATCCTCCGTGATGGCGTTGCACTGACGGCATCGCAGATCGCCGATGCGCGCCACATCGGTATCGCATATCCAGAACGCGTTCGTCTTCGAGTGGTAAAGGAAATACCATTGCCCCTGCATCCATTGCTACGTGAGGCGGCCGAGATCACCGGGCTGATTTCACCACGCACCGCGGGGCTGACTCTCCGGTATGGGATTTTCATTCGGTCTGAGTCTTGGGGCGAGCGCAGATTGGTTGTCCACGAATTGGCGCACACCGCTCAGTATGAGCGACTCGGTGGTTTTCAACCGTTTCTTGAACAATACTTTGTATGAGTGCATCATACCGCCGGGCTACCCGTTTGGCCTGTGCCTAACCATGAGTTGCAGCGAACGCGCGACATCGTGCTCCTTTCATCGCCGCGCCTCGTGGCCGCCGTCGCTGAGCTTGGGTCGTTAGCCAAGAATATGGCGGACCCCTACAATCCTAGCGCTATCTAAAGGATTGAAGTATTGGGAAATAATCGCCGACAAACTCAGCGCGTCCGGCTGGACCTAGGGCTGTGTCGCAACGGTTGATTCCAACGGGCAAATAATCTTCGTTGCAGATGCACACCGCGACGACGGAAAGAGGTTCATCGTGCGCGCGGATGAAAAATTGACTGCGTTCTTGAGCTTGAAAGAGTCACACGCGAAACATTGGGGCATCGTGGAAACAGAATGATAGGCTTATTAGAAAGAAAGCTAAACCTCTCCGCAAAAAGCCGGCGACGCGATGCACGCGGTACTATCGGCCTCTCTCGATTGATTGGATCAGAGTTACGTTGGCT
>VBQC01000292.1:2323-4357 GCA_005887825.1 Verrucomicrobiota bacterium | reverse complement strand
CGCGCGGCCAAATTTCCGGGACATCTCACGGCGCGCATGGGTGCGTTACGGCTTTTTGCTCCGTATCTCAAAGAGCATGGCTGCGCGGGGCTGAGCTACACGGCTTATGGCCTCATCATGCAGGAGCTTGAACGGGCCGACTCGGGCCTGCGCTCGGAGGCGTCGGTGCAGGGCGCGCTCGCCAGCACGCGGGACGCGTGCGCTACCCAAAAAGTTGGTTAGGATCATGGAAATAGCATTCAGCCATGGCACGACTGCACGAGTATCAAGGCAAAGCCATTCTCGCCGCTAACGGATTCAAGATTCCGCGTGGCCGTCCCGCTTCATCTGCTGATGAAGCGATTGCAGTCGCCAAGGAATTCGCCGCGGACAAGAAAGCCGCCGAAGTCGTCATTAAGATCCAAGCTTGGACCACAGGACGCGCTGGCATTGGCGGCGTGGCCTTCGCCAAAAAACCGGCAGATGTTCGCGGCCACGCGGCGCGCATGCTGGCGATGAAAGTTGGACAGTTTCCAGTCGAAGCTGTGCTGGTGGAAGAGAAGATCCCGATCGAGCGGGAGTTTTTCCTTTCCTTTGCCATTGATGACGCCGCCCGTGCGCCAGTGATTATCTTCGCCGCCGGCGGCGGCACCGGAATCGAAGAGCGCGCCGCCTCAGCGCGCCGCATCCCGTGCGACGTGAATCGCGGACCACTGGATTCGGTCGTGGCTGAAGCTGTTTCTTCGTGTGGGCTTTCATCGCCGCACGCAAAGCAACTGGCCGAGTCGATTCGAAAATTATTCGCGGCCGCGCGCAGCGTTGAAGCCCGGTCGCTTGAAATCAATCCACTAGTGCTGACCAAAGATGGTCAGTTCGTCGCCGCCGATTGCCGGATCACGATTGATGATTACGCCGTGGCGCGACACCCCGAGCTGGGGATCGAAATTGCGAGAGAATTCGATCATCCGCCCACGGCTCTTGAACGCGTGGCCTACGCGGTCGAACAAAGTGATCACCGCGGCACATTTTATTTCGCACAGTTAGCGACGGCAGCTGCCAAAGATTCCAAAGGTCTGGTTGGTTTTCACGGCGCTGGCGGCGGCGGATCTATGATGTCGATGGACGCCATCGTAAGCGCGGAATTCACCATCGCCAATTTCACCGACACCAGCGGCAACCCATCCGCGTCCAAGGTTTATCGCGCCGCCCGAATCATCTTAGCGCAACCCGACCTGGTCGGATATTTTGGTTCAGGCTCCGGTGTCGCGAGCCAGGAACAATATTGGTCCGCCTACGGACTGGCCAAAGCATTTTGGGAACTCGATCTCGATATTCCCGCGGTGATTCGTTTGGGCGGCAACACCGAAGATCGTGCCGTGGACATTTTGCGGCGAATGTCCGAGCTGCTTCGCGCGCCAGTCGAAGGCTATCGCAAGACCGACTGCCCGGCCATGATCGCCGCGCGCTTCGCCGAACTTGTCGCGGGCGCGGACGGCAACAAATGGAAACCGCGCGCTCCGCGCGTGCCAAAGTTTGTCAAAGATCCATCGGCCACCATGCTTCTGGTGAAAAGTGGTCGAGTCTGGATCGACACCGCGAAGTGGTCGCAAATTCGCCGCGCCGTCGAGACGCACTCTGGCGGATTGATCGTGGATCGTCCGGCAGCTATGGGACCGGTGGCGGCGCTGGCGAGTGAAGAGTTCGCCAACAAAGATTCCGAGTTGCTCGCGTGCGATGTCGAGTGTCGCCTCGCCGGAATCGAAGGCTTCTATTTGGAACTTGATGTTCCCGGACTGGAAGAACTGCTTGGAGGCGCGCGCTAAATGGCAATTTTGATCGACGAGACCAAGCGCGTTCTGGTGCAAGGCATCACGGGCCGAGAAGGTCGGGCGCGCACGCGCTTGATGCGCGAGTACGGAACGAATGTGGTGGCGGGTGTGACGCCCGGCAAAGGTGGGCGGACTGTTCTCGGCGTTCCGGTGTTCAACACGCCGCAGGAAGCGGTGGACTCGTTAGGCAATATCGATATCTCCGTACTTTTTGTTCCTGCAGCCG
>VBQC01000292.1:0-2314 GCA_005887825.1 Verrucomicrobiota bacterium | reverse complement strand
GATTGACGCGGGCATCAAACTCACGGTGTTGATTCCCGATCGCGTGCCGGTGTGGGACGCCATGGAGATTGCGGCGGCAGCCAAAGCAAATGGCGCAAGTTTTCTTGGACCCAACACGCTTGGCGTATTGAGTCCGGGCAAGGGCGTGGTCGGCATGATCGGTGGTCGCGCTGAAAGTGCGAGACAATGGTTCAAGCCTGGAATCCCAAAGGGTGTCGGGGTGATTAGTCGCTCCGGCGGCATGGCTTCAAGCACCGGCTACTACCTGGGCCAGTCGGGGGTGCGCATTTCAACTATCGCGCACATCGGTGGCGATGCGGTCCTAGGAATTCGTATTCCCGATGCGGCGCTGATGTTTGAAGCCGATCCGCTCACCGAAGCGATCGTGATATTTGGTGAAATTGGTTCGTCACAAGAAGAGGAATTAGCGCAGCTGATTCGTGATCGAAAAGTCACCAAGCCTTTGATCGCATACATCGGCGGCAAGGCGGCGCGCGAAGGCACGCGCTTCAGTCACGCGGGAGCGATTATTGAAGGCGGTCGAGGCACGCACGCCGGCAAAGTGAAGGCGTTGCGTGAGGCCGGTGCCACCGTGGTCGATGCGTTTGGTGATCTGCCGGGTGCGGTCGTTGAAATTCTCAAGCAAATGAAAGGACAAGCTCTGATGAACGAAGCCGATAAAAATGCCGTCTGGAACACCGCCGTGACGCGCGTCGAGCCTAACCGGGTCGCGGTGCGTGGATACGACATCGCCGATCTCATGGGGCGCGTGTCCTTTGGCGCCGCGGTGCACTTAATTCTGACCGGCGAATTGCCGGCGCCGCCTGTCGCGCGCTTGATGGACGCGGTGTTGGTGGCGTCGATCGATCACGGCGCCACGCCTCCAAGCGCGCTGGCCGCGCGAACTGTCGCGTCCACCGGCGCCTCGTTGAGCGCGTCAGTCGCCGCCGGCATCATGTCGATCAATCGCCATCACGGCGGCGCCATTGAAGATTGCGCACGGCAATTGAAAAAGATCGCCGACCGCGCCACGACTGAATCCATTTCGATGGATGAAGCCGCCACGCGCACTCTCGCGGCCATGAAAGAAGCGGGCGAGCGCATGCCGGGATTTGGTCATCGCTATCACACCAAGGACCCACGCACCGCGCGGCTGTTCGAGCTGGCGCGTGAAGCTGGCGTGGACGGAGCGCACACGAAAGCGGCCCGGGCCGTTGAAAAATCTTTCGCCGATGCCAAGAAAGCGCTGCCCATCAATGTGGACGGCGCCATCGGAGCCATCCTCGCCGATTTAGGGATGAATCCCTCGGCTTTCAACGGTATTTTCATGATCGCGCGAACGCCCGGGCTGGTGGCGCATGTCATTGAAGAGCAATCCCGAGAGAAACCGATGCGTCGAATTGATCCAGTCAACCACGGCTATGACGGGCCTCCTCCTCGGACATTGAAATGATCGGCGCGGCGTTGCTGCCGATTTTAAAAAAGGAAAAGCATTTGGCGGAGGAAAAAATACTTACTAAACACCCACTGGGTAAAAGTGGGAAAAATATCAGCAAACAAAAGTACGAGACGCTCAAAAAGGCTATCCTATCAGCGCTGCGAAATAAGGAACTCAGTCACACCGAGTTGTTCAATCAGCTGAAGAAGAACTTAAAAAGCAAATTTTCAGGCAATATAAGTTGGTACGGAGAAACCGTTAAACTCGATCTCGAAGCCAGGAAAATAATAGAAAGAACTTCTTCAAAACCTCAAAAATATCGACAGAAAGGCGCCGGACGATGAGATTGCAAGGTGGATCGAGATCTCCGAGCTCGATGTTAAAGTTCAAGTCGCCCAGCGGCTCAAATTTGATCGCTCCGCGATTTTGTTTGGCAACGCGCTCGGAGATCGCGTTCCACTTCAGCCTGAGCTAAATCGACAATCATTATGACAACCGAACGAACCAACTATGGCGTCATTCAAATCGCCCAACTCTTTCCCAGCTTGAAGAGGATCAAAGACAAGTCGCTGCGCGAACGAGTGGCTGCGGTATGGAACGAAGCAATCACCACGGGCTGCGGCGGCAAGGGCTGGACCTTCGACGAACTGCGCGCCGTCAAGTTCACGCTGCTGGCTGGCGACATCGAGATGACTTTCGTCGAGCATCTCAATTCCTGCGCGCGGCAATGCATCGCCATTGCAGACGTGCTCGAGAAATCATTCCGCTGCGACATACCCATTCAGCGCGACCACCTCATCGCCGGCGCGTTGCTGGCCGATGTGGGAAAGCCATTGGAGTACGACAAGGACGCGTCAGGCAAGGTGGTTCAAGGCA
>VBQC01000128.1 GCA_005887825.1 Verrucomicrobiota bacterium | reverse complement strand
AATCCAGACCACCCGAAACGGTAGGTTGCACGGAGAGGCCGAAGCTCTGGAAAATTTCCAGGTGGCTCTTTGCTGACCGTTGACTGCCAATTCGCCGCGAGCGAGCCAGAGCAGAATGCGAGAACCGCGATCCCGACGCACTGTCCTGGCCGAAATCTGGCTCGACAGGCAAACGGACTTTGAACGGGCACTTTCGCAGGCTGCGACTGCTCACAAATCGTATCCGGTCGATGTGCGCGCCTGCTTTTCACTTGTACGAAAAAATACACGCGATTTAGCTCGCGTGTATTTCCGAATTGTCGAACCTAAATTACGGTCTCGCAGCTCTTGCCGGCGTCGCGGACGGACTCGTCCGCGTTTTCTCGATTGAGCTTGTGGCGCGGCCCGGCTTGTTTAGCACAGCGATGATGTCGTCCGTAAAGTCGACGTTGCCGTGTGAGTACATCAAAACAGGCACGCCGTTCAGGCTCAAGCCTGATTTGTCAAACACCAAATCCATATTGGTGGTCTTCACTTTTTCCATTACTACGTCGGTAATTTCCTTCACGATACCCTCTCGCATGCGCATCGCCTGTTCCTGCAACTGCCGTTCGCGGGTCTGACGGAAGTCGCTGATTTCACGCTCCATATTCTTGATGTTGGCGATCTTGTCATCACGCTCCTTTGCTTTTTGCGACTTAGCTTCGGCGCTCAGCGCTGGAGCATCGAGCTGCTTGTTGAGGTTATTAATTTCATCAAGCGCCTTTTTGTAGGCCTCCGCTCGATCGTCATATTCTTTCTTGGCGGAATTCTTGGCCTCATTGATTTTCGTCTCCGCATCCTTGGTCTTGCTGTATTCCTTGAATGCGCGCTGCATATCCACAGTCCCGATTTTCAATGCCCCCTGAGCGAAAGCCGCAATCGGAAAGGCGAGCGTTAAAGCAAATATTGTAGAGAGAAACTTCTTCATAACACAAGGCATACGGTGGTTGGAACCCGGTTAGACTGCAACCATTTATATTCGTTCAAAATTGGTAACCAACATTGAAGTTGAAATGCCCGCCGCCGTTGTAACCATCGCGCTGGATCGGGTACCCGTAATCGAGGCGCAGTGGACCGATCGGCAAATCAAGCCGGAGTCCGACGCCGATATCCGAGGCGATATGATTGAAGCCAAAGGACCACGCCTCGCTGTTGACAAAACCGGTGTCGTAAAAGACTGCCCCGCGCGCTTTTTCGATAATTGGAAAAGTCCATTCAATGGTCGCCCGGGCCATTGTTTTGCCACCGGTCGGTTCGCCATTTTCATCTTGTGGCCCAACTTCGCGGAACGGAAATCCCCGGAGATTATTTGAGCCTCCGAGAAAGAGTCGCTCGAAAATCGGCACATCGCCCCCGCTGCCCCATTGATTTACAGTCGCGACTTCGCCGTTGATGAGCAGAATGGTGTCCCAGGGAAAGTGAAAATACTGAGATCCCTCCAGGTCCCATCCATAGATTTGAGTGTCGCCTCCAAGAAAACCGCCCGCAACATAGGGCGAAAAAGTAACGCGTTGCCCGCGGCGCGTGAGCAAAGGATTGTCCCGCCGATCAAATACGACACTGGTGAAGATCTTGCTCTCCACAGTCGAGCCGCTTTGTGACTGGATGAAATCGGATGCACTGGGGTCCACGTTGAAAATATCCACGTCCTGGAGCTGATATCCCAGGCTCACATACGTATAGGCGTTGATCGGCTTGCGGGCTTCGATCGAAAACCCGTAATTGCGCTGGTCATACTGCGCGCTCAAGTAGTTTGCTTCGGTGTAGAAAAGCTGACCGCTCAGCGAGAACCGTCGATCGAGGAAATACGGTTCGGTCAACGTGAGAATAAAATCCTTTCGCTGCGTGCCGTACTGGATGCGTACGCGGAACTTTTGGCCCCCTCCAGTAAAGGAGGGCCAGTTGAACAAATCGAAATTGCCTTGGGTGAGTTCCACGAACCCAACCAACTGGTCGATCGTGCTGAACCCGCCGCCGAAGCTGAGCGAACCGGTCCGTTTTTCTTGCACCAGGATCGTGAGGTCTTTGCGGCCAGGTACGTCTGTATCTTCCGGATAAGTCTCGACTTTTGCAAAATAACCCAGGTTCTCCAGACGTTTCTTGGTTATATCCACGCGGACGGTGTTGAAGACATCTCCCGGCGCAACGAGAACTTCGCGACGAATCACCTTATCCTTGGTGCGCGTGTTACCCTCAATATTGATCCGGTTCACAAACGAGCGGGCGCCCTCTTCGATCTTATAATGCACATCGACCCGAGCGGGACCGGCCGGCGTGCCTTCGGGCAAGATCGAAAGATCGACGTAACCGCCGCTCCCGTAGGCGTCGGCAACCGCTTTGGCATCATCGTGCAGCTGCTTTGGCGAATAGACGCTGCCTTCCTTCATTTTTAACAGCGCCCGAATCTTCTCTTGCGTGGTCGCCTGGTAGCCCGAAACCGTAACCTTGCCCACGTGATATTGGGGACCTTCCGCAATGACGATCGTGAGAATCATCGGACCGTTCGCCGCGCGTTCCCTGCGCACGTCCTTAATTTCCATATCGATATAGCCGTGGTTCTGATACCACTCACGAAGTTTGTCCCGGTCCTGTTCCAATTGCACTTCGTCAAGCCGGCCGGATTTATCGAGGAAGTAAATGAGCGTTTTGCCCCGGGTTTTCATCTGTTTGCGCAGCACCCTTTCGCTGAAATGCGCGTTGCCCTCGAAGCGGATCCGGCGCACCGCGCCTTTCACGCCTTCGTTGACGGTGAAAACAACTCGCGCCGTCCCGCGTTTCTCGTCAATCGGATCGACGCGAAATTGAACGCTGACATCGTTGAAGCCTCGTCCCTGATAAACTTCGACGATTTTTTGGCGCGCTTCCTCTAACTGTTGCTCGTTCACTGCCTGGTTGAGTTTCAATTTGATTTCTTTGCGTAGCCTTTTCGCGCCGACCCGTTCGGCTCCATTGATTTCGATCTCGCGCATGATCGAACGCGTCTGCACGGCAACGATTACCTTCACGCCGTTGCCCTCCGGTTGAGCAAAAATGCGAACGTTTAGAATGGAGCCAGTCTTGTAAAGGGCCTCAATATCCTGCTCGACTACTTGATTGGAATAAGGCTGGCCCACCTTTGTTCGCATTTGCGCGAAAATCCGCTCCTTGCTGACCGTTGACGGTCCCGTGTACTCCACGTCGATGGACTTGATGATTGGAGGGCCCTGAGGCGCTTGAGGAGCCTGCGCTCGGGCCGACGAAGCGCCAAGCAGCGCGCAAATGGAGGCGACCCAAATTGCAAACGGTGAGGGGTGCATCCATCCGGAAGAACGTTTCATAAGGTTAAGGAGCGCAGTCCCGCGCATCAAACCCGCGCGGGACAGGCGGCTATATCGGAAAGAAGAGGGCAATGGTCAAGGCGAGATTTTCCGTGGAAGTGGGCCGTTTGTCCACAAACAACTCTGCCGCATTCTCTAGTTCAAGAGATCGTACCAGTTATTTCGACGGCGCGGCTCATAGCCGGCATCGCTAACCAGCGACTCGATTTGTGCGGCGTTTAATCGAAACGTTGTCCCCGCGCTGCTCACCACATTCTCTTCCATCATTACTGATCCGAAATCGTTCGCCCCATACCTGAGCGCGACCTGGCCAATGCCCGGGCCTTGCGTGACCCATGAGCTTTGCACGTTATCGATGTTGTCCAAAAAAATCCGGGCGAGCGCTTGCGTCCGCAAATACTCCGCTACGCCAGTCGGGTGCTTCACTTTCAGAACGGTATGCTGCGGTTGAAATGTCCAGCAGATGAATGCAGTGAATCCGCCGCTGCGGTCCTGCTGCTCACGAATGCGCTGCAAATGCTCGATCCTGTCTTCAACCGTCTCCACATGACCGAACATCATCGTGGCGCTCGACCTCAATCCAAGCTCGTGCGCCACCTGCATTACTTCCAGCCATTGATCGCTGTTAATTTTCAGAGGCGAAATCTTCTTGCGCACGCGATCAACCAGGATTTCACCGCCGCCGCCAGGAATTGAACCGAGCCCCGCGTCTTTGAATTCAGAGATCACTTCGCGCAACGGCATGCGGAAAGTTTCCGCGAAGTGCTGGAATTCCGGCGGACTAAATCCGTGAATGTTGATGTGCGGATATTTTTCCCGAATGTGGTGCAAAAGATCGATGTACCACTCGAACCCCAGCTTCGGATGATGCCCCCCTTGCATCAGGATCTGAACACCACCTATCGCCGAAAGTTCGTCTAATTTTTTATCAAGTTCCTCAAACGAGAGCACGTAATGATCTTCGTCTTTTTCTGTCCGATAAAACGCGCAGAATTTGCAATAAACGTTGCAGACATTGGTGTAGTTAATGTTTCGATCGACAATGTAAGTCACGATCTCGTTTCCCTTGCCGTTGTAGGACAAGCGCTTCGCTTGTTGTCGCCGTTCATCAGCCAGGGCACCAAGCTCTTCGAGCGGCCAGCGGTAAAGCTTCAGCGCGTCATCGGTCGAAATCCGTTCGCCTGCGAAAATCTTTTCTATCAACGCATCTCGATTTAACGAAACCATCGCCGGCCATTTTATATGACGCGGCGACTCATTGCACGTAGATCATTTTGATGGAGAATCGGGTGGCAATCGTGGGCGCCGGCGTTTCCGGACTTACCTGCGGCGTTCTTTTTGCCAAGAGTGGATTTCGCACCGCGATTTTCGCAGAGCAGACAGGACATCGCACAACTTCCGGCGTGGCGGCAGCGCTCTGGTTTCCGTACGATGCGGAACCAGCTGACAAAGTTATCCCGTGGGCGCTCGAGACCTACAAAGTGCTTGTCGATCTAAGTGGCGACCCGCGCGGCGGCGTATCAATGATCGAACTGCGTCAATTTTCGCGCGCGGGCGAAGTCCAAATCCCAGACTGGGCGATTGCGCTGGGCGCGCATCCGCTTCACGCTTCCCCTGTAGCGAAGGTGCTCTGCGCTGTCCCGAATCCGCCGGCTGCGGATTGCTACAGGTTTACCAGTGGCTTTGGCCTCACCGTTCCACTCATGGATACGACCATCTATCTCGATTATCTCGCTGATCGACTTATCGCCGGCGGCGGTTCGATCCGCGACGGCGTGCGCCTTGACAAACTTGAAGACGTCAGCCGCGAGTTCGATCTGGTGATCAACTGCACCGGCATCGGTTCGCGCTCTCTTGTACCAGATGCCGATCTTAAGCCGCATCGCGGCCAGGTCGCGATCGTACCGAAGATCGATAGTCTCTCCTGCGCGATTGTCTGCGATGATGAGCCCCTCATGTACGCGATCCCGCGCGCGAACGATTGCGTTTTCGGCGGCACGAACGAGCTCAGCGATGAACTCGCCGTCGATCCCGCAACAACGGCGCGAATTGTCGATGAATGCAGCCGTGTGCTGAAGATCGGCAATCCGCAGGTTCTCGCCGAGCGGGTCGGGCTGCGCCCATTTCGCAGGTCAGGGGTTCGCCTGGGGCGCAATCGCCTCCGCGATGGCCGCACCGTCGTTCACAACTACGGCCACGGCGGCTCGGGATTCACACTCTCCTGGGGCTGCGCCAACGCAGTTTTCGAACTTGCCAGCTCCGGGTAGCGCACGCATATCTCGCGTTGATTTCGGCGTCGCGCCGAAACACTTTTTTTCTTAGCGTCAGCAAGCGACAGGCGCGCGCTGCCCCGCTAAAAACGCACTCCGCCGCTTACGTCAGTGCGATGCACTGAAAGGAACTGACGACATCGTCCGGACCTTTCTCGGCAAAAAAGCTTTCGTAGTAGCCGGGGCCAAGATCCCAGTACGGCCCTTTGTAATAGTCGTCGCGATAAAAGCGCCAAACCCCGCCGACCACGATAAGACAGCTTATTCGGTCGTTCCAATAATCGCCGATGTAGTGAAAACTTAAGTTTGTGCGAGCAAAGGCGCCCTTGAAACCAGGGTGATCATAAAGCACCAATTCCGGTAGACGAATAACTTCTGTGACCAGCGGTGCCTGCTCTTTCCCAGCCGCGGACGCATGATAGCTCAGTGCCCCGAGTTTCCATTTCATATCGATGATGCAGCCGTTGTCCGGCGACAATTCGGTTTTCGGTATTTGTCTCATAGGCGGCAGGTTTTCCTCATTTGAACAGATGAAACGCGCGCTGTCGAGCAGAGAGATTGTGCTCCCGTAGCAGCGAGTTCATGGTCGTCACTCAAATCTTGCTGCAAAAGTGCGACACTCACAGAGCGCACCTACAGTTAAATTATGTGTTCGCGCTGGTCGGATCGGAGCCGGATCGTCTTTGTTTGCAAATCGTGCGTGGCGCGGATAAAGCGCACGGTCTTACTTTTCGCGCGCATCAAAATGGAATGCGTCGTGGCCTTTGTCCCTTGTCCTTTCACACCGCGCAGGAGCGCACTGTCGCTGATTCCGGTCGCGCAAAAAATAATGTTTTTGCCATTAGCCAGGTCGTCCGCGAAAAAAACACGGTCCAAATCCTTCTCGTAGCCATCCGCGACCAGTCTCTTTCGCTCTTTCTCATCGCGCGGCCACATTTTGCATTGCATCTCGCCGCCGAGGCATTTGATTCCCGCCGCTGCCAAAACCGCTTCCGGCGAACCGCCGATACCCATGTAAAGATCGACGTTGCTTTCCGGTAACGATGGCGCCATGGCCGCGGCGATGTCGCCATCGCCGATCATGCGCAACGATGCGCCCGCGGCCCGAATTTCTTCGACAATCTCTTTGTGCCGCGGCCGATCCAGCATCATCACTGTCACGTCCTGCACTCGTTTCTCCAATGCGCGAGCGACGATGGCGAGTGTCTCGGCGATGGGCGCCTCGAGCTGCAGCGCATCGCCGCGTTTTTGCGTGTATTGAATCACGCGCGGGCCGTACGACAGCTTCATCATGTAAAACGAAGGCACATCGCGCAGGGCCACTTTCACCCCCTCCTCGGGACTCGCCGCCGCAATGCAACTGATCGAGTTCGGCGCGCCCTTGGAGATGTTAGTGGTTCCGTCGATCGGATCGATCGCGATATCGAACGGCGGCGAACCTGGAATCCAGGTGCCGAGTTGTTCGCCTTTGAAGATACCCGGCGCCTCGTCCTTTATCCCTTCACCGATCACCACCTCGCCGCAGATGTTCATCAGATCAAACATGCCGCGCATTGCGTCGCACGCGGCCGCATCCGCTGCTTCCTTGTCGCCCCGCCCGAGCCAGCGCAGTGAATTGAGCGCCGCTGCCTCCGTCGCGCGCACAAAATCGAACTCAATGATGCGCTCGATGTCGTAATAATTTTGTCGATGCAATCGGGGCATGCGGAAGGATAAGATTCACATGGTCATCCACGATGACAAGGCAACGATCACCGAAATGCTTTTAATGAACTGGACCTAGGAATTTTTCTGCGTCGTGAAACGGAGTACATCAACCTGGTCATTGCGTGTTGCGCGAAGCGACGATGTTGCGGCGATTGAAAAGTTGATTCCGCTTTCCGTTCGGGGATTGCAATCGGATTATTATTCCGACGCCCAAATGGAGGCCGCGCTTGGCTCGGTTTTTCGCGTGGATCAACAATTAATTCGCGATAACACCTACTTCGTCGTCGAACACGAATGCGCAATCATTGCTTGCGGCGGCTGGAGTAAGCGCAAAACGCTCTTCGGAAGCGATCATCAAACAAACCGCGATGATGCGGAGTTGAACCCCGCATGCGACTCTGCGCGCATCCGCGCGTTCTTCGTTCACCCGGAATGGGCGCGGCGCGGAATCGGAAGCGCGATTCTTGAAGCGAGCGAGAACGCGATTCGTGCCGCGGGCTTTCATTCAATTGAGCTTGCCGCCACGTTGCCGGGCAAAGCGTTTTATGCTGCGTTCAATTACGTTTCAACCGAACGATACGAAGTTCCGCTCGCGAACGGCTTGACCTTGCCTGTTGTGCGCATGATCAAGAATTTTCCGAGCGACGGTTGAGCACGAGCTGGGCCGCAAGATTCCACCGTGTTCATTTCATCCGATCAGCATGTTGCATGGCAAGGTCGACATGTTGCGACGGACGGATGCGCAGAAAAAACTCAAAGGCATAACCCAGATTTTCGCCGTAGTAACGGTCGAGGCTGTCCGGTCGATCATTAATGGTAAATTGGGTGCCGAGCCCGATGTCGAGGCCATCGCCATGCGACAAATCGCGGACGTAACCAATGGTGTAACCGCTCACCGGGAAAATGCGTGATTTGTCGGCAGCATCGAGAACCAGTTCGTGTCCGGATTTCTCCACGCGCTCCCAGCGCGCGTAAACGGTGTCGCGTCCGCGCTGATAATTTGACTCGACCAGGAACGATTGCGTTTTTCCTTCGCCAGTGTCGTGGTTTTGGCCCCAGACAAAACTGTTCGACCAGTTGCTATCATTTCCAAGCGGCAGGTTATAAATGAGCGACGCGGTTGTGCGGTGCCGTTTGAGATCAGGCTCGAGCGCTTCCGGGCTCTTGATGTAACCGTGCGAGAATTGCAGCGCCAGGTTTTGCGTCGGGTCCCATGAAATGCGGCCACTGTAGGAATCGAAACGAGGCCGGTCGAAATCGTAACGATTTTCATCCGGCTCGCGGCCGGTGAAAATGCTGCCCTCGACTTTCACGCTGCGCCATTGCAGGCCGGCCGTGGCGACGCCGAAGGTGACGTGCGTTGAATCCTGCCAGTGATGACCGAGCGGCGCGTCCGGATCATCCATTGCCGAAAGCCGGTGCATGAACGTGGGCGGCCCGAGCGCCGGTTCGCCCGGGTAACCAAAATATAGGTACGCGGAAAGATCGTGATCAAATTTCTGCGAATAACTGATCGACAATTCATCGAACAAATCATGCGGGTGTTGCCGATCGTGCAGCGGTTGGTCGTGCCACGATTC
>VBQC01000291.1 GCA_005887825.1 Verrucomicrobiota bacterium | reverse complement strand
CAAAATCGTGCTGACGTTTGCATAATACGAGCGAGATCCGCCGCGGCGACCGCCACTACACTTAATTTCTCGGTTCGTCTGCAATCCGTAGTACAACTTTTCCGCGGGTATGATGGGTTTCGGCCTGTTGTTGCGCCGCGATACCTTCACTCAACGGCAGAACCTTTGTCACGACCGGCTTGATCTTTCCCGCGTCGATCAGATGCGCGATCTCGGCGAGGTCTTCGGCATCCGGGTGAACGGAGATGCCCGCTCCGCGAATTCCGTGTTTCTTGAGCTCGACCGGGTCGGGGCGCGCGACCAGCGACATGACAATCCCACCCTTCTTCACCACACCATAAGAGCGTGCGAGAGTTTCTTTGCCCACGGGATCGAGGACGGCGTCGACATCTTTGGCAATCTCCTCGAACCTGGTCTTTGTGTAATCGATCGCCACGTCGGCCCCGAGCTGCTTCAGGAGATCCTGGTTTGCCGTTGAGGCGGTCGCGATGATGCGGGCTCCACGCGCTTTGGCAATCTGCACCGCGAAGCTACCAACGCCGCCTGAGCCGCCGTGGATGAGTATGGTCTGTCCCGGCTGCAGCTGCGCCACGTCCACCAGCGCCTGCCACGCGGTCAACGCGCCCATCGGTACCGCCGCGGCTTCCGTAAAACTCAGCGATGCGGGCTTCGCAGCGACCTCGCCTTCAGTGACGGTGTCGTACTCCGCCCAGCCGCCGCCAAAAGTTGGGTAACCATAAATCGCGTCACCCCCTTTGAGTTTTGTAACTTTTACTCCCGTTTTCTCTACGATCCCAGCGATGTCGTAGCCCGGAATCAGTGGCAGGTGCGTTCCGAATTCACGAGCGTATTTGCCGCTGAGCGTAAGCGGGTCGGCTGGATTAACGCCGCTCGCGATCACGCGCACGAGAGCTTCGTTTTCTTTCGGCTCCGGCCGCGGCACCTCTTCAAATTTCAGTACTTCGGGTCCGCCATACTCGTGCGCGACGATCGCCTTCATCATCGGTGTTTCGTCGGAGCGTGCGTCGGGAGAGGCCAGATGTCCAAGAGTCGTTAAGCTCAAAATCGCAACAACGCGCGAAGAGATTTGCATGACGCTCAGCTTGGCGTATCCGAAAATGTCATCGATTTCCATATCAGAGCAGATCCTTGAACTGCTCGATGGTCAGACCGGCGTCAGGGACAATTGCTGCCATTGTGTAGGCATCGACCGGATTATTGCGCGGCACGACAACTCTCACTGAGCCTTTCGACATAAAAATGTGTTTTCCTTGTCGATCGATATGGAAGCCGGCTTTCTCCAGCGCTTTCACAGCGCGCAGATGATTTACGCCGGGAAGCTTCGGCATCAATTAAGCCGTTACGACTTCCATCTCGCGAATTTCACAACGCGTCTTTGGCTCGCCATACAGGTCGATGTAGCCGCGAATCGCGTCCTCGATGTTTTCGAGTGCCTCTTCGACGTTAGCGCCTTGCGAATGACATCCGGGCAATTCAGGACAACTAACTGATACACCTTCCTCGTGTTCGAGCAGGGTCACGTGAAATTTTCGCTTCACGAAACAAGCGTACGCTTTGCACGAAAGGCCGTCAATTGCCTGGCGCTTCTACGCGGCTGCGATTGACAGCCTGTGCTCCCAATTTTTTTTGCACATTTCCGGCGCCAACAAGATCGACAACGCCGAGTCGTTCCGGCTAAAATGTCTTCGCTATGCCAACCCTGCACACATTCGCTGGAGCAGTATATCTCATGCAGATTCTCGCCTCTGCGTTTCTTGCGATCCTTTTCCTTCAGTCGGGCATTGATAAAGTTGTGGATCGGCGTGGTAACCTGGAATGGTTGAAAGGACACTTTGCCAAGAGTCCGCTGGCGGGAATTGTGCCTGCGATGGTGACCGCGATCACTATCCTCGAGATTGCAGCCGGGGTTCTGAGTGCGATTGGATGCGTCGTGATAATTTTTTCGCGGAATTCGACGGTTGCATTTTATGGCGCGGTGATTTCCGCAGTCGCGATCGTCGCGCTGTTCTTCGGGCAACGGATGACGAAAGATTACGCCGGAGCGGCAGTGCTCGTTCCGTATTTTCTGCTGGCGCTCAGCGCGATTTATCTGCTCA
>VBQC01000127.1:1428-14730 GCA_005887825.1 Verrucomicrobiota bacterium | reverse complement strand
AATTAAGCTTCAGAATCTTTGGGACGACATCGGTGCGATTGGAGCGCAAGCACAGGAACGTCTGGGATATCCAACCCAAAAGCCGTTGGCGCTACTTGAACGAATTATCAGCACAGCAACAAATCCCGGAGACGTCGTGCTCGATCCGTTTTGCGGATGCGGCACGACGATTCACGCCGCGCAAAAGCTAGATCGACAATGGATCGGGATCGACATCACCTATCTAGCGATCAATTTGATCAAGCGCCGATTAAAGGATGCGTTCGGCGAAGAGATCGAGTTCGAAGAGAAAGGTCAGCCGACCGATTTCGAGAGTGGGAAGCGACTTGCTGAGCTCGACAAATTCCAATTCCAGCATTGGGCGTTATCGCTTATCGGCGCGCGCCCACTGAAAGAAGGCGACGGCAAAGGCGCAGATCGCGGCGTCGATGGGCTCCTGTACTACTATGAGACCGAAAGAAAAGACCTGATAAACCGTGTTAAAGAGGATGCGCCGGTTACCGCAGTGATGTCGCCACGTTACTCGGCGACGTTGAAAACCAGAAAGCTGCTGGCGGAGTGTTAATCACGCTGGAAAAACCAAGTAAACAAATGCGTACCGAAGCCGCCGATTCTGGTCGCTACACATCCAAGCTCTGGCACGATAAAGATTATCCGCGCATTCAAATTCTAACGGTCGAAGGCCTGCTCAACGGCACCGAACGCATCGACGCTCCTCCCCAATTAAATCCCTTCGCAATGGCCGCACGCGAATCTTCCCGCGAGAAACAGACCGAAATGTTGTGAGGCTGCAAAAATCTCTGTAAAAGGATCGTAACCCGATGATCGATGAACCATCACGCGAGAGCATCGCAACTGAACCAATCACGGATTCTGATCTAATCACCGACGAAAAAGTAAATTTCCTGCTGCTCGAAGCAAAGGAACAGTTGGCGGCAACGGTTGCGGATGCTGAGGCTCTGAATAAAACGGGAGTTTATCTTCTCGGCGGCTTATTAACAGCGACAAGCGCGCTGGTCGCATTTACTTCCTCACAGTTTACCGCGATGAAAAGCTTCGCGGATCAGCGATGGCCGGTAATCATTCCTCTCCTCGTCACAACCATTTATACAGCCATCGATGCTGTTTTGGTTATGTGGACGGCTCTGTCGTGCAAAGAACTAGAGCATGGCGGAAACACTCCGAAGAACTTGGCTAACCCTACGCTCTTTTCCCTCGATCTTCGCCTCCTCAAGTTTTCCGAAGCGATGAGCTATCAGGGCAGAATTGAAAAGAACCTCGAGCGCAATGAGCAAGTCGGTTCTCCGATAAACCGCGGAATCAAGGCAGCATGCCTCGCTCCACTCATTTTCATCGTCTTCTTTGTAGCCGCGTAATTTATCGCGCCTTCTTCGTTCCGCCCGTAGAGCGGATTCCACTTGGCGGTGGAGGTGCAGGTGGCGGCACAGGCTGTTTCACGGGTTCGGCCATATGGCACCATACAACGCCCGGTGCTGCTTCACAAGGTCATCATTCACTCGCAATCCGGCGCAGATCGGCGCCGAGCTCGATAGATTTGACCCGAGATCTTGTCCTAGCGAATTCGAATGGGTCAATCGCCGCTGCTTTTTGACTTGAGAGTCGCCCGGATTTTCAAGCGTAGCGAATTCAAGCGAACGAATCCGGTGGCTCGCTCTGATGGTACGCGGAGGCGTCGCCTTCACTGCAGGCATTTGTCACGGAAACGCAAGGTGACGTGGCCGGCGTCGTGCGACGCTACAACTGCGGCGGCAGGTGAATCGTCGCCATCATGCAGCGGGCGCTCCCGCCACCAAGTTCAATCGTAGGGAGTTCAAGCGGCAAGAGCCGCGCGTAGCCGGTCAGCGTTTTGCGTTGTTCCTCAGTCAATGCTCGAGCGGCACGGCTGGAAAGCACCAGCAGCTTCTCGCCACTTTTATTCTGTAGTTCAATGGTATTGCCGGCGAAGTTCGCGATCTGATCTGCCGATAACTCTACGATCTCCTTTCCGGTCTTCTCCAAACGCGATCGCAGCTGTTGCCGCTCGGCTTTGTTCGGTATCATCTCCAAACCAACCATCGCGAAGGCCGTGCCGATACACATCATCACGTTGGTGTGATAGATCGGCTCGCCATTGGGACCGATGCTGGTGAAGATGACCGGCTCGTAGCTGAAGTCATCGGCAAAGCGTTGGATCACCTTGGGATTGGAGCGATTTGAGAGCGACACGTACGCAATTTTGTTCACGTGATCGAACACAAGACTGCCTGTGCCTTCCAGGTCGCAACCTTCATCCTCGAACGGCGAGTAATCGATCACCTCTGTAACGCGATAATGCTTACGTAGTTCCTCGACGATATCCTGCCGACGCTCGCGACGCCGCAGGGCTGAATACATGGGGAAAAGCGCGATTCGCCCATCATGATGTGTCGAGATCCAGTTGTTGGGGAAAACCGCGTCTGGTTTTTCCGGCTCAGCTGTGTCTTCAAAGACATGCACGTTTACTCCGGCCGCGCGCAGCGTTTGCACGGCCGCGTCGAATTCCTTTCTTGCCATCAGCGTCAAAGCATCGGAGCCAAGATGCCGAGTACGTTGAAACGCATTATCTGCCGCCGTTTCCGGATTGGGATAAAACCGGCCGGGGCGGATCATCAGCACCGAGCTGGTGCTTTGGGCGTGCGCAGCACTTTGCGTCATTGACCAGCTGTATACTACCTACTCGCCTTGATGCCGCACCTGGCAGGTTGCCGCCGCTGAACGCTCGTCGGGATGATGACTTTCAGTCACCGAAGGAGATTTCGACGTCACGAGCGGTCTGCACCATCTCACCGTTGGGCGGGACGAGTCGTAATCGGTTGACCGCTTCGGCGATCGGCACATGGCGTACCTGATAATTTTGATAGCTGACCATCGATCCGAAATGTCCTTCGTTGGCTAGTTGGACAGCTTTCACACCGAAGCGCGTACCGAGAATTCGATCGAGCGTGGTGGGCGCACCGCCACGCTGTAGATGCCCAAGGACACAGGAGCGCGTCTCTTTGCCGGTGCGCCGGGCAATTTCACGCGCAACGATTTCGCCCATGCCGCCGAGGCGAAATTCGCCATCCTTCGTCTCGCGCATGACTTGCTGGCCGTCTTTTGGTTTCGCGCCTTCCGCTACGACAACCAGCGAGCCAAGATAGCCGGCTGCATCGCGCGCTTTAATTGCCGTCGCAATCCTGTCGTAATCAAACGGGATCTCCGGAATCAAAATGATATCCGCGCCACCGGCTATTCCCCCATGCAACGCGATCCAGCCGGCATGGCGTCCCATCACTTCCACAACCATGACGCGTTTGTGGCTCGTGGCACTGGTGTGTAATCGGTCGAGCGCATCCATTACCATCGCAACCGCGGAATCAAATCCGAACGTCATCGCCGTCGCTTCAAGATCATTGTCGATCGTTTTCGGGACGCCGATGCAATTGATGCCCGCTTCTTGCAGTTGCTGTGCGGTGACCATCGAACCGTCCCCCCCTATAACGATCAAAGTTTTCACGCGAAGCTCATTCAAAACTCGCCGGGCATTCTCGATTACTTCTGCTGGGACGATGGTGCGCTCTCCCGCGCCGACCTTGGCGACGAAATGGCCGCGGTTCGTGGTCCCGATGATCGTTCCTCCCAGGGCCATGATTCCATTAATGCTTTTGCGATCGAGAATGACGTGATCGCCGGGTGGAAGAAGTCCTTCGAATCCATCACGAAAACCGACCACCTCCCACCAGGGCAGTCGCCACCGCTGGTCAAAACGCCAATCCGTGGCTTCATTTTCGTAATCGCGCGATTAGAGCAATTTTTTTGAATCGGCAAGGCGGCCGGTGGCGGCCCACTGATCGTAGAGCTGCCACCCGCGTTGCACAAGCCCGACACCCTCACCGAATCGGTTTGTGCTGCCGAGCAGCACCACGATCAAACGGCGCGGATACACAGTTATCGCCTTGCCTTGGGTCACGACCTCTGGCTCGCGATTGGAGGTTAGAATCAGACAGTCGCCTGCTCGGGCGCTGCGGCCAGTCTTGACTCCATCGATGCCATTTTTGCCGAGAAGTTCGTTTGTGTTGCGAAGCGCATAATTGAATCGATGCCCAGCGCGATCGAACGAAATTTGACGCTGCCTTTGCGACACATAAAAGCGGAAACTCGCTTTGTTCATCGCATACCGGGTCAGGCGCGCCATATCTTCCGCCGTTGAAAACGGCAGAGGCTTCACCTTGTAGTCGATACCATGCGGATTAACAAAGCGCGTGCGCTCCATCTTGAGCTGCTTCGCCAACGCATTCATCTGGGCAACGAACGCATCCACTGGCGTCAGTTTCGAGCCAGCGTCACTGGGCAGGAGCGATCCCAACTGCGCGCCAACGTGGTGCGCCAGCGTGTACGCCGCAATGTTGTCCGATTGGACAAGCGCGGCGTAGAGAAGATCACGCAGCGTGATGCTGTCACCCGGCTGAAAGCCGATGTTATTTTCCAAGCTCCCGGCAAACGCCTCCTGCGGAATCGTAACCACCTGATTAAGGTCGCCTGATTTCCGTTCCGCCCAGTCAAGCACAACGCTCGCGGTGGCGATTTTTGTCAGACTGCCAATTTGTAGTTTTTTTCTGGGCTCTTGCTCTTCGAAGATATAGCCCGTCTGGGCATCGACGATAATAAATGCTTGTGCTGCGGCAGCCGAACGGAGACTCGCTGCGCTCGCAAGAAAAGGGAAAAAGAGGATGAAAAATCGGCGTGAAAAGTGCATAAGAACCTTCGAACCGCAGCACCTTAATCAGCGCATCCCGATTGGCAACACATGCAGGTCGAAAAAACGCTTACCGCGACGCCAAACTCGCTTACTTAGACGCTTTTCTGAGGCGTCCGCGCGCGGCTCACCAGCATTCGGATTAAGAAATAGATGATGATTGCTGAAGGAATGGCAAGGAAAAGTGAACCGACAAACGCAGGCCAAAAAGTGGGCCAAACCACGCGCGAAAATACATGCCAGTGCAGGTAATCGTGCAGCGCAAAAAGGCTGAACCGAATGCGGTGCGGCGGCGTTCGACCCAAGACCCAGCAACCCAGTTTATATTCCGCAAAATAGATCGCAGGCATCGCAAAAATTAACGCGTCATGGAGAGTGACGGCGATCGCAGCCGCGATCTTGTTGCAACGAAGAACCCACGCGATCGCAATCGATAATATGGTTTTCAGCGGATACAGCGGTGTGAAGCCAAAAAAAATTCCTATGGCCGAGCCGAGGGCGATGGAGTGCGGTGTGTCCGCAATCGTCATCAGCGTCATGTGATGGGCGACCAGCCAGCGCTTCAGGCGAGCGAGCCGCTTTGGAAACCGTGACTGGTAAACGGGCCCTGCCGTTGGCGGCGTTTCCTGCACAATTAGACTCTAAACTAAAAGAGCTCGGGTGTCTGCGGCGGCGCCGGGATGAGCTGTCCGAGCGCCGTGCGTAAACGCGTGGCCGCCCGGGGCGCGTAATCGAGCGCGTTATTATTAAACACAACGTGCACTTCGTCTGCTTCGTGTGCGAGTTGCCTGCTGCGCTCCGCCACTTCACGAATCTCATCCTCGCGGTAATCGTAATTGAAACGCGCGGCTACGGTTTTCCCGGTGATATAAGCGCGAGCGTTTCGTCCATGCAGCCGCAGATAGGCAAAGCCCTGGTTCGTGATTTCATTCACATCCCACGGCATGATTGTGAAATGATCAGCCGCTGGCGCATCGACATTCACAAAGGCCACTCTGCGGCGCTTCAAGAAATCTATTGTCGATTTTAGCTGATCGCCGGTCGCCCAGTTGCGATTTCGAAATTCAATCGCCAATCGATAATCCCGCAGCATGCCGATCAAATGTTCGAGCTCTTCCAGTTTGTGCACGCGCGGCGAAAATGCAGGTGAGAGTTGCAAGAGAAACACGCCAAGTTTCCCAGCTGAGTGGAGGACCGACATCGAGCGCAAAAAGACATCGAGCATCGCTTTCTCCAAATCTGGCGTGAGCGTTACTTTGCCTTTTCCATCGGTCGCTGCACGCTTTTGCAAATCTGGCGGCAACAATTTTGCGGCCGTCGAGTGAAACGAAAAGAGCTGATGCAGCTTTACATCGAAGGTGAACCGATCCGGCGTGGTGGCGCACCAGCGCTCGACCATTCGCAAATCGGGCACGGAATAAAACGTCGAATTCACCTCGACCATCTCAAAATATTGCGCGTACCAACCAAGCCGCTCATGCGCGCGGATTCCCTTGGGATACCAATGCTGAACAAAACCTGGATCGGACCAACTGGCCGTCCCGACGAGAATTTTTCCGCTTTCCTGTTCGCGGGAGGATCGTTTCGCCACTTATCAACGAAGTCACACCGACGGCGAACGCAAACAAGATTGTCTTTTTCATCCGCCTTCCGGATGAACAAATGTTTTTTCGATTTGCGCAGGACCGACATCGAAACTATTCTGAAAATGCGGGGTGGAGCAGCCTGGTAGCTCGTCAGGCTCATAACCTGAAGGCCGCGGGTTCAAATCCCGCCCCCGCAACCAAATTTTTGTCAACTCGCGGTGCCTTATCGCGTCTACGTTATCCAAAACCGCGAGGGAAAATTTTACATTGGCTTATCTGATGATGTCAGCCGCAGAATCAGTCAGCACAATTTTGGCGATTCCAGGTGGACTCGCGGGAAGGGACCTTGGATATTGATATGGCAGAGTGGGGAGATGAATCTCTCAGATGCTCGGAAACTTGAAATTTCGCTCAAAAGACAAAAAGGAGGCGATGGATTTTACAGAATGATTGGCTTGTCACGGTTCGGCTCATAATCCCGCGCCTGCGGGACCGCGGGTTCAAATCCCGCCCCCGCAACCAAATCACGCCGGATGCCGGCAACCTATCGCGTTTACATCCTTCAGAATTGCGAAGGAGGATTTTACGTCGGCCTGTCCGACGATGTGGCGCACAGGGTTGAACAACATAACACCGGTCACTCACGTTGGACAAAGGGACGCGGTCCCTGGACGGTTGTCTGGCAAAGTGAAGAGTTGTCGCTGACTGATGCAAGGAAATTGGAAAATCGGCTGAAACGACAGGGACGAGGCAAAGGTTTCTATACAATCACTGGTTTGCATCGACGCAGCTCATAATCCGGCAGCCGCCGGAACCGCGGGTTCAAATCCCGCCCCCGCAAGCAAATTTTTTGTAGCGAACGATCTTGCTGTGGCGGCCGCTGTTTTCAGCGGCAATTTTTGTGTGAGGAAACGCTTGGTGGCTCGACAGTTTCTTTGCTCGGTTGCGCTTTACTCGGCTTGGCTGCCTTGCGGCGCAAATTGAGTTGCTAAGGAGGAATTCATGAAGCCATTACCTAAAATTCTCCTCGCCCTAACCGCAGTTGCCGCTCTGTCGCTCTTCTCCGTCCAGCTTGCCCAAGCTTACAGCGTAACGCTGGAGCAAGTGGGGTCCGACGTTGTGGCGACCGGAAGCGGACCCCTAGATCTGACCGGGCTAACACTCGTAGTAACTTACGCAAGTTTGCCGGCCCAAATTTTCCCAGTTTTAGGGCAAATAGTAACGGGGTCAGGTGGCGCTACCGATGGGTACCAGGGAAGCATTAGTGGACCGACAAGTTTTGGGGGCGTCTTCTTCACATTTGCCAGCAGCGGCAGCGGAGATTCAGTAGGCATTTTTCGGGACACGTCAACCTTGCTGGTGCCAAGTGGCTACGTCTCTGGCACTGCTCTATCGGACAGCGCGACTTACAACAACGCGACTTTCGCCAGCCTCGGCGTAACGCCTGGCACCTACGTATGGACGTGGGGCGCTGGAGCGAACCAGAACTTCACGCTTCAGATCGGACCGGCTGGGGTGCCCGATGGCGGCTCAACAGTTTCTTTGCTCGGTTTCGCTTTACTCGGCTTGGCTGCCTTGCGGCGCAAATTGGGTTGCTAAGACGGGTTTCGTAAGAAAGTGAAGTTCGAAGCTGGTCGGCCAAATCGCGGATTCCAATTCCAGAAACGCGGTTAGCTTTTCATCCGCTCGCATAACGAAACGCTTTCCGCTTCTCAGGATCGCGCTAAAATCGTATTGATTGCCAGACGGCAAATGATCCGGCCATGATGTCATCGGTGATTCCTGCACGCCGATGAACGATGCGATTACTGTTTACACGTATTGGCTTGTGTGGTTCACAGGCGTCCTCGCTCTTGCGACCATTATTCTCGCTGGATTCACGATTGATTTGGCGCTCACATCCAGAAAGATCCATGAAGGATATTCTTCCTCCTCGCGCCTTGCCGAAGCGCAAAATCTCTGGCAACGCACTCGTTCCCTATTTATGAGATAGGTTCTAGTCATGAGTTGGTCGAAACGTGACTGGTTTTTCTGCCTGCTTCTGGCCGTGGTCACGATGCTGGCGTATCACCCCGCTTGGCACGGGGGGGTTCTATGGGACGACGAGGCGCACATTGGCGGTCCTGAATTGCGAACGCTAGATGGCTTGAGGCGCATCTGGTTCGTGCCAAGAACCACCCAGCAATACTATCCGCTTCTTCATACTTCCTATTGGCTCCAGCAAAAGCTTTGGGGCGATTCGATCACTGGCTATCACATCGTCAATCTGCTTCTGCACATTGGTTGTGTCGTGCTGGTGTTAAGAATCGTTCGGTTCTTGCGAATCCCGGGAGCAGAACTGGCAGCAACCATTTTCGCGTTGCATCCGGTGAATGTGGAAACGGTGGCCTGGATTGCGGAGCGTAAGAATACCCTTTCCGGAGTCTTTGCGCTCGCGGCGACACTCTGGTATCTCAGGTTTGACGAGAATCGAAGCAGACAGAGTTACGCGTTGGCTCTCGGCCTCTTTCTTCTGGGATTGCTGAGTAAAACGGCCATTGTAACGCTGCCTTTGGCCTTGCTGGTGATTTTCTGGTGGAAACGAGGCGCGATTTCCTGGCGGCACGATGTTGTCCCATTGATCCCGTTCTTTTTCTTCTCGGCGGCAGCGGGGTTGATGACCCGCTGGGTGGAATACGGCAACATCGGTTACAGAGCGAGAATGCTGGATCTTTCCCTGCTTGACCGCTGCTTGATAGCCGGGCGGGCCTTTTGGTTTTACCTGTGGAAACTGCTCTGGCCCTCGAACCTGATGTTCGTTTATCCGCGATGGGAGATTAGCGCTGCCGTGCCGTGGCAATATATTTTTCCGCTCGCTGTCCTAGTATTGCTTGGGATTTTATAGAGTCTGCGCCGGTGGTCCCGAACTCCATTGGCGGGAGTGCT
Source organism: Verrucomicrobiota bacterium (assembly GCA_005887825.1). Lineage (GTDB taxonomy): Bacteria > Verrucomicrobiota > Verrucomicrobiia > Chthoniobacterales > UBA10450 > Udaeobacter. The sequence goes on along the minus strand of VBQC01000127.1, from coordinate 5,445 downwards.
CGTCTATATGGTCCTGTTGTTGCCTTCGCTGGGTTTCGCCAACATTTATTTTTTTCTGTATTCCTTTGTAGCCGATCACTGGCAATACCTGGCCTGCCTGGGAATCATCACGCCTTGCGCCAGTGGGATTGTCCTACTGGCGACACGATTGAAATCTGGGTACGCTTGGCTCGAGCCCGGAGTCACCCTAGTGATCGGTGGAGTACTGTTTCTCCTGACCTGGCAACAAAGCCGGATGTATAACAACGCGGAGACGCTTTATCGGACGACTATTGCTCATAATCCTGCTTGTTGGTTGGCGTACGATCATCTTGTTGACATCCTGTACCAGGCGAATCGAATTCCGGAGGCAATGAATCTGTTTAAAGACGAGTTGCGAATCAAGCCTGCGGTAGCCCACTATAGTTTGGGCAATGCCCTGCTCCGAAAAGGCCGAACTTCGGAGGCAATAGATCAGTTCACGGAGGCGTTGCGGATCAATCCTGATTACGCGGAGGCACACAATAACCTGGGCTATGCGTTGTTGGTAACAGGCCGAACCTCAGCGGCGATAGAGCAATGTAGGGAGGCTTTGCGGATCGATCCTACTTATGCCCATGCGCACAATAACCTGGGCAATGCCTTGGCCCAAACCGGTCGAGCTTCAGAGGCAATAGAGCATTACAAGCAGACCTTGCGCATGAATCCGAATTCTGCCGACGCGCACAGTGATCTGGGAGCTGCCCTGGCACTAATGGGTCGAATTTCCGAGGCGATAGAAGAACTCAAAGCTGCAGTGCGGATCAATCCCAACAATATCGACGCGCGAAACAATCTGATATACGCAGAAGGGCTGCAGAAAAGCAATCAGGAGAAGAAATGATGTACGATGGCCGGGGTTGTCATGTTGAGCAAAGCGAAACATGTCGACCTAATCGACAGGAGATCCGTTCGACATATAATCAGAGATTCTCGCTTCGCTCAGAAATTGACAATCATTTGAAGTGCCTTGTAATCCTATTCCAACAGCGGAGCGATGAGAGCGCGTTCTTCAGGCAAGAGCGGTTTGGCTAAGTTCTGACAATCTCAGCAAAGCCGGTTGGGAATTTGCGCCCTAATGCCCGAAAGCTGTTTGTCGATGTCGCGCTGAGACTCTTTCAAAAGGCGTTGTAGATTCTCTGGTGAAATTTCGCGCAAAATGTTCTCGGCCTTCCGTGGTCTGCTCATGTGCCGCTCCCTACGCCTTCGCAAATGAAGCGCATGAAAATCTTCGCCCGTCGATCCGGTGTGCTAGACATGTGTGAGCGAAGATGTTTGATCACGCCTAGTTCTTCTTAGTAAGGTCGCTCTCTTCTAATAAAGGAACCTTCGGCGCTTTATTTGTCTGCGGTTCCAGTTGAGGCCCAGGCGTAGGCGCGACAATCGGAGCTTCGTCCTGCTCTGCGAGAACCCCATCCGCCAGATTATTCACATTGAATAACTCTGAACGTCGCTGATAACACTCTATGTAGCGCCACGCCGTAGGCTGCGAGAATGGCACGTTGTCTTTAAGCCATAATAACCATTTGCCTTTTCGACTGGCCCTTACCCGACTCATTAGCTCGCCGATTTGGATTGCCTTCTCTAGCGACATTTTCGCGGCTGCGAGAATCTCACCATGCAATCGCGTGGTTATGGAACCACGCCATGAAACAGAGCAGTGGGTAAATGTGCTTGCGGTGATCTCGCCGCTCTTGAAAATGTTCGTCGAGGATTTGCCGGACGAAGCTGGCGTCGAAGAGTCCAGTCTCAGCGACGGCTGCGGGAGAACAGAGATCCTCGATGGTCTCTCGCATGTTCCGGTTCAGCCACACCGCGACCGGCATCATGAATCCTGTCTTGCGCCGATGAATGATCTCATCCGGTAAGAGGCGCCGGACCGCTCGCTTCAAAACATATTTGGTCGTTAGGCCACGCAATTTATCTGCGGGCTGAATCCGGGACGCGTATTCGACCACGTCGCGATCTAGAAAAGGCACGCGCACTTCCAGCGAGTGCGCCATGCTCGCGCGGTCCACTTTCAACAGGACATCGTCCTGAAGATAGAGCTTCATGCACAAGTATTGCAGTCGCTGAAAGTCTCCCTTCAACCCGCTCTGTCGAATGTGCGCGGAGATGTCTTCGAAGGCATCTTCGCGCAAGAGACGTTGCTGTAAGTCAACGGACAAAAGCTGCTTCTTCTCCACGTTGCCGTAGCAGCCCATCCAGAGGAGGAAGCGCACTTCCGGCGAGAGCCCGAGGCCCTTCACGAACTGCTGCATGAGAAACTCGACGCTAGCGTAACGATGCGAAACCGGCAGCCGTTGGATGAACGGACGGAGCCAATCGCGCCAACCGATGGGCAAGAACGAAAGGTTCTGCACCACCTTATGAGCCTGGAAAGCCGGATAGCCGGCGAACAACTCATCCGCGCCATCTCCCCCGAGAACAACTTTAACATGCTGTGCGGCTAATCGACTAAGCACGTAAGTCGGAATGATCGAGGCGTCCGCCAACGGCTCATGGAGTGAACGCATGATCCGCGGAAATAGCTCCGTTGCCTGGCTCAGAGTCAAGATCTCCTCGTGATGTTCAGTTTCGAAGAGTTCCGCGATGCGCCGCGCGTACGGAGACTCGTCATAACTCGGATGGTCGAACCCGATCGAAAAACTATGCAGCCGGTTGCCGGATTGTTGCGCCGCGAGCGCGGTGACAGTGCTCGAATCGAGACCGCCAGAGAGAAATAAGCCAACGGGCACATCGCTGCGCAGCCGCTTCGTTACCGAATCACGCAGGATGGCAAGCAGGTCCTCGGCCCACTCGTCGACGTTGCGGTCGCTCACAGGGTTGTCTTCGAGCGGGATGTCCCAATAGCGATTCTTGCGCAGCCCGTTCCGATTGAAGAACAGATAGCCGCCCGGTTCCAGTTTATGAACGTCTTCGAAAATCGTGTGTGGCGCCGGGATGTAGCCGTAGGTGAAATATTTGCTGACCGAGAGCGCGTTAAGACGGCGATCGACGCGAGGATGCACGAGCAGCGCTTTGAGTTCCGAGGCAAAGATCAGTTCGCCGTCGCGGACGCAGTAGTAGAGCGGTTTGATGCCGAGGCGATCGCGCGCCAGGAACAACCGTTCCTCATCACGATCCCAAATCGCGACCGCGAACATCCCGTTGCAACGCTGCAGGGCGTCGACACCGTCGAGCACAAACTGATTCAGCAACACCTCGGTATCCGATTGGGTGCGGAAAACGCATCCGCGCCGTTCCAGTTCCGCGCGAAGTTCGGGGTAATTATAAACCTCGCCGTTATAGACGATGTGATAGCGCTCGTCCTTGCTGCGCATCGGCTGTGCGCCGCCCGCGAGATCGATGATGCTTAGCCGCCGATGACCGAGCGCGATCCCGGGCGCGACGTGGAACCCTTCGCCGTCCGGCCCGCGCGGCGTCAGCGGAGAAGTCATGCGCCGCATCAATTCTGCGACATCAGCGGATTGCGAGTGGAGCTGAGTGAATCCTGCAATTCCACACATGTTTAGAAAGCCGATTTCTGCTGCGTGAGCTTTAGTCTCGCGAATGTAGTGCTGCAGTGGTAACTAGCAATCGGCGGTTCACGAGATCATCGAATGAGCACGGATGTGTCATGGGCACGGAATTTTCTAGAGAGTTCGCGCACGGTTTGGGTGATCAGCGCGGTCATCCTCTGCTTGTTTGCCATAACGAATCTGCCGTGGCAGCTGGACGATTACGACCAGGCGCAGCAGGCTTTTACTTCGTTCGAGATGATCAAGGAAGGCCACTGGTTCTTTCAGCGTACCCCGCATGAAAGGATCGCGCAAAAACCGCCGCTCGTTGGTTGGGCTTCAGCTGCGACCTTCGCGATCACGCGGTCGTGGGATATTGCGTGGCGGCTTCCTTCGTTCCTGACGGCAGTGGTCTTGGCGACCATCTTGTTCCGCAGGGCGATTGCTGCTTACGGAGCGGCCGCAGCCTTGATCGCCTTGGGTGCCTTTGGCCTGAATC
>VBQC01000127.1:0-1423 GCA_005887825.1 Verrucomicrobiota bacterium | reverse complement strand
GATCTTTTTGCTGGGACTTTTGATCTGGCAAAAAATTCGCGCCCTCGAGCCGTGGCAGCCGCGTGAGCGATGGGAAATGTTCGCCCTGCTGACGGCTTCCATGTTCATCAAAGGGCCGATCGTATTCGCGTTTTTGCTTCCAGGCATCGTGCTGTTTCAATGGTTCGCCGGAAAACGGAGTGGGGCGAATGCATGGTGTGGCTCGTGGCCATGGATTGCGTCTCTCGCGTTGTTTTCGATATGGGTGATCTGCGGCATCAAGTTCGTCCCGGGCTTCTATGAGGAGGTCGTCGTGAAGGAATTTCTCGGCCGGTTCAGCCAAACTGTGCATCGCTCGCAACCGGTCCTTTATTATCTCCCTCACTTGCTGCATAAATTCGCGCCCTGGAGCGTGCTGATCCTAGCACTCGGTGTGCTGTCCTTCCGCCGAACGCGCTCGGGAATTCGCAATCTATTTCGCCAGACAACGCCCGATATCTTGTGGTTGGTTTGCTGGAGCTTGGGCGGTCTTGTAGTGATGTCGCTGGTTCCGTCGAAACGCGTCGACCGCATTTATCCAGTTGTGCCGCCGCTTTGCTTGCTGCTCGCCGCGCAGATCGCCGGCGGCTTTCGAATAAAGGAAACTGATGAGAGCGTCCTGCAATGGAGCGCCGCGGCACTGCTCTTCTCGATCGTGTTTACCGGCAGCTATACTGCCGCAAAAATGCTGTCCGATTATCGTGACCACGCCGATCATCTCAAGGTTTTCAGCCGCGCGGTGAATGAACAGGTTGTCGCCCATCATTGGCGTTACGAAGTCATTTCGGGCGGAGCAGGAGGCTACGAAGGGATGCTGCTCTACTTGCAGAAACCGCGTTTCCTCAAGCCGGATGAAGCGGTTCAGGAATGGAACGGCGGAGCGCTGGATGCCCTTGTCGTGCCCAAGGATAAAATCTCGGAATTGATGCGCGAGCTGCAGAACGCTGCTATCGCGCCATTCCGATCAGTTGATCGAAAGACCGATCCACAAATCGGATATTTCCTAGTCACGCGACGGAGCTGATTGACACGAAATTTCCCGATCGGATTCTACCGCCCTTCGCTCTCACGTTTCCCGATGCTGCGACCTCCCTTAACCGGTTCGTCTCGACAGTAAAGCCTGTATTTCAGTTGCACGGTTTTCTCCACGTTCAGGAGAATCCACGCGCCAAATCTTTTTTGTTACGGAGTAGTCGTGGAACAGTGGCAGAGTTCGTGCGAATTGTTCATTCGCCCGTCGCTCCGCTGGCATTTCTCTCTAAAGCGGTCCTGCCAGCTGGAGAAATCGCTCGTGGTGAGCGACTTAAAATTTGGCTCCAGCGGTAGGATTCGGCGCTTCCTTCCCCTGTGTTTCAGCGCGACTTAAGCGCGTTTTACCTGGCTAATCAAGCGACCTCTGCGACTA
>VBQC01000290.1 GCA_005887825.1 Verrucomicrobiota bacterium | reverse complement strand
CGGCACGAGGCCGTGCACTCTCGCGACCAACACATCTTCATAGTGGGAGCGATTGAAAATGGCCACTGAGCCTTTGGCCGGCACATGGGGATGGACACGCCATAGGAAATCGTGGGCCAAATCTTCCGCTGTCGGTTGCTTGAAGTTAACTGCGATGCAACCGGACGGATTCATGCCGGTCAAAACGTGGCGGACCACACCGTCTTTGCCCCCAGCGTCGAGTCCCTGCAACACAATGAGAAGGGAATGCTTATTCTCTGCATACATCAGGTACTGCAGTTCCTGCATTTTCTGCCGGTTCTCCTCAATCTCAGGCAGCGCTGATTTGCGCGACTCATGTTTACCGTGATAACCGGGGTCGAAATGTTTAAGCCGGATCTTGGAGCCAGGCTCCACGATCAGTTTTTTCAGGTAATTGGACATGATTGTTCTCCTGGTCTCGAAGTGGTTGTAATAAAATGGACGGACCGATTTTCCGAGCTCGCGCGGCGAGTATTTCAGCCAGACGGGTCGTGCACCAGGCGATTACTCTTGTCATGTCGAGCGGAGTCGAGACATCTCTCATTGTTAATTTAAGCGCATGCCTCGCGACTATGATTTTTGGATTTACATTGTCACGAATCGCAATCACTCGGTTCTTTATATCGGTGTGACAAACCGGCTATCGCGGCGCGTCTGGGAGCATCGCGAAGGAATCGGAGCTGGATTCGCCGCTGACTATCGATGCAAAAAGCTAATTTATTACGAGCATTATCGCGATATTCGCGACGTACTTGCGCGCGAGAGCCAACTTAAGAAATGGTCACGGGCAAAGAAAGTCGCACTAATCGATCGATTCAATCCAAGCTGGCTCGACTTGGGCATCGATGTTCTACAAGACAGATAGCAGTAAGAGATTTCTCGATTTCGCTCGAAATGACAAGAAGCTGCTTATTTTATCCGTATAAATCCGTGTAATCCGCGGTTCTCTTCCTATTAAAAAAATCGGTATTACAGGCGTTATTCGGGTCGTGCACCAGGCGATGGCGCGGCACTTCGGAAATTTATCGCGTCAGAAAGCCGGTCAGTGGGCTCGTTGCCGCGGCCGAACTCAATTTTTCGGCCAGGCCGATTTCGCGCGCTTCGCGTCCTGCTTCAATTGCTTTTTTGAATGCTTTTGCCATGCGAACAGGATCAGAAGCGATTGCGATCGCAGTATTGACCAGCACTGCGTCGGCGCCCATCTCCATCGCTTCCGCCGCCTGACTTGGCGCGCCGAGTCCGGCATCCACGACCACCGGCACAGTGGCCTGCTCGATGATGATCTCGATCTGTGGGCGCGTTTCGATTCCGCGATTGCTGCCGATTGGTGAACCGAGCGGCATCACCGTCGCAGTGCCGACGTCCTGCAAGCGTTTCGCCAGCACGGGATCGGCATTGATGTACGGGAGGACTGTGAATCCCTCTTTCACCAGAATTTCCGCGGCCGCCAGTGTCTCAACCGGATCAGGCAGCAAATACCGCGGGTCCGGATGAATCTCGAGTTTGATCCACGTAGGCAAACCTGCGCTTGCAGCCAGTCGCGCCAGGCGCACGGCCTCAGCCGCGTTGCGCGCGCCGCTCGTATTCGGCAGGAGAAGAAAATGTTTCGGATCAATAAAATCGAGAATGTTCGCGTACGGATCGCCCTTCCCCGATAGATCGGCGCGACGAAGCGCCACAGTCACAAGTTCAGTGCCGCTGGCAATGAGCGCGTCGCGCATCAGCTCGTTCGACGCGAATTTTCCCGTGCCAACGAGCAACCGCGAGCTGAATTCGCGATCAGCGATCTTCAGTTTTGAGGGCTTGTCCGCCATTGACTCTAGAATACCAGATTTAGAAGAGGACGCATTTATACGCTGCACCGCGCTTCATAACTCCTTGTTGCAGTCTGCGAGCGCGCGGTGATTTTACAAGATGCAAACGGTGATACTTACCCCAGATGAAATTGAAATTTTGGATCGCCAAGACCCAGTAACGGAAAGAGATGGCGGCTTCCAAAACCTTCTTGTCGAGCTTCAGGGTTCGCTCAACAGGGAAACCGGAGCCCTCTCCCTGACTGACGAGCATGAAGAAAAGATTCCACGATATGCCTTTGATTACAAAAATGGTGGGTGGGAAGACCGCTTGATAGGCGTTTTCTCGCGAACAGTCGGGAAGAATTTGGGTCGGTAATTTTAGGCTGTACAACCAGTTGGTGACTTTGGTACGAACCAAATTGTAATGGTTCGAATCAAAGACTCGATCGGGCAGGAGCTGTTTCCATTTCTTGCTCATGACCTTCGACGCGGTGATTGCGTGGCTGGGATGGCGGAACTCGCCGACGCGTCAATCGATCTTGTCGTCACGTCTCCGCCCTACAACCTGAGGATCGAGTACGGAAAATATTCCGATCGACAAGATCGACAATCGTATTTGAAATGGTGTCAGAAGTGGGCGGCGCAAGTTCGGCGAGTGCTGAAATCCAGCGGGTCGTTCTTTCTTAACATTGGTTCGGCGCCTTCCAGTCCGATGCTCCCGCACGAAATGGTACTCGAACTACGGGATACGTTCGTCTTACAGAATGTAATTCACTGGATCAAATCGATTACGATCGAAGACCGCGAAGGCGATGTTCGATCATATGGTCATTTCAAGCCGATCAGCTCCAAGCGATTTCTAAACGATTGTCACGAATACATTTTTCACTTTACGAAAACTGGTCGCGTCGAAATCGATCGGCTCGCGCTCGGAGTTCCGTATCAGGACAAAAGCAATATTTCTCGCTGGCGACATACGCGCGGAAGCGATCTGCGATGCCGTGGGAATACGTGGTTTATTCCTTACGAAACAATTCAAAGCCGAGTGAAGGAGCGGCCGCATCCGGCGACCTTTCCGGTGCAACTGGCCGAATGGTGCGTCAAGCTTCACGGCGTTTCCCGCGTTCAGACGATGCTTGATCCGTTTTTGGGGATCGGAAATTCAGCGATCGCCGCGCAACGATGCGGTGTGAAAAAGTTTATTGGGTTCGAAATCGACGAGACATATCTGGCAGAAGCGAAGCGGCGGATCGGGTAGCGCACGCGTCT
>VBQC01000289.1 GCA_005887825.1 Verrucomicrobiota bacterium | reverse complement strand
TTGCGTGAGCTTGGCTGCGATGTGCCTATTGTCGCCGACATTCATTTCAAACCCGAAGCGGCGCTGGAGGCCGCGAAATGGGTGGATAAGGTGCGGATCAACCCCGGGAACTACGCGGATTCAAAGAAATTCGTTATCCGCGAATACACTAACGAACAGTACGCGGCCGAGCTGCAGCGAATTCGGGAGCGTTTTTCGCCACTGGTCGAGCTTTGCAAAAAGCGTGGCATCGCCATGCGCATCGGAACCAATCACGGCTCTCTTTCCGATCGCATCTTGAATCGCTACGGGGACACTCCGCTTGGCATGGTTGAGAGCGCGCTCGAATTCGCGCGGATCGCGCGCGACCTCGATTATCACGATTTCGTTTTCTCGATGAAAGCCAGCAACCCCAAGGTGATGATCGAAGCGTATCGGCTGCTCGTTGCGCGACTAAACGAACTTGGACCGGACTGGAATTATCCGATTCATCTCGGCGTCACAGAAGCGGGCGAAGGCGAGGACGCGCGTATTAAAAGCGCGATTGGGATTGGGTCGCTGCTTGCGGATGGAATCGGCGATACGATTCGCGTTTCGTTGACCGAGGACAGCCCTCACGAGATTCCTGTGGCGAAAGCGCTGGTCGCATTGACTTCTACCCTGACCGGGCGGATGTCGACCGCGAAGGGAGCAGCCAACACGGCTGTCACTACAAGTGAACAAATCGACCTTCCATTTGATCCGTTTTCATATCAGCGGCGCGCGAGCGAGATGATCGCTGCAGCCGCAATCGGCGATTCCGGCGAGCGAATCCAACTCGGCGGCGAAGAATTGATTCGCGTGATCGTTAGGCGCGCCGCCTACGACAAGATCGCGCACAAGATCGACAAGCTGGGCGATTACAAACCGGAAATTATCTTTGAAGATGCCAAGATCGAAGAAATCGATCCGCGAGATGAAAAGGCAATTGAGCGTCTGAATAAGAGTGCCTCGCCGCAATTCGTCACGGTGCGGGATGACGTCGATCTAGCCGTGATTGCGGCGTTCAGGTTGCTAGCGGCGCAATTGGATCCGCGGCATCCGATCTTGCTGAAGGATGAATTAGGAAGGAAGAAGGCGGAAAGAGATTTTCTCCACACGTTGCTGGTCGCATCGACCAATATTGGTTCCCTGCTTTGCGACGGAATTGGCGACGCGATTTTAGTGCAGGGCGAGGAAGCGCCGGGGCAGGCGTTGCGCCTGAGCTACAATATTTTGCAAGCGGCCGGTTCGCGGATCTTTAAGACCGATTACGTGGCCTGCCCATCGTGTGGGCGGACGTTATTTAATTTGCAAACCACCACGGCCAAGATCAAAGCGGCGACGTCGCATTTGAAAGGGCTGAAGATCGCGATCATGGGTTGTATTGTGAACGGGCCGGGCGAAATGGCGGACGCCGATTTTGGATACGTCGGCGGCGCGCCCGGCAAAGTGAATCTCTACGTCGGAAAAACCGCGGTTAAATTCAATATTCCGGAAGCGGAAGCGGTGGATCGGTTGCAAGATTTGATTCTCGAGCGCGGAAAGTGGGTTGAACCTGCGTCGGCCATCCCAACTGTCGAAGTGGTTTCATAGACGCATAGCCGTTTTGTGTAGAAGCGCTGAGGTTTGACTCAGCCGCCGCATCTCGTAATGTTGGCCGCTCTTCCTGCTCGGGAGAGACTCTCTTTGCTAATGGATAAGATCCGTAATATCGCCATCATTGCGCACGTCGATCACGGCAAGACAACGCTGGTCGATCAATTGCTACGCCAATCGGGCACGTTCCGTTCCAACCAAAAGATTGAGGAGCGCGTGATGGATTCGATGGATCTGGAGCGTGAGAAAGGTATCACCATTCGCGCGAAGAATGCGGCGTTTCAGTGGAACGGTTATCGGATCAACATTGTTGACACGCCAGGTCACGCCGATTTTGGCGGCGAAGTCGAGCGGATCATGAAAATGGTGGACGGCGTGTTGCTGGTTGTGGATGCGCACGACGGACCGCAGGCGCAAACCCGTTTCGTTCTTCGAAAGGCGATGGAGAACAAACTGAAACCGGTGGTTGTCATCAACAAAATCGACAGAGAAAATGCGCGGCCGCACAAAGTCCTCGATGCCGTGTTCGACCTTTTCGTTGAGTTAAAGGCAACAGATGAGCAACTCGATTTCCCAATCATTTACGCGAGCGCAAGGGACGGCTACGCCATGCGCGAACTTCACGACAGCAGCGACGACCTGATGCCGCTATTCGAGGCGATTGTTCAGCATGTGCCGCCGCCGAAAATTTCAAGTGAGCCATTTTTTCAAATGCTGGTGTCGAACCTGGATTACAGCGGCGATTCGATCGTCTGCATTCATCGCGATGGCCGTCGGGAACGTGCTGCTGTCACCGCGCTTTTTACATATGCGGGATTGGAGCAGATGGAAATAAAGCACGCGACCGCCGGCGACATCGTTGGCCTCACTGGTTTCGAGGAAGTTTACATCGGCGAAACTCTTACTGACCGCGAAGAACGTGCGCCGCTTCAGTTCGTGGATATCGATCCTCCGACGATTCGCATGCACATTCTGGTCAACGATTCGCCGTTTGCCGGGCGCGAAGGAAAATTCGTGACGGCACGGCATGTTCGGGAGCGCTTGATTCGCGAAACTCGCGGCAATGTTTCCCTCCAGGTCAACGACACGGAAGCGGCCGGCGTATTTGAGATCAATGCGCGCGGTGAAATGCAAATAGCGATCCTGGTGGAGGAAATGCGGCGCGAAGGCTACGAAGTGATGGTCTCTCGCCCCGAGGTGATTTTTCACCGCGCCGAAAATGGCAATCTGCTCGAGCCGCTCGAAAATCTATATATCGATCTACCGAACGAGAATCTCGGCGACATTTTGCAATCGGTTGCCAATCGTAAAGGCGAGGTTGTGAACACGGATCATCACGCAACGCGTGTCTCGATCGAGGCGATCATTCCGACGCGCGGCTTGATTGGCTTTGAAACCGACCTTGTCAACCTGACGCGCGGCGAAGGATTGATGAGTCACGCGGTGTGATGGTGTCGATGGAATCGGGAATCAGCACCGCCTACGCGTTAAATAATATTCAGGAACGCGGGCGGCTTTTTATTGGACCGCAGGAAGACGTTTATGTGGGAATGATCGTGGGTGAGAACGCGCGCCCGGAAGATTTGCCGGTCAATCCCTGCAAGGCGAAACACCTCACCAACATGCGCAGCCAGGGTGAAGGCAAGGGGATTCAGCTCGAAGCGCCGCTCCGCATGACTCTCGAGCGCGCGATTGAGTACATCGACGTCGATGAGTACGTGGAAGCGACGCCGAAATCATTGCGGTTGCGCAAGCGTCTTCTCAACGCGACCGCTCGGAAACGCGCCGCTGCCGCCGCCTAACATGGGCGGCCCCAGATGCCATAAGTGGTCGTCTGAGGAATCCCAGCGCCAGCAAAAAAAACCAAAAAATGCTTGACATTTTCGTGGTTATTTTGGCAGTCTCGTAAGTCCACGTCGCTGATGGACAACTTTAATCCCTAACTGGACACCAAAAATATATGAAAACTCTTCGTCGGTTAACTCGGAATCGTTTTTTCTCACGTGCGCGTATCACGGCTGCGATCATTCTGATATCGGCCGCCGCGGCGATGCTTTTCGTGGCGGCATCGCCGCCGGCTTCTGCTCAGCCGACTGCGCGCACGCAGCCTCTAACTCCAAAATTCTCCCCAGCGGTGGCCTTTGACGTATCGCCTGCTGTCCGCAATTTGCCGCGGGCCGCAAGACCTTTGACCTTCCCACCCGACACAATACTGGAAGTGCGGCCGGAGCGAGGACCGGTGGTCCAGTCCAAGGGGTACAGTGGCGATGCAGCGGTGCAGGCGTTAAGCCCTGCCGTTGCCATTCCGAGTCCATTGGCAAATTTTGAAGGATTGTCCAACCAGGACAATTTCAACATCTTCGGTTTCCGGGTAAACCCGCCCGACCCCAACGGCGAAGTAGGACCGAACCACTATGTGGAGATGATCAATCTCGTCTTCGCTGTTTACGACAAGAACGGCAATAAGCTTGTCGGGCCAGTGGACACTGGTTCGCTCTGGGCCGGGTTCGCGATCCCGGATTGCACCGATCCCTCCGGCGATCCGGTCGTATTGTATGACCAACTGGAGGATCGCTGGCTCCTCAGCCAGTTCACCACGCGTGGGCCGATCTACTACAACTGCGTTGCGGTCTCTCAAACTGGCGATCCCACCGGTGCCTACTACCGGTACGCGTTCTCCACAGGGGTGAACTTCCCGGACTATCCAAAGTATGGGCTCTGGAGGAATTCGTACATCATCACCACGCGCGAATTCGGGCCAACTATGGAGTACGGCATTGGCGTTTACGCGCTCGAACGCGACAAAATGCTCGCAGGAGATCCGAAC
>VBQC01000297.1 GCA_005887825.1 Verrucomicrobiota bacterium | reverse complement strand
AGACGCATCGATCAGGCAGAGCCCCGGCAAATCGGAACCGCTGGCTGCGCGGGCAAAGACGTTGCGCGAGCTGCGCCAGTTCGCACTCGCCCTGGCCGACGCGCGGGCTGCGCTGGCGATCGATGACAAATCGGCCGCGGCGCATTTCGAAGCCGCGCAGGATCTCGATGCATTGGACCAATCGAAAGAAGCGCTGATCCACGCCGTCAAGGCAACGGAATTGAATCCGAACGATGGAGCCGCCTGGTACTTCCGGGGTGTGCTCGAAGCAAAGCGTGCCGATTTTCCGGCGGCAATCGAATCGCAAACACGCTCGCTAAAGCTCGGTGAAACGCTGGACGCACTACGCGCACGGGAGAATTGCGAACGGCGCATTGGCCAGATCGACAAGGCGGCCGCGGACCTGAAACGCAGCCGCGAATTGTAGCCGACGAAAGAATGAAACGCGCCATCGTCATTCTCTTTTCCGCATGTATCGGCCTGACGAATCTCCATTCGGCGCCGAGCGAGGAAAGATCGAGTGTCAAGTTCGCCCCGCCGAATCCGTCCGGTGGCGGACCTGACGCGGGCGGCGTGGTGATCGAGCCGAGCGAAGGCCAAATCGCGCCGGGCGGAGAACTCACAATTACGTTTCCAAACGCGATGGTGGGCAAAGACAAGATCGACGTGAGCGAGCAGTTGTGTCCGTTCGTGAGCAAGCCGAAAATCGAAGGCAATTTTTTGTGGAAGAGCCAGACCGAAGGCGTGTTTGTTGTGAAAAGCGTGGTCGCGGGAGCAAAACATCGGCTCACGCTGGCGCGCGGTTTGAAAGACGTTCGTGGCAAGCCGGTTGTTGCGCCCGGCTGGAGCGCAGAGTTCACCGCGACGCCGTTTACGATTTCCAGCGATTTTTCCGAGCGCGAAAAGCTCAATGCGCTACCGCAAGTCCCGCTCGAATCCAGCTACAGCGTGCGGCTGACCGAAGTCGCCGAGCACGTTTATTTCCAAGACCGCGATTCCCGCCAGCGTTTTCCGGTCGACGTGATTCTGAGCAGCGACGAGAAGCTGACGGAGCAGCCGGAAGCGGAAGATTTTCGCGTCGAACCACGCCAGCCGCTGCCGATGGGCCACACCTACGATCTCATCGTCAATGGTTTGCTCGACGCTAAAAGCCGGCGGCCTTTGCCATATTTGAAGGTTATTCCAGTTGGCAAAACCGAGCCGCTTAAGATCGAATGGGTGGCCGCGTTTAATCAGGCACTCGACGAGCCGGTCATCCGGATCAAGTTCAATGACGACATCGATCCGAGTGAAGCCACACCGGACCGCATCCGCATTGAGCCGCCAGTGCCAGAGATGAGGCTTCTCGCCAGCAGGGATGAAGTCGTAGCGCATGGACGATTCGATCTCACGCAACGTTATCGCGTGACGATCTCGCCCGAATTGAAAGGCGAGCGTGGCTATGGACTTGCCGCCGAGTCGCGTTGGGGCGCAACGTTTCATCCGAAAGAGCCATGTATTGTTTTCCCGGCTTCGCAGATTTTTCTGCGTGCGCGCCCCGAGCTGCGGTTCTCGTTTTTTCAGGTCAATACCCCGCCGGTGACATGGAAGCTCGCGCGCATTCCGCTGGAGAAATTGCCGGCTGTGACGGCGAGGGTGCGCGAGTTTGAAAAAAATGCAACCGACCCGGTCACCGGAGAAGCGGTTGTCGATCCTCGGACCGGTTTCAAGAAGCAGTTCCAAACCGAATTGCTGGTGGAGGCGTTCAATTTGCCGGTTATCGCCAGTGGCACGGTCGAGGCCGCAACCGGCGATACGGAGACGCGCCGCGATGTGCGTTGCACCGCTTCACACGGCGAGCCGTTAGGCGGCGCTTATCTGTTCGAAGCGAACGCGGCGCTCGGGGACGGCCGAATCGCTGGCAACCGTTCGATTATTTGCAGCAGCGATTTCATTCTCACTCAAAAGCGGACGCCGGCCACCGCAATAATTCGCGTCACGAAAATGTCCGATGCGCAATCGGTCCCGGGAATGACGGTCCGCGCCGTGACCACCGAAAACATTGAGCTGGATCGATCAGTTACCGACAAAAACGGAATA
>VBQC01000296.1 GCA_005887825.1 Verrucomicrobiota bacterium | reverse complement strand
CATGCTCCCAGCCCTATATCCTTTTGGTACCGCCCAACGATGGCTAGAGGTTGCTCCTGCGTTCTTCGATGAAACCGGCGTTGCACAAGCGCAGCAGCTGCTCGAGAAAGGAGTAATACCAGTTCAGTTAGGCCCCGAGATTGCAATCTACCTCGGGGTGTCACCCAAGCTCGTGTCTCATATGGTCATACGCCCCAGCCGCTACTACAACACGTTTGAGATTACAAAAAAGAATGGTAGTCGGCGGTTAATCACCGCACCGCGCGTATTTCTGAAGACAGTGCAGCGCTACGTGCTCGACTGCATCTTATCTCAGGTGCAACCACACGATGCCGCGGTTGGATTTCGCCGCGGTCGCAATTGCGGTGATGGAGCCCGTCGCCACGTGGGACGCCCATACGTGTGGAATATAGACTTGGCGGATTTCTTTCCGACGATAACAAAACAGCTGGTGGTCGGCGTGTTTCGAGACATCGGTTATCCTGATGCGGCTGCTCTTTTTTTAGGAGGGCTTTGTTGTTTGGAACGTCGATTGCCGCAAGGGGCGCCAACTAGTCCGGCATTAGCGAATCTTGTTGCCATACCTATCGACATAGAACTCACGGCTATAGCGGAATCGGCAGGGATGTTATATACGCGTTATGCTGATGATATGACGTTTTCGTCGACGACGCTCATATCAGCCGACTTCCGAGCACGCGTCACGAACGCTGTCGAAAGCTTCGGTTTTTCGCTTCGCGCTACAAAAACACGTTTAATGGGCCCAGCGACACGGCGAGAAGTTACAGGCTTGACGATCAACCAGCAGGTTTCGATCCCGCGGCACCGCCGGCGACAACTCCGCGCATATTTTCATCACATCAGCCGCTCTCCCGAGCAATATGCTGAGCAAAGGCAGCAGGCATTGGGATATGCGCGATGGCTATACGATTACCATCGAGAAGAAGGTAGTAACGCGTTGCGCATCGTTGCCAACATTCCGATTCCGCCGACAAACCAATTCTGATGCGTAAAACATCCTGACGTCGTGCATCTGCTCAGCCACTCAACTCTCCGTTACTCATACAATCGAATGTCTTCTGCAGCGCGTTTTTGGTCGGACGATCGTCGATGAGTTCCTAAGCTACGGTAGGCACACAATCCTTGCTTCCGGCAAAGCGTGAAGAATTCCGCACTTCATTGCCTCGGACGCATCTCGCAGCACGAACACGACACTATTGGGCGCTCGCGCGTTCTTGATCTGTTGAGCGAAAAGATACGCATCACTGGCGCTGCTGTATTCAGGCATGATGACATAGAGAATCGTACATGTATTAAACATCGCTATATCGACTACCGTTCTGCGGATCGTCTCGAAATCTAAGTGAATAGCGCATGGTGTCAGCGCAGGTATATCAGTAGCTGCTTCAAGTTTGGCGAGCACGTATTCGTTTCGATCTGTTACTCGCTGTGAGGTCAGGAGCACGGTATCGGCATGTTTATTGAGCAGGAGATCGACGACTAGTCCCGCGCCTCGGCGACGCGGATGATGTGCCAGACTTAGAATGTCGAATGCGCCACCGTCATCGCTGAGCCGAAGCGCACGACCACCGGTTTCGACGCGGAACTGGGACGCTCCGCCGTGTTGAAATGCGTTTCGGGCGACTTCGACACACAAATCGCGTGCAAGCGACGCAACAGCAGCTCCCCATGCTTCGGTCAGACCCGCTGCTTTCAGTGCGTCACCAATTATCTTGTTCTCGTTTCCAAGTGCAACCAACTCGGCAGCGTGCGTGAATGGTCGGATTGAGAGATTGCGAGCTGCGCTCCAAGTGCTCTTGAGCTCAACCGCAGCGCGCTCCTCCGCCGCCGCTCTCCACTGTTTTAGCAAGGCGCTTGGGTATTGCTTTGCGTCGGTATCGATTAGCTTTGCATGAAATGTGCACATCCAGATCCCGTTGCTTATGGAACTTCTCTCTCTGGGCGAAAGACTAGCATCGTAACGCCTCGCTCCCGGCCCCGGCGCTGCTGCCGAGATATGACATGCTACGCCAACGCGGCTTCGTGCCATCTCCGACTCGTCGCTCGGACCGATCGTTCTATTCATACACGCAGGGAACGAGCACCGGCTTTCGTAAATTCATCCCGGTTCGCCATGATTTCGGGGAACCCCGATCAGAAAGCCCTGCGAGCTGTGTTATGATTCTGACGGCGCGGTGCATTCGCGGCAACACCAAAGTATGCCGCGCGTGATCACTTCATCCGACCGAAAGCCTTAGGCTTCGCCATGTGATTCGTCGAAGCGTTAAATCGTTGAAACGGAGACAAGCATTCGACCTCATTTCATTGTATTCCAGTATGCGCATCAAGCGTCGTCGAACTTTGGTTTGCGGCTGCTGATTTTCCGAAACGTGCCGTCGGCGCGGACAAGGAAAGTAAGAATTAGGAAGGCTGAAGGAAAAAAACTTGATAGCGACCTCATTTCGTTCAGTCAAAGGTTTTCTGGGGGCGCATGGGTTAACCGTTATCAGTTATTTGTTATCTGGAAAAGAAGAAAGCGCGCAGCTGCGCTGCGGGTTATCGGTTATCTGTTAGTTGTTATCAGAGGCGCAAAAAAAACGCAACGGAAGTTCGAGAATGTTTTGATCGAGTCAGCCCCGGAATGGGCGTAGATTCAGGGCTGTACCCCGCTTTTTTCTCACTCTAAATATTATGCCTAACACCATCCAAATTCACCGCGTCCTGCGAGCCGCACCTGAGAAGGTTTGCCGCGCGTTTCTTGATCCTGACGCGATGGCGAAGTGGGCGTGACAAGAAGTTTGAAGGCAGAAGAAAGATTGCACGGTCATCGGTAATTCACGCACACTTGTCGAATGTCTCCGCTCCTGATCAAGATTAGTAAAGATTTCGCTACCCTCTGGACGACGATCGATCCAATCGGGAACGTGGCGTTGTTTGCCGGGCTCACCGCTGCGCTCACACGGAAAGAGCGGCATCTGACGGCGCTGCGTGCTGTGATTTACGCCACTATCATCCTCGTGGCCGCCGGGACCGTCGGCCAGGTCATTCTCGACGCGATCGGCATTCACATGCATTCGCTCAAAGTGGCCGGCGGCATCGTTCTGTTCCTGTTCGGTGTGCAGATGCTTTTCGGGAAAATGGATTCAAAGACGGAAAGATCGCCAGAGGAGGGGCGCGACCTCGCGGTGTTCCCGCTGGCGGTGCCTTCCATCGCCGGGCCGGGCGCGATGATGGCGGTGATCGTCTTAACTGATAACGATGTCTATACGGTCCCGGAGCGGCTCGAAACCGGCGTTGTGCTTCTGGTGGGACTCTTCCTGACCTATATCCTGCTGCTTTTTTCGGATGCGATTCTGCGGGTGATCGGTCGCCAGGGCGCGTCCGTCCTCGTCCGGGTGATGGGACTCATCCTTTGCTCTCTGGCAGTGGAAATCGTGCTGACAGCGCTGGCGGTAGGAAGCTGGGGACCGGCGAAAGCACTGAGTCACTGACGCGGTTAGAAAAAGGCAGAAGGGTTTTGACAGAGATTAGCCGTCGGCCAGTGTGAACCATGGCAACGAATACGATCCAAATTCACCGTGTCCTGCTTGCTGCACCTGAAAAAGTCTACCGCGCGTTCCTTGATCCCGACGCGATGGCCAAGTGGCTGCCACCAAATGGATTTACCGGCAAGGTTCACCAAATGGACGCCAAAGTCGGCGGCAACCACAGGATGTCGTTCACCAATTTCGGCACCGGCCAGAGTCACTCCTTCGGCGGCACATACACTGAGCTCGTGCCGAATGAGCGCATTCGTTACACGGACAAGTTCGACGACCCGAACATGCCTGGGGAAATACAGGCGTCGATCACCTTAAAGAAGGTCTCGTGCGGGACGGAATTGAACATCGTGCAGGAAGGCGTGCCCGACGTCATTCCGGCGGAGATGTGCTACCTCGGCTGGCAGGAATCGCTCATTCTTCTGGCAAAACTCGTCGAAGCGGAGATTCCTGGTTAGATGGATTCTCTAGTCCGCGCCGGTTGAAGACGCATTTTCATAAACAGTCGCAGTAGATTTGATGCATCGTAACCGGCTTACGATGCGGCCTAAATCGGGGAAAAAGTTCGTTTCGGCTAGCAGCCTGCGCTCCCAAGACGAAAGTTCGTTTGCGCGAGACGTGCAAACCAGCACGCGAGACGCGCGCTCTCCCCGGATGCGTCTCGGCGGTTGATTCTGGTTTACGGTCGGAACAGCCGCGAATACCGTTTGGTAATTGGAGACTGCGTGATTTGCCTCGGACCCAAAATCGAGTTCAGCCGCGGGTGTGCGATTGCGGTTGTTCTCGCTTTGGCCAGCGCAGCCTTTGGGCAGGACGCAATTCCGATTTCGCGCACGAACCGCTCGATCCTTCAGCCGGAGGAGGAGGCGCAAATCCAGCGGCCGAGTGGGTTTATTGCCGCCGATCATATGCTGGTTGACTGGGGCGGATGGCGCGAACGGCTGTTCGCGGCGG
>VBQC01000311.1 GCA_005887825.1 Verrucomicrobiota bacterium | reverse complement strand
CGCCTTTGCCTCCCTTAAACCGCAGCCATACCGGAAACGAATGCCCGATCACCGAGGAAACGGCCGCGGTGATTCCAAATAGATCAGGTGAGAACCAGCTCGGCTGCGTATGTTTCGCGATCAAAATCGACAGAATCACTGCTGCCAAGCCCTTTAGGAAATCCACCGCGAATACCGGATAGCCGTAACGCTTTCCGAGAACGCGCGTCACATTCGTCGCGCCAATGTTACCACTTCCGACCTTTCGGATATCGATTCCTGCCATCCGCCCGACGAGATAGCCAGCAGGTATGGATCCAAGCAAATAGCTGACGATCGCGATAGCGGCAAGCGTGAGCATCCGGGAATGTTAGTAGCGACTGACAGTTCTATCTAACGCGAGATCGTCATCATTTAAATCTTTCTTAGATAGCCAGATAGAAATTATTGCAATATCGGCAGGAGTGATTCCGCTTATGCGCGCCGCCTGTCCTAGTGACGTCGGGCGAATGGTTGTTAGCTTTTGTCTAGTTTCGGAACGCAGTCCCATAATTTTGTTGTAGTCCAAGCCATCCGGAATGATTTGCTCGTGCCGACCTTGCAGTTGCCGATTCTGCTCCGATTGGCGTGCCGCATATCCCTCGTATTTGTAATCCGTCTCGACCAACTCCCAAATTTCAGTGGGGGCGAGCGAGGCAAGCCCGGCAGGCAAATTCTTGACGCTAAAATCCGGCCGCTTAAGCAACTGAGAGATCGGAATACCGTCGAGCTTTGTCTCGATCGCTGCCAGTCGAGCTTGGCCCAGAAGGTGCCTCTTCTCCTGAAACTGAGCCCAGCGGCCGTTGCTAATTAATCCCGCGTCAAATGCACACTTGGTCAACCGCTGGTCGGCGTTATCCTGCCGGAGAAACAGTCGATCCTCAGCACGGCTTGTGAACATTCGATAAGGTTCTTCGGTTCCCTTCGTGACCAGGTCGTCAATAAGGACGCCGACGTAAGCTTCGCTTCGGTTCAGCACGAGCGGCGGACGACCTTGAATTTTCAGTGCCGCGTTCGCTCCAGCAATCAAGCCTTGAGCGGCCGCCTCTTCATATCCTGATGTGCCATTGACCTGGCCGGCGAAATAGAGCCCGCTGATTGGCTTAGTTTCCAAGGTAGGAAAGAGTTGGGTGGGCGGAAAATAATCGTATTCTACAGCATAGCCCGGGCGCATGATCTCGGCGCGCTCGAGTGCCGGAATAGAGTGAAGAAAAGCAAGCTGAACGTCGTACGGCAAACTTGTCGAAATTCCGTTCACGTAGTATTCCCCGGTGTGGCGACCTTCCGGTTCTAGGAAGAGTTGATGAGAAGTTTTGTCGGAGAATCTAACGATCTTGTCGGGCCTGTGCCTTTGATTTGACCGGTATAGAGCGGCGACCGGGCAAGGTTAGCCCGAATGATTTCATGTGTTCTCGATACCGTGGAAGTGATCCAGCAAGGGACTTGTTCCACGTGGAACTCTCCCCGGCGGCTGTAATTCAGGGTGAAGATGTCATTCGCATCTCTGCCAATTCCCTCGTCGTGAAACGCAAATCTCGGCGGGGGGTCGTCTCCGAGCTGAATCTCACAGCGTGAGAAGTCGATCGACCGAGCGTTGAGCCGGCAAGGAGTCCCTGTCTTAAAGCGGCCTACCTGAAACCCGAGTTGCCGGAGATTTTCGCTCAAGGTCGAACTCGCGTCAGCCATGCGTCCGCCGGGCTTACTGTTTTCGCCAACGTGCAGCAGACCGCGCAAAAATGTCCCGGATGTGATGACAACACTGCGCGCGGCAATCCTCAGTCCCAGATCAGTTTCGACGCCCACTGCTTTCCCATTCTCCACAAGGACAGCGGAAACTGTTGCCTGTTTGAGATCAAGATTCTCTGTCCATTCCAAGACCGCCTTCAGCCGAAATTGATAAGCCTTCTTGTCGCATTGGGCTCGTGGCGCACGAACGGACGGACCCTTTGTCCGGTTAAGCATCCGGAACTGGATCCCTGTGGCGTCGGCATTGAGGCCCATCGCGCCACCCATGGCATCGATCTCGCGAACGATGTGCCCCTTGGCCAGGCCGCCGATCGCTGGGTTGCACGACATCTGGCCAATCGTGTCCAAGTTCTGGGTCAACATCAACGTCCGGCATCCAATTCGGGCCGCAGCCAGTGCCGCTTCGATTCCGGCATGGCCGCTGCCGACCACCGCGACGTCGTATTCTGTTGGCAATTTAAACATTTTGATTAGCGCCAAGATTTTTTGCCGAGGCATGGACATTGTGCGGAAGCACCGGCCCTCTGCTTTGAGCCCCCGTAAATCAACTTATTGATTAACATAATAAGCTTATAACAAACGGCTTATGGTATAAGACGATGATTGACCCTTCTTCCATGTGTCGCCTCACTGCCGGACAATTCTGGCTTCTCATCGGCCACCTGCACGGCTCGAGATGCAATACGGCCTAACACCAGTAAAAGTAAAGCTGTTGTCACAAATGCTCCTCCCCAAGTCCAGTACTCGATAATACGCGGTTGACTCCTGCCGCGCATCACCCTGAGGCCAAGTTGACCCAAGGTTCCGATATACGCGTACAAAAAAAGCCCTGGAACCCGTCCAATCGAGGCCCAAAGCATGTAGGTTCGAAACGGAATTCGGGTTAAGCCATAAAAATAGTTCAATAAGCTTGTGGGGAAAAGTGGATGCAACTGACTCAAGAGAACAATTTTCCAACTCTCCCGTTCTACGGCCGGCTCCAAGGCAAGCAGCGTTGGATTCTGCGAAAGCTTCCGCCGAAACCATCGCCCGGCTATCCAACGGCTCAGGGCAAACGAAATTGCTCCCGCAAGAATGTTGCCGGCAAACACGACGAGAAATCCCCACCAGAGCCCGAAAAAGAAGCCGCCGCCGACTGCCAGCACGCCGCCCGGAAGCAGGAGAATGTTACAAACGGCGAAAAGGAGTGGATAGCAGATCGCGCCCCAGGCGCCCCACTGCATCACCCTCTCTTGCAGCGCCTCGATAAAATCGGCAACCGGAAAAAAGGGCGAAAGCACAGAAATCAGCGCGACTGCAACCGCCAATCCCGCGAGCTGCCAGTAAATCGCACTGCGAATTTTGAACATCTGGAGATTGTGCGCGCTTCATAGACTCCGCGCAAATTTCGCGAGCTCGCTCGTCGTTTCGTAATGCAAAAATGGAGTGATCAAACAGACGCCGGAAAAATACTCGAGCGCGGCGACAATGATCGTCTCCGCGATGCGCGTCCCGCACTTGCGGTCGCTCAATTTGCAAGCCGCTTGCCAACCTCGTCGCTCGACTGGACGGCAGCGGCCTGTGCGCTCCGCCTACGCGGAATGCCGAGACTGTCAAAAATTACCCGCGTGGCGTCGGAGCGATTGAGCGTGTAAAAGTGAATGCCTGCCACGTTGTTATCCAAAAGATCGTGACATTGTTCCAAGGCGAAGTGAACGCCGACGCGCCTGACCATTTCAGGATCGTTTTGGCACCGTTGAAGAGCACGCAGAAGCTTGGCTGGGAAGCGCGCGCCCCCGGCTAGCTCCGCGATGCGTTTGAATCCGTTCATGGAGGTAACAGGCATGATGCCCGCGATAATGGGGATATGAATGTCGACGAGAGCACAACGTTCGCGGAAATCGAGAAAGTCGCGATTGTCGAAAAATAGTTGCGTGACGATGTAGTCGGCGCCGGCGTCCACTTTCGCTTTGAGATGATCCATTTCAACCAATCGATTCGGCGTCGCGGGATGTCCTTCGGGGAAACCGGCCACGCCGATCCCGAAACCGCGGCGATTTGGATGCGCGCCGGATTCGTTAAATCGGCGAATGAACTTAACCAGATCGATCGCATGTTGAAACGAATCGCGCGCTTTATCGTAGGGAATGTCGCGCGGCCGATCGCCCCCGAGCGCGAGGATATTTCCAATCGCCGACCTGGCGTATCGAAGTAAAATC
>VBQC01000310.1 GCA_005887825.1 Verrucomicrobiota bacterium | reverse complement strand
ATCGGTACAATCCTATTTTATCTGACGCGTTCCGGAGGTTGGTATGCTCCGGTTGCTACGCTGGCTGTCGTTTATCGAGTCAGCGTAAAAAGCTGCGCTTCACCACGTGCTCAGAAATAATTCCCGTGTCATTGGCGCGCCCTTAAAACGATTTCCCACCCGCGTCGTTCTGCCGCCGCGTCGCACTCGTAAGTTTTGCGCTTTTCTTCGCGTGGCGCCCCGGCAACCGGCTTCTCGTCCGGCTCAGCTGTGAATTCGACGACTGCGGGCATGATCACAAGGTACCGCTTCCGAGCGAAGTGGTCAATGTTTCCGGTTTTTCATCCAGCCAACGAAGCAACTCTTTCTCGATATTCTCGATTGGAATGCCTTCGAGGGCGAAATGACGAATTACTCGCTTTGTGAATTTAGCCCGACTGAGGGAGAGGCTGCTTTCGACGTTCGTACATGAGGCGTTTAATAAGCGTTTGCTGCGAGAAATGCGAGCGACTGCCCGCGCGACGAGGCTGTGTTACTCTAACACTTCCACCGGATCGCCTTTGTGCAGCGTGCCTTCCACCAGCACGGCACCATAAACACCCGCCATGCCATCGTGAGCTTGCGCTACTTTCTTTAAGATCGCGGGTTCTTTTTCTCCGGTGTCTGGATCGAGCGTAATCATCATGCAGCGTGGATCGCGCTCCAGAACCGAGACAACCGCCTTCGGACCGATCCGCAGGGACCGCCCGACAAACTCATTCTCCGCGAAACCTCCGGCCACCGCTAAGTCCACATACACGTTTGCCCGGAACCGGCGCTTATCCATTGGCGTCCCCGTCTCATCGGCCAATTGCCGCGCCGATTGCAAACTAAAGATCGACACAGGACGGCAATCGGTCATGGCGCGCTCGGATCGCATCAGTGTGAGTTGATGCTTTTGGTCGATATCGGCCCGGAGTGCGTCGATCAGAGCGGGATCATCAATTGCGAGCGCATCGCCACCTGGAGTCTTAACATCGATCATTAACTCTGAAAAGTCGGCCGAGAGGGGATTCGCGCCCATGCTCTCCGCTTCGGTCAAGTTGGTGGGCCGCGCCGCTTTGTCCGGATAGCGGAAGCGCGGACGGTATTGCAGAAGTCTTCGCTGCTCGCGAGCCGTCAGGTAGGGGAATCCCTTGGGGCTCGCCGAACTTCTGAAGGCGAAGAGGCGATCGCCATAAATTCCTGAAAAACCTGCAAAGGCTTCGTCCAACTCTTCGCCGCGCATGCTTTTGACCGGGTAACGCCAAAGGCTGTCCACTTTCCCAATGATGCTCATGTCTAATTTCTTTCCTGGATATGGGTGGCAGTCAATCCGATTACGATTTGCCAATTACAATGTCGGCGTAGGTGCTGTTAACGATTGCTTTCAACTCCGCTTGCTCCGCGGCTGGCACGCCGAACTTGTCGAGTGTTTGTTGAAAATCATCCATGAAGGCCTCCCACTCTTTCGGCGTAATGTTCATGTCCCGATGCGAGTCGGCCATCGAGCGTCCGGTATATTTTTGCGGGCCGCCCGAGGCCATCCCCACCATCTCGGTAACGAGATACTTGAAGCCGGCGGGCGGGACCTTGTGATGCGCTTCATTCACGGCAGGGTTGGCGTTCAAGCGGGGATCAGTCATCACGCGATCGATGAAGTCATCGACCACCGTCGCGATGCTGTAAATTCCGCCGAGGCGTTCGTAGAGGGAAGGCTGGGTCGCTTGTGATGACATGGTTTTATACGTGGTTGTGGTTTAGTGGTTCATGGTCAAGGGAATGATTACTGGCTTCGGTCGGCACGGCGCATTAGCGCGTTCGCCGGCAAGGTCGGGTCAAGAACCTTGCGCGCGCTCTCGACGCCCGCGACCGGCAGGATAGCAGCGTCGATCAACCCGATCTGAGCCAGCACTGATGCCTGGTCCCAGTAAATGTGCTCGTGCGCCAACTTACCTTCTCTAAATCGAACGATAGCCACTAGCGGAACCTCCACCCGCTTTCCCGTCGGAGCAACACCCGGCAACATCCAATCCATCCGAATGCTGTGAGTGAACTTGAACACCATTTCGTCCACCAATTGATCCTCGCCGATCGTTCGCGAGACGGGAGTCATTTCCGTATCCGGAGGCATCTGAGGAATGAACCGTTTCGAGTAGAACTCGCGCAATTCGTCCTGGCCTACGCCCCCGGTCAATACTGGAATGTGATTTACATATGCGTCTTCGACCATTGTGGCGAGCGTGTCCTCGGTGTTGCGAGTGGAGAACTCATACCGCACATGCTCTTCCCAGAGCTGGCGCAGCGTTTCCTGTGCCGGGCTAAGATTCGCACCTGTCTGTTCGGATTTGGCCATAATCTCCTCCCTTATCTCTCGTGACGCCTCGTAAGTTGATGAGCCCCGATAACAAGATAGGTACGTTCGCATTTAAAAACGAACGCATTTATACATGCCGGCCAGCGTTCTATGGAGCCGATTTCCGTCTGAGGAGCATCGTCGCTACTAGGCCGCCGGCTACGATAACTACTATTGCAATCTCGATGGCGACTATATACCACCCTACTCCCATATGGCTGATTTCGTAGACTGAATAAGTCACACCATTGGGTTTGGAATCATATAATCTTCGGTCCACTTTTGGCGGATCAGCCAAGATGAACTGGTGGCGCACGTACCGCCAAGAAATTCTTGTTTGGGACTCCGATAGTCCGGCTGAAGGGGCATTAACCACCCCAGTGTATGTTTTGTAGGCGGAGTACCCGTATGGCGGAAAAAGGAGGGCAGCCACTATAACCGCGAGCGATACCCAAACTACAGTAATGACTCGCATTGCGCTCTAATGCTCAGCGATTCCTTCGTTCGATGCGTTTGAGCTCACTCCGAATAGACTCAAAAAGAGCTGGACCTTCGAAGCCACTAGTCTCGGTAACGCGGCAATGGAATCCACGTCGCCTTCACAAAAAGTGAAATCGACGTGCCTCCACTGCTTTTTCAGTGTCGCTTCCACTTCGTCGCGCGAGATGGGACTTTTGCGAGGAATAGTAATTGTCCCTTGGGGTCGCTTGATCATCGTGTACTACTGAGTCGCGTGAAATTTGCATCTAACGAGAACAAGATCAGCCCGCGCTGGCGAGTACACCGCGAAGAAGGCAGATCGCGGGGTAGACGGTAAAGCCGCGAGGTAGCGGCGACTGAGCGGGAGTGAAGCAGTCAACGAGCTCAATTTGCGATGACGTTTTTTCATAAAATGAGGCGCGGCAGTACGCCTGCTCGCGAACGCCTTCGGAGTTAGCTGCATCGCCCTTGGTTAGACCTCATCGCTTCGGTTTCGGGTACTTGGCGACCCAATCAGCTAAAATCTCATTGCAGAGCTTGGAAAAATCAGTGTGACGTCGTGCTGCTATCTGTCTCAGGGCAGATTTGACTTCTTTCGGGATCAAGAAAGCGACTTTCGTTCGGTTCGGGTGGGGCTGGTTTGGCATACTTAAGATGGATGATCCTCACGCCACTTTTCAACGGCTTCTTTATGTGCCGCGGCATGCCGCACGATATCCTCGCATGTGGAATCATCATACATGTTTTCGCGTCCTGGCTCCGGCCATGGAACTGACCCGCGCCAAGCGTCTGGTATATTCGCTTCGTCGGTAACCTCTATTGCGTCGAAGTCGGTATCGCCTTCGGCCTCGAACGCACTGAGTGGGAGCTTACGTGCCACCATTTTTGCGTGAGTCTCAGACGATGCGACTACTAGCGTCCACACTACTGTCTTTCGGCCGACACGATACAAAGAAGAATCGGGTGTCATGAGGTCTAACGAGACTCAAGATCAGCGACCGCGCCCGGGAGCGCGCGTGACTGCAAGCTGGAGGAACGAACTAGACTGGGGCTACGCATCGGAGCGGGGCGCGGTCCGCTGCATCGCCTGGTTAGGCGTTTGGCTCACGTTGTGACCTCTCATAGGCGTTGAACGCGTCCGTCGTGATGTAGCCAATTCGCCGGTAAGCGTCGTCAACAATCTGCTCGTGAGAACGGCCGTCCCCGGATCCCGAGCCCTCTCGGATGAGACTAAGATCATAGTTGAGATCATCTACAGCTTGCGTCATTTGCTTGCTCGCGTTCGCGAGCAAGCCAGCGGTTTGCCAGCGAAGCAGCTGTCGCGCAACGCCAGCGCCGTCGTATGGTCGCTGACGGATCAAACGCCTGAGTTCCTCCCCCGCGTCCTGAATCTCTTCGATCTTCATGACGTAATATGTGGGAACGCGTAACGAGAACAAGATGAGCGACGGCGGACGAGGGCGCGCGTCGCTCGGACTGAAAGTGTGGAAGTCATCTCAAAAAGTGGAGGGTACAACGGTCCGCCGTTCGCTCCATCGCATGGTTAGGTCTTTGTGGGTTTATGGCGGGCCGTGGCGCAACGATCTGAGCGCAGCTCCATAACAAGTTCTTCGCCATCATCGCCATCGCACATATCCTCTCGTGCAAGTTGGAATCCGCATTTTTGTAAGACACGTATCGAAGCGAAATTGTGCTTTGCCACATGCGCGTAAACTGGCCGCGCCTCTATCTTGGTCAAGAATTGGGCCAGGGCCGCACT
>VBQC01000309.1 GCA_005887825.1 Verrucomicrobiota bacterium | reverse complement strand
TTTTCTCCGCCAAGTGCAGGAGGCCGCTTCCATCCCGCGGGACTAATCGTTTCCATTCTTGGAGCGATTGCAGTTTTGTACGTTTGGCACAGGTTCAGGCTGCAACTACCTCGCGGGTAGAGAGGACCAAGGCGGTTCACGTAATCCGCCCTACCAAGGAGCCGACATGGCGTAAAGGAAAGGTAGAGGCGATTGCCTCAGTCGCCTTCGACGCGCCCAAGGCGCCAAATTGACTTGGACAGGTTCGATTCTAGGTTGGAATCGCGCTCGCTCGCGCTGTCCGAATCGTGAAAAACGTCCTCTTTGTCTGCACAGGTAACATTTGCCGCAGCCCGATTGCGGAAGGGCTTTTTTGCCGTTTGCTCGGAAATCGAAGAGACATTGAAGTCGCCTCGGCTGGCGTACATGCGGTGCGCGGGCAGCCACCGAGTCTGTATGCGGTCCAAGTTTGTGAGGAGGAATGTGTGGACATCAGCAGTTTCCGCAGCCAACCGCTTACCGCCGCGTTGATCGATCGCGCCACGCACATCTTTGCCATGACCGGCGCGCATCTGGAGACTATCCAGATGCTCTTTCCACAAGGCGCCGAAAAATCGTTCCTGCTCCGCGAATTTGAAGAGCCGGGCACAACGGTTTGGCGCGATGTGCTGGACCCGATCGGTCTCGGCCGCGAAGTTTACGAAGTTTGTGCGCGCACCATCAAAAACGCTTTACCCAGCGTGCTTGCATTCGTAGAACAAGGTGAGCTGGTGCGGCCCG
This sequence comes from Verrucomicrobiota bacterium, assembly GCA_005887825.1. Lineage (GTDB taxonomy): Bacteria > Verrucomicrobiota > Verrucomicrobiia > Chthoniobacterales > UBA10450 > Udaeobacter. Next base: position 1,660 of record VBQC01000309.1, on the reverse strand, counting down.
GTGCGACCCGCGCGAGCGACCGATCTTCTTACTCGATGAGCGACCTTCCTCCTCGCATTGAGACTGGATCTGTTGGATCGGCATCCTCGCCTCGATATGGCGATGCTTTGCGCAGAGTCGATCCTGAAATTTTTGATGCGATTGCTGCAGAAGAAAAACGGCAGCGCGAAAACATCGAATTGATTGCGTCGGAAAATTTCACGAGTCGCGCGGTCATGGAAGCGCAGGGCAGTGTCCTTACAAACAAGTACGCCGAAGGTTATCCGCGAAAGCGCTGGTATGGCGGCTGCGAGAATGTCGATGTGGCCGAGCAGCTGGCCATAGATCGCGGAAAGCGATTATTCGGCGCAGAACACGTGAACGTGCAGCCGCACAGCGGCGCGCAGGCGAACATGGCGGTCTATTTTGCCACCATTAAGCCGGGCGACAAAATTCTCACGATGAACCTCGCGCACGGCGGTCATCTCACTCACGGACATCCGGCAAATTTCTCCGGCAAATTTTATCAGGTCACTCATTACGGCGTGGACGAGAAGACCGAGCAAATCGATTACGACGCGCTGCAAAAACAGGCCGAGGAAGTGCGACCGGTCATGATCACCGCAGGCGCATCCGCCTATCCGCGCACGATTGATTTTCCGCGGCTGCGGCAAATTGCCGATTCCGTTGGCGCAATTCTTTTCATCGACATGGCGCATATCGCCGGCCTCGTTGCCGGTGGTCAGCATCCGAGCCCGATTCCGTATGCGCAACTTGTGACGACTACGACGCACAAAAGTTTGCGCGGCCCCCGGGGCGGCATCGTGATGTGCGAAGAGAAATTCGCAAAACAAATCGACTCGACACTGTTTCCCGGCGTGCAGGGCGGTCCGCTCATGCACGTGATCGCAGCGAAAGCAGTTTGTTTTCACGAAGCGCTTCAGCCGCAGTTTCGTGAATATCAACGACAAGTCGTCATCAACGCCAAAGCGCTCGCGGCTGGGCTGGCCAAGCACGGTTATCGGATCGTTTCCGGCGGCACGGATAATCATCTCATGCTGGTCGATCTTCGCCCGAAGGAGATTAACGGCAAAGAAGCACAGGAGGTCCTTGATCGCGCCGGTATTACCGTAAACAAAAATGCGATCCCGTTCGACACTTATCCAATTTTCAAGCCGGGCGGCATCCGCATCGGCACTCCGGCGGTCACAACGCGCGGCATGAAAGAAGAAGAGATGCTGGAAATCGCTGACCTGATTGCCGAAGCACTGAGCAATCGCACCGACGCCGACGCCCTGGAGAGAGTGCGCCGAAAAGTGCTGGATTTAACGAGAAGATTTCCGCTGCCATAATTGTAGATGCCTCGCTCGGCGAAGCGCATCGCGCGCTGTCAAAGCAGCACGGGCATTGCGTCTCCCATAGGAAGCGGCTACAGAAGATTTCCTACCTGCTCGCCAAAAATCTGCGTAGTTTGCGGGGCCGCCCATGAACCGAGCCGTTGATCAACCAGAGCCGAATCCGTTGCGCGAAGGTTTATCGGCGCGCGCCGTGCCCCAGCCGTGCACCATTGTGATCTTCGGCGCCACGGGCGATCTCACGCATCGCAAACTCATTCCTGCCCTTTACAACCTGGCCGCCGATGGCGACCTGCCGCCCGCGGTGGAAATCGTCGGGTTTGCAC
>VBQC01000308.1 GCA_005887825.1 Verrucomicrobiota bacterium | reverse complement strand
CAATCTCTCCGTCGCGATCTTCGTCACCGGTGAATTCATCCACGAAGCGGTCAAGATCAGTAATGCGGCGATCCAACCCCGTGTCTACCAGTGCCGCATGAATCAGAATCTTGAGTTCGCGCAGGGGCTTTGCGCTGACCATCGTTACGGCGAGTGGGCGACCGTCGGCCGCATAAGCGAGCGCCTGTCCGGCGATGCTGGTGCGCCACCACCGCGAAACAGACTCCCGTCCGTTTTGATCAACTAGGGTGAAACGCGTCTTGGCGCCGTCGATCTCCCATCTTAGGTCGCGATAATGAAGTGGCGTGCAAGGCTTCTCCGGACCATTACCGATCAGGACGCCGCCCACCCGTGAGAAGCCGCGCAAGCGAATGAAGCTCCGCGAGTTTTGCGCCAGTCCTTGGGCAGCTTGGCCCAGCGCTTGAGCAACATTCTCCCATGCTCCCACATTTCCAGAGCGCGCAATCCCGATCGTCATCTGTTCAATAACGCGGACTTGGGAGGTGCGCATCGCCGCCTGAGTTGAAGCGGGGAAATGCGTGGAATACTCCGTCAACGCCTCCGTGCTTTCCTGGATCGCTTGTGCAGCACGGCGCGGCGAGACGTCCGACTCGATATTAGGCACGATTTGTTGGAGATCCTTAGCAGCTCGGTTTAAGTCTGCATGCGGCTCAACGCGGGGATCAATCGCGGGCGGATGTTCGCGAATGCTCGCGATAAGACCATCCCCGCCGTCGGGAATGATGGAGTGCTGTGAAGAAAAATCTTGAAACTGGCTTAGTACTCCCGGTGCAATGTCTCGGTGGGGCGGATGCGATACAATGCCGAGCGCGTCCGTGGCCGAGCGTCCGTTGCTGCGAATAACTTCGCTGACATAACTTTGCGCACGTGTTTCTGCTGCGCTACGGATCGCAGACCCTATTTCTGGATCGAGCCCATCGAGCAGTTTGCCGAACTCCCCAAGTTGATCGCCGAACACGGCGGCAAGCATGTGCCGGCCCGCCCCCATCGCGAGCTCATCATGCGTGATCGGCACTTGGAATGCGCGCTTGAAATTTTCTACGAAGCCCGGCGTGCGTTTTGCGTGGTCGACTAGGTTTTCGTAAACTTGCTTGCCGGGCTTGCTGATCGGCTCGATCGGATTCGCATTTTCCGCGAATTTCCACTGCTGCCGCCGGACACCCGTTTCCGCCTCGGCTCCAGCAGCCAAATTGTCTACGGCCGCACCTGAATGTTCGGCGGTGGTTTGGAGAACAGTCTCTCTTGCGCGCGCGGAGCGAACTGCTCGCTCTGTGTCCGGTGAGACGGTCGCGCTCGCGCTCTTGAACAGATCGCTCCGGGCGAGGGCCTGTTCGAAGCTGCGAGCCACCGCCTGAAGCGTGCGCAAATCCGCCGTTGTCAATGACCCTTGACTCTGCGACGAATTGGGGTTCTGAGCGGTGGTCGCTGGCGGCTCCGCAATGGCTTGCTGCCACGCTTCCCGCGCTTCCCTCTGCGTGAGCTTAACTTGCAGGTCCGTAAGGTGCAGCAGTCGTTGATCGAAAAGCGGCGCGGCCACCTGCGAATAAATCCCGAGCAGCGATGGGATCAGAAGGAAGAGATTGACGACATAAAATGCTCGCGACGGACCGCCGAGCGACTTCCAAAGTCCTTGGCTGAGGAAGAAGGTTTGGACTTTTTCCCACCAATTACCCGCCGCAGGTAATGCCGCCGCCTCCGGGGGCGTGAAGTTGTTTGAGCGATTCGATCTGTGCCACAAGGCGGCGGTGGAACTCGACAGCCTCCGGCTTGGCGGAGATAACGTCGCCATGGATCTGCTCGATCACTGCGACGAGCTCCCTGACGTCTTCCTCAACTTTTTTCATCTCCGCAGTCGGTGGGAGATCCTCCCATTGCCCCGCCGCGGCCTCGCGTTTCAAGCCGTCAATCTCGTTCTGCCGTACCGCCTCAAACGATTTCGTCATCCGTATTCGTCCACGTCGGCGTGCGTAAAGACCGAGCGCGAATACGTTAAAACCGAGGACGATGCCCCCCCATGCCGGCCCAAACCCCCACACGCGGTCACGCCATCGTTGGACCGAGGCGATGACCCCGCCGACTTGCTCGGCGGTTGCGCCGCTACCGAACTGCACGACCAATGAGATCGCCAATACAACGCCGCCGGATATGGCCGCAATTAAGAGGATGCTCTCGATCCAGGATGCAAGCGAAAGCATCGCGCCTTTGCGAATGGTCGCGCGGCTGCGGTGATGTTCGATATATCGTCGCAGCCGCGGAACGAGATAGAGCTTGAAAAGTGCAAACGCAGCAGCGTTGGCGAGCCAGAGTTGGTACAGCCTCACAACGCTTCCTCGTCAAGTCGGTTCATAAGACGGAATCCATAGTGGGGGACTGAAGCAACCGAGTCCGGCGTAAGGACAAAAACGAAAGTGTCAACGCCCTCAATGGCCTGCATCAATTCCTCGGCCGGCCGAATGTCCTCCCGGTCCGCCCACGCTTCCTGATCGCGCCGTGTCAGGGCCTCGTGCAGCCGGCGCACGAACTCCTTATCCTTGCGCGAATACGAAATAAAGACTTCCTGCGAGCGCGGCACCTGTTGGTCGCCGGGCGCTGCTGGCATAAGATGATACCTTAAGTAATATGCGAACAACCCTGAAGTTCGCGGTTTCCCGGCGGGAAGAGGGTGAAGTGCTCGCGCGTTGGAGGCACCCAACGAACTTGACGCGATCACAAACTTTCACGTACCTCAACCAGCCGTCAAGATAATTTTCTCCGAATCTTTCGCGCATTGCCCGTCGGGAACGCGAAGCAAGAGTCTGAGCCTTGGTTTTGGAAGCTCAATCAGGGCTTTCTCCTTTAAGTGGTTTCGTCACGGATCGCACCCACTCAGTGTTCTCCGTCGACAACAGAGCTTCGACGCGCTGGACGAGCAGATGGAAGGCATCACCCTTATCGTAGGGCTCCGTTTGCGTCAGGAACAAAAGTTTTTCCCTTCTGAGCGATTCTGCGGTGGCTCTGTACTTAATCCAATGTTCCTCGAGATGTAGCAATCCGAGAAGGGACGCGATCACGGCAACGACAACGCCCAAAACACCGATGGCAATCTTAATCGGGAGCGAGTTGCCTGCGAAGCCGGAGAGGAATGGGATCGTGGCCGCGGCAGCAATCTCGGCAAAACGCAGCCGCTTGAACCAGCGTTGATTCGTGCCGCTCTTGCGGTCATACCAGCCTATCTGATCGCTCAGGCGCTGCTCGATGTACTCTTCGGGTGAAATCATTTTCCTCAAGGGCCTAACGAGTTGCTCCGCCTTTTCAGGGCGAACATAAGAATCAGTTACACGCTCGATCAAGTAAAGCGATCAGATTTCTAACCACTTTTTTGCGCGCCAAGATAGCGGCTGCATTCGGCAGCGGGGTATAACCGATAAAAACAGGCTGGTTTAAAACCAGCCCGTTATTCCTGATTTTGAAGCTATTTACGGAAAGTTTCGCTAGGTCTTTACCGCTCAGAGCGGCATTCAGGTCAAACGAAGTTTTGCCGTCCGCTGTGAAAGTATACGTCAGTCCATCACAGTAATTCGCCTGCAAAACATGCCCCTACGCGCTACGTTGCCGAATTGATTTTAGCCTTGTCAGAGGTTTTGGGATTTCGATAAGATTGACCATGAGTTCGCCCCCAATGCGAACGCGAAATTCAGTCTGGACCGACCGCCGGGTATTTTCTTTGCTGGCGTTGCTGCCATTGCTTTTCGCGAGTTGCTCGGTGCTCTTCGTATCACCGTACGACGAAGTGACCGACCGGGCGGCCACCGACTTGGTCACAAGGACGGAGATATTTCTTGTCCGTTATGCCGCGACAACCGACGAGCTGGGAAAGATTGTAAGGCGCGGAAAACCATATGACGGCGAAGCGGCTACCTTTTACAACGAAGCGCGAGGCGCTGCGGCGGCGATTCTGCTTCGCTCTGAACAGAAAGACAAAAACGCCGAAGAAATTCAGATACTCCGAAATCTAAGTACTCGTTACGATCAACTGGAGGCAAGTCATCGTCTTGGTTCGATCACAATGACTTCCGCGGCTGGCCTTCATCGCACTCTGCGCGCGCTCGTGCAAGTGCAGCTAACCAAGAAACACATCGGGACGTCGAAGGAAGCGACCTCGGCGTCCGCCTCTAGTCCTTAAACCTGTTTGTAAAACATGAATTTCAAAAACACTCTCGAAAAAATGCTGGCCGCGGCGAGAATCGCCGCCGGCGCCCACTGGAACGTCGTAAGCGATTATTTGGAAAAGGAATTCGCGGAGGCGAAAAAGGAAGCCGAGGCCATTGCGTTAGAAGTGGCTGC
>VBQC01000126.1 GCA_005887825.1 Verrucomicrobiota bacterium | reverse complement strand
TCCCTGCGTCGGCAGATGCTCCTGTCATGTGCGTGACGGCTTTCCAGTAAGCGGCGAGTTGCGGGCGATATCGCGCGTGCAATGTCTCGGTGTTGTCGGACGGCACGCGATCGGTTTTCCAGTCTAGGATCAGGCACTTGCCGTTGCTTCGTTGAAAGAAGGCGAGATCGATCACTCCTTCGATGCACCGATTGTCGTCCAGTTTCCAAAACAACGGCATCTCGGCGTGGATAATCGATTTGTCGCCCTCAAAGTGGCGCCGAAAATTTTCAGGCTTGGATAAATGAGCAAGGAGAAGCTTCCATTCGCGCTGCGAACGCGCCGGATCGGGTGAGGACGTGAGGTTCACCTGGAAGGTTTTCTCCCACAGTTTGAACAGCTCAGATTCATTCTTGCTGTTAAACGCCAGTCCGGCTCGGACCCACTTGAGTCGTTGAATGAAATCGTGCCACCAAAGTCCGTAACGCAACGCAGGGCTGGTCGAGCGCGGCGTTGGTGACGGCTCATATCGAATTTCCTCGAGCGTGGCAGACTCTTCTGACGGTAGACCGCTTGGATTCAGTTTGCGCACAAACACCGAGGCGTTTTTGATTGCAACTGACTTGTCGATCTTCGCGCCCGGCAGTTGGATGTCGATCTTATCAATTCTTGCTCTTGCTCGGTGGTGTTCTGTGGTGTTGGCGCACGACGCTGGCTCGACGCCGATGCGCGCAAACGCCGCTGCGTTCACATCGTTCTTGTCGGCTTTGAGCCATTTCGATTGCGAATGGCTGTGAATCTCGCCGCTAGTCTTTGCAAACAACTCGTTGTCGAAAGCCAGCACGAGCGTGTGCTGCGCGCGGGTTAACGCCACATAGAGCAAGCGTTCCATTTCCTGGCGATTCTCGCGTTCGAGCAATTCCTGGATTTCGTCGGTTGCGTCAGACAAATCGAGAAGAACAATCGTTTCGCCGGTCCCACGGATCTTGAGCAGACGTGGGTAACGCGGCGAGGCCGATCGAACGTCGCGAGTCAGAAATGGAACGATCACCGCCTGCCACTCCGAGCCTTTAGCTTTTTGCGACGTGATCAATTGAATCGCATCCGGGCGAGACGGCCGGATCTCGCGCGCATCGGCGAAATGCGTTCGTAAGTGTTCCGCAAATTCGGTCAGAGTCATGCCTTCGGCTTCGGACGAACCAGCCAGGGCGAGGAGCGCGTCCAGTTCGCCATCAAGATTTTCAAAGTCCGCTCGCGGCAAACCGTTGAGCCGCTCGCGCAATTGTGTCCGGCGGACGATTTCGTTAACCGCGTCGAACAGTGGTAAAGGCAGGATCGACAATCGGATCTGGGCGAGCAGGCTAAGTTTTTTGGAAACGATATCGCCTCCGCTAGTCAGGGTCTCGATTTGGAAACGGTCGCCGTATCCTTGCGAGAAAACCGCCAGATCGTGATCAGAGATGCCGAAGAGCTCGCGGAGAAGGCCGGCAATCTCATAACCGCACCGGGGCTGCGACAGTACTATTAAGAGGGCGGTCAACCAGGCGTAGGCGGGGCTGTCGCCTTTCAGCTCCTTCTCCGACTGTATTTGGACATTGAGCCCGGCCGCCCGCAGGCCGCGGCGCAAGGTCTGAAGCCATTCTTTGCGGGGACAGAGAATGGCAACATCGCGCCAGGTCTCGGCCCGGAGTTTGGTCAGGCCGGTTTCTTGCAGCCATTTCCCAAGCTGGCGCGCTTCTTCAGCGGCTTTGCGCGCATCAGACACTTTGCCCCTCGGGTCTGGTCGGAACTTCGCGGGCTGCAAGTTGAGACGCACGACTTGTCCGGGCAAAACTTGCGGCCGGGGATTAAGCTCGACGAATGCGACCTGCTGGTCGCGGTCGTTCAGAATTTCCCGAAACGTTTTGTTCACGAAATCGAGTTGGGCGGTATCAAGCCGAAACGTGACCGAAAATTGGAGTGCTGCGGCGGCGCCCGTTTCAACCAGCGTTTCGTGGATCCGGCGATATTTGGAAAGATCGGCGCGGTCTCGGTAAATCGACTGTTGAAAATCGCCGACCATACAGAAGTCCCCGGGACGGGGATGATCGGTTTTGGTCTCGAGCCAATCGCCGGTGGCATTCGGCGGGCGGGTCAGTTCAAGCAGAAGCGAAAACTGTCGCGGATCGGTATCCTGCGCTTCGTCGAGGATGACACGAAAAGATTTTTCCCGAATTTCGCGCCCGATTTTGGGATGTTTCGTTAATTCGAGCGCAAGCGCGATTTGGTCGTCGTAAGTCAAGAGGCCGCGCTCGATTCTAAACTCGCGATAATCGCGCTCCACTTCCGCCGCCACACAAAGCGCAGCCTGATCGATCCATCGACGGATCGGCGCAAATGCCTCGCGCTTGATGCGAACGAAATCTTTCGCCTTCGAAAAACAAATCGGCCACCGGACAAAATCTTGAGTGTCACGCCATCTCTGTTCGGCGCGTTTCAATTCCTTTTTATACGGGGGCACGGTTTGCAGTGTTGCTCCCTGGGCGGAATAGCGGTGAACCGCGCTGAAGTCGGTGTCCGGACATTCTCCCGCGGGCGGATCACCCGGCTTTAAATCCGCGCGGCGCCCGAGCTCCATCAACGCGCGCGCTTGCACGTGCCGGAGCAGTTCGCGCCGATTTTCATCCGAAAGCGAGCGGCCGATCGTCGTCTGCTGTTGCACAAATTCGTTCCAAACTTCATCGTCATCCGTAATCACATCGAAAGTTGGCGGCAACCCGAGATAATGGCCGTAGCTCTCCAGCAATCGGACGCAGAAAGCGTGAATGGTGCCGAAAAAAGCGCGGTTGAATGCGGCCAGGACTTCCACGGTTACGCGAGCTTGTAAAACTTCGGCGCGAGCGCGCTGCTGCATCTCGTCGGCGGCGCGATTGGTGAACGCCACGACCACGAGTTGTGGCAGCCAATCACGCGCGTGATCGCCCTTTGCAATTTGGACAATGCGGTCGGTAATGGCGCGAGTTTTTCCGGAGCCGGCCGCTGCCACGACCGAAAAGTTTTTGTCCAGCTCGGAAACGAAACGCTCGCGATTCGGCTGATCGATCGGCTCGTTCACGATCGATCGTCCTCGTCGTCGGCAAACGCCGGATGGGTCAGCACCCATTTCTCGTCCAAAAACTCTTTATCGATCGGCAGGGTCGCGAGCGGGTAATCCGGGCTAAAACCGAACTCGTTTCGAATCAGGCCGCGCAGTCCGAAGATTCCTGTCTCCTGCATTCGATAAAGCTCAGTCCAAAAATCGGAGTCAGCGGCGAGATCGGCCATGGCCAATTGCGGCCGCTCCAGCTCAGTGCGCAATGAAAGAATGCTCAAGTGAATCTCGGCAGCGCCGAGCTCACGCGCGGCCAATCCGTAAAATCCGAGTTGAATGGCGTCACCGCGCACGAGTTTTTTTCGCAAATTGGCGGCGCGCGCTTCCGGTGTCTTTCCGGGCGGGGTGAGCGGCTTCACGTTTCCGGTTTTGTAATCGACGATCCAAACATCGGCACCGGTCAGCTGCAAATCGTTCGGTTGAGTTTGGGCAAGAATGAGATCGATCCGGCCGCGGAGTCGAAGTTTGTTCCCGTCGTTCAAGGAAAGGAGCTGGGGCGATTCCAGTTTCCACTCCGCCGCCATCCGCGGCCAGCCTTCCACTTCCGCCAACTTGCTAGCGAGAAAATCAGCCAGCGCAAGGGCATTACTCCAGCCGGAAGTCCACCAATCGGGCACGGTTCGGCCGGAGACGACACAAAGATCAACAATCGCTTTTCGGAATCTCTGCGCAGCGCGAGCGATCCGTTCGGACATCTCATTGCCTGTCGGAAAATCGACAAAGGTGTTTTTCTCTTCCGAAGCGGCAATCTTGGCGAGCCAGTCGTGCACCCAGGTCCCAGTGGCCGCGTTCCATTGGTTCAGGTCCGGCTCATGGTTTTCCACTCCGAGATATGTTTTTAACCAGATTAGCGCGGGAGTTTTAACAACCTTATCCCATTCCGTGGCGCGCAACGTGATCTCGCGGTCGATTGGCTTGCTCAACGCGAATTCATATTCGCCAAATGGAACTTCCGCCTTTCGTCGGGCTTCGTAGGCAATCTGTGTTTGATCGATCTCGGCATCTGTCGTCGGCGCTAATTCAAAAAGTTCCAGGTCCTTCAGCCAGGCGAACGTTTTCTCACGCAACATCGACATCGTTTCCTGCGAAAGCGGCGCGTTGCGCGCGGCGAAGTACGCCTGACTGAAGAGCTCGCTCGGATTCCAAATCCGTTCCGGCGCCGATTCCTGGAGCAAACTGGCGGTAATCGCGAGTCCGTGGTCCGCTGATTCGAGAGCCGCACCGAATTGCCGCAGAGCGATCTGCCGCTCGTCTTGCGCACTGAGGAGAAATGTTTTGCCTGGTGCGAGAGCTGAATGGCCTTCGCCTTGTTTCCCGCGGCGAGTGGCGCGCGCGTTTAAACCGACAATTTCCTGATCCGACAAAAAACCCGATTCGCGCTGGCTCTGCGGCCACTCGCTCTGGTTGAGACCGGCCAGAATCAGATGCGACCACTCGTGTCCGTCCGCCTCGCCATAAGAAAGCAGGTGGACCCGACTGTAGACGTGATCGGCCTGCGCTGCCCGGGCGATTGTAAACGAATCAAGAATTTCCTTCAGCCAGCACAGATAGATTGCGCGCGAAAATTCTACCGAGCTCGCGGCGCTCCATCGCTGGGCGAACCGTTCGATCTCGGTCCAGCGATGGTCCCATTTCAACTTGGAAAAGATCGGCTTCGTTTCGACGAGAAACTGCGCAAGCGTCGCCTTTGATGAGAGAAACGCGATTGAGCGGAGCACCTTCGCGATCCGAACGAGCTTCTCATTTTCCGTCTGCCGGGCACAGAACTCGCGCAACACACTGATGTCATCGATTAGAATCTGGCGATAAACCCAACGTAGATTTTCCCGAACCTCCTGAATCGATAACCCGTACATGGAATCGGGATTCGCTTCCAGGAATCGAAGGACCGGTTCGAGTTGATGGTTTTCTTGCAAGCGGAGCCACGCATTCCACGACGGCTCCTCGAATTCCCCTGGTGTCAGATGCCCGATGGCGTCGTGATGTGGAATACCGGCCTGCGTTAAAAATTCCGAGACAAGGCGCGCCAGAGCGCCCGCGCGCGGGAAAAGAATACCGAGACGGGAACACGATTTCTCCGCCAGAAATTTAAGGGCGATAGCACAGATCGCCTGCGCTTGCTCGGTGGCGTTGAGACCGACCAGAAATCGAGGTTCCTCCCGGTTGGCAGAATCGGTTCCGGTAATCACCGGCTGATTCAGATGGACGAACGGGCGGTTCCGTTCCGTCCGGTCCGCGATTGGCGCCGCCGAATCGAAATGTTCTTCCCACGTGCCGATCCAGGATTCCTCGGCTGCGCGAGTTTGCTCGCGTGGATATTCGAGAACGACGGTTGCGCGCTTTGCGAAAGAAACCGCCGCCTGGAGCAACGGCCAGAGTGCCCAGTGCTTCGCTGTAAATCCGATCAGAAGAAGATGGCTAAACTGCGGTGGCGTGCTCCTGATCTCTGCCAGGGCGTCGCGATCAGCCTCATGAACCAGCTTGAACTCGCATTGCCGAACCAGGCGTTGAAATTCTTGCATGATCTCGCGCACGGCAGTTGCGCCGATGTTTTGAAAATTCCAGCCTGCCGCGCTCACCTGATCGAAAGTCCGAAGCAAATTGTCCGGTGAACGCGAGATCGATTTCGCAATCGCAGCAAGATCGACATCTGCCGATATCCGGCTCGCGACCGATTCAGCGGCGATGGCCATAAGTAAACGAAGATGCTCGCGCAACGACAGCGATGAAGCGTCTTCAGCCAGCAACAGCTCACGAAGACGCGGCGGAGTAATAAATTTTACACCGAGCAGCGGAATCTCATGTTCCAACAATTTCGAACGCAGAAATGCAGCGCCGCTTGGAAATGGTGTAGCGACCGCAACGGTCTCGTTATTTTTCAGCGACGCCAGCTTAACCTCCTTGAACCACGGCAAGAGAACGCTTTCCCAGGCGCTGGCGAAGGAAGAGCCAATGTGTAAAGAAACAGATTGCTTTGGCTCTTCAGGCTCTCTGAGAGGCATCTGCTAACGGTAGCAGATTTTATCGTCGCGCGACGGCTGCTGATTTCGTCTCGCGTAGCTGCCGCGAATCACCGATGCGTTGAGTGACACCGACGCGGTCCAGATATTCGAGGAAAGGAATGATAACGCGGCGCGAGGTACCGATCTTCTGTCGGAGCTGGCTGGCCGTTGCGGGACCGTGTTTCGAGAGAAATTCGGCAACAGCGGTTCGCATTTGTTCGGCTGCATCGCGCAGCAAAACAATTTCGCTGTTCAATTCGACGATCTTCCCCTGTTCAATCAAAAACCGGAGCGCCTGTAGATGTCGATCTCCTGAAAAATCTTTGCGGCTTGGGGGATCGAATGGTTTCTCGGCGAGCGCAGTACGAATCTTTTCCGCCGCCGGTAATATCTCCCGTGGCAACGACGGACGATGCGAACTGCGCGCGATTTTGTTTTCGGCGCGAACAAAACCGTTCCCGGTAAGTTCCAAAATGATGGCGGCTAATAAGGCATCGGAGCCGATATTTAGTTCGGCACGCAACTTTGTGAAATCGAGGCCGCGTTGCTCCGGATGTTTTTTGTGAAGGACATCAATCAACGCGGTCGTCCGCGCGATCAAATCGCGCCAGTGCGGCGCCGCGGCAGCGATTTCGCCGCGTAAAACAATTTGGCCATCGCGCTCCAACCGGGTCAGTGCGTTCGCGATCTGGTCCGCGCTGGAGTTTGATTTGATCAACAGGCCAGTGGTTTCAGCAAAGCCGTCACGCGTGAGCTGTGAGGAAATGCGAAGATCGACATCATCAATGGCGCTAGCGCGTGTTTTCAAGAATTGAGACTGGGCAGTGCTTCGAAAGTTTTCGCGATTGCCGTCGACATCCAAGACCACGCCGCCGGCAATCGTGTTTTGCTCGGACGAATCGCGTACGACAAAACGGTCACCGACGAAAGCGAGCAGCGGTGATTCGAGACGCAGCTGAGCAATTGCGCACTGGCCGGGCTCGATTACGTCTTGATCGAGAAGGGAAATCTTTGCTCCGACACGGTCCGTTCCAAAATGGATGTGTGCCGAGCTCCCGCTTTTGAGCGGGCGCGCGGCCGGATCAGGTCGGCTCAAGCGCGCGGATTTTTCGAGAACGACATCGACAGTGTTGGCGGCGGCTCCGAGCTCGGCCGTAGTAACTGTATTGCCACGCTCAATTCCACTAGGTCTGATCGGAACATCCGGCAGACTGATTGCGGTGCGCATTCCCGGCTGCGCAGACTCCAACTCAGAACCGTGACTTTGAATTGAGCGGATGCGCGCTTCAAGATTTTGCGGTTGAACGATGACATTCTGGCCACGACGGAGTGGTCCATTACTCAACGTGCCGGTCACGACAGTGCCGATTCCGTGCAGCGTAAAAGCGCGATCGATAAACAAGCGCGGTTTTCCGATGTCGCGTTGCGGTTGCACGGTCGAAAACTCGACCGCAAGCGCGCTCTTCAAATTTTCAATCCCCTCGCTCGTGCGAACCGAAGTTGGAATAATCGGGGAGTGCGCAAAGGCGGTATCGCGCAGTTGGTTCCGAATTTGCGCGCTAACATTGTCGATCTTTCCCAAATCGCTTTTCGTCAGCGCGATCACAGCGCGTCTCACGCCGAGATAAGTCAAAATCTGCAAATGTTCTTCGGTTTGTGGCATCCAACCGTCGTCCGCTGCGACAACGAAAAGCGCGAGATCGATTGAACCGACACCTGCGATCATGTTCCGGACGAAATCCTCGTGGCCCGGTACATCGACAATGCCAATGCAAAAAGTTGAGAGTTGAGAGTTGATAGTTGATGGCGGTGCGGAAAGCTGGAGATGCGCGAAGCCAAGCTCGATTGTGATTTGTCGCGCTTTTTCTTCCGGCAAGCGATCGGGATCAGTTCCGGTGAGCGCCTTGACAAGCGCGCTCTTGCCGTGATCGACGTGACCGGCGGTCGCGAGAATGAAATGTTTCTCCATGATCTCGCTTCCAGAGTTAGAGATACAGAATCAACGTTCGCGGCGTCATCCTGAACGAATTGAAAGACCTCTCATAGGTTGATTGACCACACAATCTAGACAGCGTATTTCCTGCTTCGACTGTGAGGTCCCTAGCTCCGCTCGGGATGACGGCGTTGTTGAATGCATTCAGCGAGTTTTTGTGCATGCTGCGCGAATCGCGTCGGCGACGGCGTCATCCTGTTGAGGAAAAATTGTGCGCAGATCGAGTTTGAACCGCCCATTCCCAATATGGCCGATAACCGGTGGACTTGAGTTGCGCAGACGGCCGGCGAAATCGCTCATCGAACAATTCTTCGGAACAATTTCGATGGTAATGGACGACATTGTGGACCTTGGCAAGGTTCCGCCGCCGGCTTTGACTATGCCACGGCCAATGGCGATTTGCAGTGGCAAGCCCTCCAGCCGGCTGGCAATCGCTCCTGCTCGAGCGCGCAGTTCAAGTTCAGAGATTTGCAAAAGGGCAATCGCAGGAATTCCGCTTGTCGATTGATCGAGATGAAGATCGACAGTGGCTTGCAACGCAGCAAAAACCAATTTGTCGCAGCGCAACGCACGAAATAGCGGTTCGTGTTTCAACGCGGCGATGAACCGCTTCTTTCCTGCAATAATTCCCGCTTGTGGGCCCCCAAACAATTTATCTCCGCTGAAGCAAACAAGATCGGCGCCATCTTTTAACGATTCAGCAGGAGTCGGCTCGTGTTCCACGAGTCCCAGGCGCTCGGTCGCAAAGATCGCCCCGCTTCCCAAATCAGCGACAAAAGGAATGCGCTTTTTTCGCGCGAGCGAAGCGATAGCTGCCGACGACGGCGATTCTACAAAACCGCTCATGAAAAAATTGCTGCGATGAACTTTAAGAATGAGCGACGTGTTTGGCCCAATTGCCTTCGCGTAATCGTCGAGCGTCGTTTTATTTGTTGCGCCCACCCCCCGCAACTTCGCCCCGGCCGCCTCGATTATTTCGCCGATGCGAAAGCCGCCGCCGATCTGGACCATCTCGCCGCGTGAGATCACGACTTCCGATCGACGTTCAGCGTTCGATATTTGGTGTTCGATGGTGCGTCTGATGAAATGTCGAACGATCAGCACCAACGCGGCTGCGCAATTGTTGATGATCGTGGCGGATTCTGCTCCACTGAGCAAAGCGAGCGCATGCTCGATATAGGCGCCGCGGCTTCCGCGTTCGCCGGTCCGGAGATCATATTCGAGATTGGAATAACCTGAACCCAGCTCGCCAAGCGCGCGGACCGCTTCCGCACCAAGTGGCGCTCGCCCGAAATTCGTGTGAATGACGATTCCGGTTCCATTGACAACCGGCTGAAGACGGCTGGCGCGAATTTCCTCAACCGCCCGACGAACAAAATTGAGAGTTGATCGAAATTCGGGAATCTTTCCCTTCGTCCGCATTTTCGAAAGCTCGCGCCGGACAAGATCGACAATCATCGGGCGCGGCAGGTCGTAGTGACCGAGCGCAGCGAGAACTTTGTTCACGGCGGGAATTTCCCGGCGCGAGCGCGATTTTATCCGGTCATGCATATCAACGGACCACGCCGCCGGCCGGGAACAATTCTTCCGATTACGGCGGCGCAGGGCGTGGGCACTTTTCGTAAGATAGTTAGCACTTTCTCCAGTTTCGCTTCAGCGACACAAAGCAGTAATCCGCCGCTGGTCTGCGCATCAGTTAAAAGAATTCTGTGCGCCTCATCTGTGGTTCGCCAATCGACGAGGACAGTGGTGTCATAAAGATTTTGCCAGCTTCCTTCGGGGACACAGCCTTGTTCGATCAGATCGCCGATCTCATCACCAATCATCGGCACTGCGCTCGGATCGACATCGGCCGAGACGCCACTGGCGCGGCAAATAGAAACCAAATGGCCGATCAGGCCGTAGCCGGTGATGTCTGTGGCTGCGCGAACGAGATCACGCTCAGCGAGTTCGGCGCCTGCCGTGTTAATTTTCGACATCAGGGAAATGACCTTTTTCTGGAGTCCGCGCGAAGCCACCCCGCGCTTGATCGCGGTAGTGGCGATGCCGGTGCCAAGCGGTTTCGTTAAGACAAGCAGATCGCCGGGGCGCGCGTTTGCATTCGTAGTGACACGGCGAACATCAACAATTCCCGTGACAGCCAGACCATAGATCGGTTCTGGATTACGAATGGAATGACCGCCGATGATCGCGCATCCGACCTCGGCGGCCTTGGCCAGGCCGCCGCGCAAAATGGAAGAAATCACTCTGGGCGGAACGAGATCCGCCGGAAAACCGACGATGTTGAGCGCGGTCAACGGTCGCCCGCCCATTGCAAAGATATCGGAAAGCGAGTTGGCCGCGGCGATTTGCCCGTAGGAAAATGGATCGTCCACAATGGGTGTGAAAAAATCAACGGTCTGCACGAGAGCACGATGTCGATCCAGGCGATAAACGCCCGCATCGTCGAAGGTGTTCGAGTTCACGAGAACGTTGCGGTCTAACGAAATGGGAAGCTGCGGCAAAACTTGCCGCAGGGCCTGTTGGCTCAATTTGGACGCTCACCCGGCGCACGATGAGAGCGAAGTCAGTTTACGAATTTGCTCACGCGACATGGAGGTCACCCCCTTTCTCGATGCTGGATGCTAGATGTCCGCCAAGGCGGCAAGCTGAAATCTGGATTTCAGCGGCGCATCTTTGTGACCAATCGAAAATCGAAAATCGAAAATCGAAAATGAAACGGCGGAGAGGATAGGAATCGAACCTACCCCGCCACTTGCGTGGCGACGACGGTTTTGAAGACCGCGAGGGCCACCAGGCACCCTTCACTCTCCGGATTGCGGAAAGAAAAGAAAACATCGAACATCGAACACCGAACTTCGAACGCCGAAGTGAAGACCAGGAGCGATGCGAGCGCTTATTTAAGTTTCTTAATCGCGCTGACGATAGTATCGAAATCCGGCCAGTCGCCAGAGTCGAGTTTGGAATGGAGGAGTTTGCCATTGGCGCGAATCTCGAAAGCGCCGCCGCTCGATGGGATCAGCGTGAGCGATTTGATGCGCTCGCCGAGCTCAAGAATTTTGGTCGCCAAACTGACGGCCTTCGGCGTGTAGTTTCAAACGACGCAGTATTCGATCGACACCTCGGTTTTCACCAACGAGCTCCTTTCCGACGTGAACGTATCGGTGTGAAGAAAGCCGGTCAAGAAGCGGAATCGCTCGATACGTTGCGAGATTCCTCGGTCGCCGCAGCGCGCGCTCGGGATGACAAGCGTGATTAAGCACGGTCAAAAAATGTAACGGCGGCTGCCCGTTCGCGAATCCGCCGGCTTGCGAAATCCACCAAATCGCGAAGCTTTCGGAGTTCATAGGGTCAGCCGCCGTTTTTCTTGTTCGGCGGCCCCTATGAAGAGCGCCTCTACAAATTGATACGTTACCGCTAGAAGGCGAAGTTGATGCCGCTACGAAACATGCCGAAATTATTTTTCGGCCCGTCGATCACGCCGAAGCTCAAGTCGCTAGTCAAACCGACATGTCGCGCGATTCGGAATTCGAGACCGGCTCCGAATTGGCCGAGCAATTTGGTTTCGCTACCGAAGTGATGCGTCTGGGCACGGACGGCGAACGCGTCCGGCGGCCCCTGCGTGACGAGGACATCCCTTTCGCCGCCGCCAAAAATCGCACCGACACCGGCCCAGGCGTAGGGCGCAAAACGTGTGCAAGGAATTGGATAGCGCAACGTAAATGTTCCTAATACCGCGCCAATGGTATGGTCGTGATTGATTCTTTCACGAGTAAAAATCGGGATCGTCGGGTCCTCGAAGATATCGAAGCCGTTTTTGCTGGCGTCCAGGGCAAATCCTTCAATGCCCACACCAAAGTAGCGGTTGAAAAAATATTTGATGTCGCCGCCACCGCCCCAGGCATGATCGCCACCAATGTAAT
>VBQC01000286.1 GCA_005887825.1 Verrucomicrobiota bacterium | reverse complement strand
CCTTACGCGAATTCGAAAACTGACTGAATCTTCCCATCTCCGGTGTTCGCTTCCCGATTTCCTTTTTGTTGAGTTCGTCGAAAAAGGTGGAGAGGTTTACGGGAAGGCGTAACGCAGCCGAATCTATCTCGATTAGGGCAGTCACTTGTTCGCCGCTAACGTATGCCGCGCAGATCCCGAAAGAAACTAAAGCGTACAGCTAAAGAGACGCCCATTGTCATCTCCGAGTACTATCAAGAGGTATTTGCGCTTCTTCACAAGGATTTACTCGCAACGGGATATAACTTTGCCGCCCCTGCTGCAATTCGACAGCGATTCTGGAGATTGCTTAAGCCCGGAAACTATTCTTCAGGCTACGCCAGAGATCTCGTAAAAGCGTACCTCGTAAGTGTCGAATCAGAACTCGCATCTTGCATCGCGCCCCATTCGATTGCGTATTGGCTTCATCTTTATCGCCGGTTTTTACCGCGAGCAATAGGCGAGGACAGAAGGCCGGTGACGATTTCGTGGGTAAGAGCGATTCTTGAGTCGGCATTCCACAAGTTTGCGAAACTTTCCCCCTGCGGCGGTGTCGGGATTAGCGGCCAAATTTCAGACGATGCAATTCTAGGGGGCGCCCTAATGCATCCGGACTTTGCACCCTACCGCGAGGCTCTTCGAAAGGCTCCTCAGTTAGTGCTGACCGATTTCAACACGCAGTCGATAGAGCAACTGTACGACACTGAAAAACTTGCCTATGAAATCTGGAAGGCCACCGCGGCCTTACGGGCTCTCGGCAAGGGCGCAGAACTTGTTGTTACCAATGATCCGCCGAGTTTTGGAGATTCCAGAAGCGATGAGTTAGATGAATTAATAAGAATTTATGACGATCGTCATTTGTACTTTGACGCGTCCGCGACTGGAACCGTGTTTTCGGACGAGTTGGTAAGCCGCGAAGGTGTAGTTTTTCTCCCTCACTATGATGTCGGTTCCGCTTCGCGTGAAATCTTACCGTACTTATTAAAGGCTTTTAAGAGCCGATTGCTTCTGCCGCTGGAAACTAACTTCCTGTGGTTTCCTTTCAACTTAGCGGCTTATGCCAAGGCGCATAAGCCGTTCGAGAAGGATTTTCACGCTAAGCATCAGATCCCCCTAGCATCCGTTTTCGCCGTTATCGGCGCTATCGGTCATCACGTTTTCTATCTGTGGCGACGCGACAATTCCAAGATTTTCCATTTCTGGCAACGCGCGTACGTCGGGCCTTCTAAAAAACAGGACATAATAGACACGATTGAAACCTTCATTCCCGAGTCGATAGCAGCGTTACAAATCGATATTGAAGCAGAGAACGTAGACGCGCGAGCTGTCTTCGAACATCTAGCGCTCCGTGAACGTAAGCGGCAAGCGATATCGCTGCTACATGCGGAGCCTTTGGCCGTGTTCCTTCCGTACGGTGGCGACCGATGGTTCGTGGATTACGCGTGGATTACAAGCACGCTCAGACATCTTTTCTACGGGATCAATCCATCAGATCAAAATTTTAAAGGCGAAGCGCTTGAAAACTACGTTCGTGAGACCGGGAACATATTGCCGACTGGCCGACTTAAGGCGCGCAACGGGAAGTCGAAACAAATAGATGCTTCGTTTGGGGTTGGTGATACCCTGGTGGTTGTAGAGTGTCGGGCGAAAGCAAAATCATTTGCATCGGAGCTAAGTGAACCGGCGGCGGTGATTCACCGGCGCGAACTCGTTGACAACGCTTTGCGCGATAGCGATACAAAAGCCAAATGGCTAGCCGAGCACCCGATTGGGCTCAACTACGATATATCAGACTTCAATCGTATCGTCCCGGTCGCTGTTACTCCATTCATAGAATTCATGCCTAGCTTGGAATTGTTCTATTGGCTTAAACCAGGCTTGCCAAGAGTGCTTACGCCGCGAGAACTGCAACAGGCATTATCTGACGGAAGTTTTGTCGGTGCTTACAACTCCGTCTCGATACAATTGTGATGCTGAGAGTCCATCATGATCAATCCTTGTCCGCCCCGCGTTTGCTGGGGACCGATCAGGGGTAACCGAAAGTATCCGACTGCGGATCCCAAAAGTCGCCTCCTAAGCCGAGGCCAGCGAAGATGGCACGCATCTCATCGGGCTGCGGACGCCGGGAGTTCTCCTGTAAGCGCGTTGAATACCAAGTCGTCGCGAGCGTCCATAGCTGGTCCATCGTGACGAGCGGCCGGATGGGATAACCGTGCGCGGCGCACCACTCGCGAACCCGTTCTTCCGACCGGAAGAAAAGCATGTTGTAACAATGTCGTCCCACCACTTGACCGCGGGAACAAGGCAATGAAAAAGCCAGCTGCAGGGTGGTGGACCTTCTAAACCAATCTCCAGATTGAGCGGTTCACCGGATTGCTCGCAGCGGGAATGTACTCGCCCCGGGGCGATGCAGCGCCGCGGGTATGCCGAATGCATCCCAGGCGCAGTTAGCGAAATACTTCGTCTCATCGACGATCACGACATGTTGGGTCGGTACGCCTGAAAATGGCGGAGCCATCCGAATGGACACTCCATCGGGTTCCAACACCAACACTCGTTGAGCGCGTAATCTGACATAGGCGTCGCGAACGCCGCTGACGTCGGCGCGAACGCGTTCAGCTACAACTTTCACGAGACAAAAGACGACTGGCAAAGATGCGTTTCTTTTGCATCGGCTTGCGTTAAAAGCTTCACCAAAGGTAGAAAACTACCGTGGTACGCTCTGATTTTGCTTGCAGGTCGCTGGCCGAATCGCGTAGGACAAAAAGCCTGCTGATGGGCATCCAAAGAGTGAGCCGAAGACCAAATACCCGGACAGATCGCCCCAGACAGAACGGCAACTTATCATGTGAACAATAAAGGGAACGATCGTGTTCCGCGCTAGAGCGACCACGGAGCGATTAAGCGCGTTTTCCGACGGCGTGTTCGCCGTGCTTATCACAGTGTTGGTTTTGGAACTGCGCCCGCCCGAGCTCCCCACATTTAAGGCGCTGCTGTTGCTCTGGCCAACGTGGCTAAGCTATGCAGTGAGCTACCTCTTCATCGCCATTGTTTGGACCAATCACCATCATCTCATGCGTTATGCGACCGAAGCGACGCCTCGCCTGATGTGGTTCAATTTCGCGCACCTGTTTTCCGTGTCGCTGCTTCCGCTCTCTACCGCTTGGATGGCCGTCAGCGAATTGGCGCCGCAGCCGGTTGCTTTCTATGCGGCGGTCTTCTTCCTAGTAAACATGACCTACATATTCTTGATTTGGGAGCTTATTGACCGCGCTCCGGTTGACGAGGTCTCGCCAAGGGTGCGCAGGATCATGCGTTTCAGATCAATCGTGACGCTGTGCTTTTTCGGAGTCGCCGCGGTCGTAGCACTAAAATATCCCTTGCTTGGACTTGGAATGTGTTGTTGTTGCCTGATCGTTTACCTTAAACCCGGCGTGCCGGGGAGCTGACGTTCAAATGTCTCGTTGGCCATTATAGGCCCTAGATTGGTTATTTCATGAGGATCGAATTATGACTAAGCCCAGCTACCGCAAGATCAACATTGATGGTCTCAACGTATTTTATCGAGAAGCGGGTAGGGCGGATGCACCGGCCCTGCTCTTGCTTCACGGTTTTCCAACTTCGAGCCACATGTTCCGCAATTTGATTCCGCCGCTTGCTGAGCGTCTCCACCTTATCGCGCCGGACCTACCTGGTTTCGGACAGTCGGACATGCCCGACCGCAGCGGCTTCACCTACACCTTTAACAACATCGCGAAGGTGATCGACCGTTTCACGGAGGTAATCGGTCTCCGGCGCTTCGCCGTGTATGTGTTTGACTACGGCGCGCCGACCGGCTTTCGCCTCGCGGTTAGCCACCCCGAGCGCATCACTGCGATTATTTCTCAGAACGGCAATGCCTATGAAGAAGGATTGAGCGAAGGTTGGAAACCCATCCAGACATATTGGAAAGACCCTTCGCCAGTCAACCGTGACGCGCTACGTGCTTTGCTGAAACCTGAGACGACTCTGTGGCAGTACACGCACGGCGTGTCTGACACGACCGCCGTTTCTCCTGACGGCTATTCACTGGACAACTTTTACCTGGCCCGACCCGGCGCCGATGAAGTCCAACTCGACCTTTTTGGCGACTATAAGAGCAATGTCGCGCTGTACCCAACCTTCCAAGAATACTTTCGCAAACACAAGCCGCCGTTCCTGGCAGTCTGGGGCAAGAACGATCCGTTCTTTCTGCCAGCAGGTGCCGAGGC
>VBQC01000285.1 GCA_005887825.1 Verrucomicrobiota bacterium | reverse complement strand
GCGAACCCCTAGTGAGAAAAAACGGAACAACTAATAACACAATTAACAACAGACCATAAAAAAAATGACATTGATGGAAAGCAAAACAGGACTAATGGAAGACCGCGAAATCGTTTCGGAAGCTGATTGGCTTGTTGCCCGCAAGGATTTACTAACGCGAGAGAAAGAATTTAGCCGTCAGCGTGATGCGTTAAGCGCGGCGCGGCACAGTCTGCCTTGGGTTAAGATCGACAAGAAATACGTGTTCGACGGACCGAAAGGCAAAGAAACGCTGGCCGAACTGTTCGACGGCCGCAGCCAATTGATCGTCTATCATTTTATGCTCGGCCCGGGCTGGGGAGAAGGTTGCAAAAGCTGTTCTTATCTGGCCGATCATTTTGACGGCGCGAACCGGCATCTGCCGCATCGCGATGTGACGTTCGTCGTTATCTCGCGGGCGCCACTCTCTGAGGTCGAAGCATATCAGAAACGAATGGGCTGGCGCTTCAAGTGGTTGTCATCGCGCGACAACGAATTCAACTTCGACTATCACGTCTCGTTCACGAAGGAGGAAGAGAAGGCGAACAAAGTCTATTACAACTACGGAACGGGAGAATTCATGAGCGACGAACTTCCAGGCCTGAGTGTCTTCTACAAAGACGAGAACCGCGACATCTTTCACACCTATTCGACCTACGCGCGCGGATTGGACATTCTGGTTGGCGCCTACAATTTCCTCGATCTCGTGCCGAAAGGCCGCGACGAGAATCCGGACTCAACGATGGATTGGGTGCGGCGTCACGACGAATATTGAAACGAACGGAAAGATCGACATATGAATCGTGTCACCCACTTTGAAATTTACACCGACGACCCCGAGTCAGTGCAGCCGTTTTACCAGGATGTGTTCGGCTGGAAGTTCCAGAAGTTCGAAGGCGGTCCAGTCGAGTACTGGCTGGTCACGACCGGCGACGACAAGGAACCGGGAATCAACGGGGGCGTGACTCGTCCACGAGAAGGGCAAAGGCCCGGCACGTTAAACACGATAGCCGTGGGCTCGCTCGATCAAACGATGAAGAAGATTGAGCAGCGCGGCGGAAAAATTTGTGTGCCGAAGATGGCGATCCCAAGAATCGGTTGGCTCGCTTATGCCGAAGATCCGGCCGGCAACGTGTTTGGAATCCTGGAGCCAGATACTAAAGCGAAATAATTGACCTGAGATAATCATGACTACGAAAAATAATTTGGCGGAAGCAGTTGTCATCGAGCGAACTTTTGCCGCGCCGGTCGCGCGAGTTTGGAAGGCGCTCACCGATGTGGGGGAAATGAAGCAGTGGTATTTCGATCTGAAGGAATTCAAGCCCGAAGTGGGGTTTGAATTTGAATTCATCGTTGAGCATGAGGGCATGAAGTATCACCATCTTTGCAAGATCACTGAGGTGATTCCGCCAAGGAAGCTCGCCTACACCTGGCGCTACAAAGGACACGAGGGCAATTCGCTGGTCACATTTGAATTGTTCGCTGATGGCAACAAAACGCAGCTGAAGCTGACGCATGAGGGCCTGGACACTTTCCCGAAAACTCCGTCGTTCGCGCGCAAGAATTTCATGGAGGGCTGGACGCAAATCATCGGTTCATCGCTCAAAGAATTTGTCGAGAGCGATGATGCCGAGCGGGGTTAAGTTCACAACACAGATACCTTCCTGACGAAAGAAGACATTATGGCCCAAACAGAAAAGCTATCGCTCGAAATCAAACGTCACATCAAAGCTCCGCGCGAACGCGTTTACGCAGCCTGGACAGATCCCGCGCAAATGAAGCAATGGTTCGGTCCGGAAAATGTTCAGACTCGCAATCTAATCGTTGACGCGCGCGTAGGCGGAGAGTTCCGCTGGGACCTCGTCAATCCGGAAGGCGAAAATATGATCATACGCGGCGAATACCGCGAATTGCA
>VBQC01000284.1 GCA_005887825.1 Verrucomicrobiota bacterium | reverse complement strand
GAAGCCTGACCAAGAATTATCGTCACGAGGGTTCACTAAGTTGGATTCTGGAATAGTCTTTTCATCGGTGTGGGGGCCGAGCCATGACACGGTGCGAGTTTGGATTGCCCTGCTTGCGTTGTGCGATGCTCGTGGAGTGGTGAGATCAAGTGTTCCGGCCATGGCCCGTCTTTGCTTTATCGAAGTCCCGCGACTGACTGAAATCCTAAATGAATTTCAAAGTCCCGATCCATATTCCCGCATCAAGGAACATGGGGGCCGCAAGATCAAGGAGATCGACGGCGGCTGGATAGTCCTGAATTATGGGCGCTATCGAAAGAACATGTTGCAGCGCAAACCACTGAGTAATGCCGAGCGACAAAAGCGATTTCGCGAGCGTCATCGTAGCAATGAAGCCGTAACAGGTGATAACGCAGCCGTAACTTCCAAAGTTACTGAAAAGTTACGCAACCCGCAAAAGTCCGTTACTCCTTCATAGGAGAGCGTAACGCAAAATGTCACGCGTGACACAGAGGCAGAAGCAGAGGCAGAAGCAGAGGCAGAAGCAGAAGGGCTTAGGTACGTACCATCCTCAGCGTGAATGGAGCACTTTTTGTTCTCAGTGTACCAACACTCACAAGTACACCTATTCAAGGGAAAGCGTTAAGCTAACAAGTGGCAGTCTGAATTACGATATTGACGACCTACGCACATGAGTTTACGCTTGTATAACAACAACGTAACTAATGAGCGCCAAAGAGCAGTTGATAACGATAGACGAAGCCGCCAAAAGATCGAAGATGAAGCCAACCGGGTTCAGGAGTGTAATCCATAAAAAAGGAATCACGACTTACGAGTTTGGCCCACGCGTTAGGCGAGTCAACTGGCCGGAGGTTTTGAGCAAGGTTAAGAAAATCCGATAGCCGAACCAATGAGGGCGGCAACCAAAACGAAGGATAGGCAATGACGGCAGAGCGAATCACTAGCGCGTATAACCGGGTAAGCGTCAAGGACAGACTCAACCATGTCGTTGCTACCTCAGCACTTCGTTTAATTAGACGTTTACTCACAGAGAGCGCGAGGCTCGCACAAGCAGAGCAGAGCAATGACATACACGAAGAAATGTCAACACAATCATGCCAATGAAAGGACAACCGCAAGATCACGCACGAGCAAGCAAGCCGGAAGTGACATGTCCTGCACCACCACCGTTTTACCCGAGATCAAAGGCTATACGCAAGGTTATAGCCAGTCCCCCAGTTAAGGTAGTAACACGCCAGAGAAAGACACCACAGCCGCTACAGTCCGAACGATGACTAAGCCACACTATGACATCCACACAAAGGAATGGATTACAGTTAAGGAATCTTTTACGCAAAAAATCAACCCACAGGGTCGCGAAGCGTGCAGATTTATTCTGTGCGCCGCGTTTTCAAAATTCATTTTCCATGAACGACAATTCGTTAGGCTATGAACGCTAACTTTGCTAGGAACAAAACGACTCTTGCGCAGTGTTTAGGTATTAGCCGGACGTTGCTTTACGCTTATTTCAAACTGCCGGGTGCGCCCATGCCTCGGCACGATGGAAGGTGGAGTGTGTCAGCCTTTCGCAAGTTTATTGCGTCACACTCGAACAAAGTGAAAATGCCTAACGAGACTGAAGCGTTGAAGATTCGGTGTCTGAAGATCAAGGCCGAGAGGGAGCAGCATGACCTTGACGTGGCGCGGGGCGAGCTACGCGCT
This sequence comes from Verrucomicrobiota bacterium, assembly GCA_005887825.1. GTDB lineage: Bacteria > Verrucomicrobiota > Verrucomicrobiia > Chthoniobacterales > UBA10450 > Udaeobacter. Next base: position 3,329 of record VBQC01000284.1, on the reverse strand, counting down.
GCTATCGAGCGCGAGAATTTAACGCTCTTTCGGCGCGCCTTCGGCCTATTGGTAGCACAATTCCGACGATTGCCCGATGAGTTGGCCCCGCGATTCGAAGGGATGAGTGCACGAGAAATTCACAAGAAATTGACTGAGCGCCAGCGCCAAGTATTCGCGCAAACAGCGGCGCTCTTACGCGAAGAATCAAAGGAAGGGGCGGAGAACGTCATACCCTTCCAAGAAAAGGCGGTAGCCGCGTGAGGGACAGCGCGAGATTGCCGAGACGATCATTTACGTTTCGCATCCGGGTAATCGCAGAGCGAAGGAGAGAGCAATTCTGGAGTACCGCCACAATCGAGATATGATTCTTTGGGATCGACAATGGAAATCAGGAAAGGCAACGTTATGACCAAAAAACAGATTGAGTCACTCACGACTGCGGTAACTGAGGCCGTTGTGCTTGCTATTCGAGACTCAGTAGAACAGGCACAGTTAAGGGCTATTCACAGTGAGCCTAACCCCTTGAAGCGCTTGATGACTAAGCACGAATTTCAAACATTTATGACCCGTGGTGATTCTCTTCAACCCAACGGGCACGACAAGGAAGGCGTAAAATTTCTCTGAAGTAAAGCAACCAAAAACCAAGTAAGGAAGTAACTATGGAAACTGAACATAAAACAATGAACACTCCGGCTAACCAGCAAAGGCTCATCGCTGGAAAGACAGTCCAGCAATACAGGGCTGAAGTTGGCTCTCCCGACAATTTTGACAGCGTGCTACACACTCTGCATACAAAATGCAACCTGAGTGTGAGTCAGGCTGTTGCCGTCGGGGTCAAGGGTTGGCCCAGTCTCTACGCCGAATACCGGAAGGCGAAAAGCGCCGGTCGCTAAGGACAGTTAAGACTTAGACAAGGGCGAAATGCAAAATCCATTTGGCAAGAATGGCGAGGCCGCGCTAGAGAAGGTGCGTGAGTTAGAGGCTATTAGGCAGACAAGCCTCGCTGACTTCAACTCGCTACTCGGTTACTTGCAGTCTTACCGCTCTAGTGCTTTAGCCGCGCATCAGGGGTACCGGGCGCAGAAAACTTACTGAGTAACCTATCTTCTGATCGCTACACCGAGAAGCGTTTTCAATCTGCACATCCTGAGCGTCGTGAATTGCTGAAATCGGCTTGTCAGTATAAGCTAAGGGCCGCAGAAAAGGAAGTCACAGAGGTTAAAGCTAACGAGTCGCGACATCTGTCCGCGGATGACATTGAAGATTCGCCACTAGTGAAACGCGCTAGGTCTCGCGTTAAGCGGCTGGAGCAAATTCTAACCCAAGTGGACAACGACGCCGATGAGGACGTATGGCAGCGCAATGCCGTCCAACTTTTGCAAATGGCGAAATGAACTTTGTGTGCGCATCGACGTTGGAGGCTCGTTCCGAATTTCCGGGCTTCTGCATGGGCTATCATTCTCTCATGCTTTCCAGCGCGATGCGCGCCCTCTGTGTGTGTCCGCAAATGCGTACGCCGCCCGTCGCAGGCGGGCACGCTCTTTTTACTTCAATAACAACCAAGGCGAACGACCATGGAAAAGCGTGAAGAAATCTTGAAACAACTCGGCGCTGATCGCGCTGCGATAACACAATCGCAGCCGGTTCAGAGAATCGCGCCAGACCTGAAAGCGGAAGGCTACAACACGAGTCGCGGTTACATCGAAAAATCTACAGGGGAGACCTTCTTCCTTCGGATTGCGCCAGACGAAGAAGTGGGACTAGGCAAACGGGTGTATTGCCTGAAAAACGAGTTTCATTATCATCAATGCGATGAAGACGACTTCAAAAAATTGTTTGAAAAAGCGTGATCACTCAGAGCACTGGGAAATAATCGCCGACAATCTCAGCAAAGCCGGTTGGAGTTGGGGCTGTGTTGCGACTGTGGATAGCGAACGGCGGGCAATCTGCGTTGTGGCCGCAGAGCGTGACGGTCAACGCTGCATTGTGCGCGCCGATGAAAGGCTGACGGCGTTTATTGAACTTGAGTCTGCGAGTTACGCTTTCTTCCCCGCGTTTAGGTGCACTCCCTGAACGCTGGCGACAGATCGAAGCGTTAGCTTTCGCCTTACACGAACACGGAACTCTCGACGGCGAAGCGATGAAAATTGATTCTTGACCGTTCCGCCGATGTTGGCTGTTATCGGTGGTCAAATGCACGGTAGATCGTGCATCGTGCCTGCAACAAGGCGTACGACTAAAGTCCTATAGACTGCCTGACTATTGTTCGTAGACTAAATAGTTCTGAATCCGGCATAGGAGGCTTCTCCCGCGAGCTTCGTCTCGTTTTCAGACCTGCGGTCACCAAGGGTCAACCAGCGGGGAAAAGAAGAAAGTCCAAATATGTATCAGCCGATTCAGTTCAAAAACACGACAATTCTCCTTGCTCTTGCGATCCTGACAATTCTCTGTGCGAACATTTCTTTCGCGCAAGTCGACTACTCAACGTTGAACTACCCCGGTGGTGCCATGGGGAGTTCCACGTTTCTAACAGGGGTACGCGGCGCCGGAGGAGAGAACGTTTACATAACGGGATTCTATGCTCTGGCGGGCGAGACGAATGGGCAGGGGCTTTTCTACCAGGGTCTCCTCGATGGCAGCGGCGATTGGACCCTCCTGAACTTTCCGAGTTCCCCCGGCGTCACCGTTACGAGCACGACGCTCTACGGGCCGGACGCCCTGTCTTCCAATAATGTGCGCCTGGTAGGCAGCTACAAGACACAAGAGACTGGGGCTTACGATCACGGTCTGCTCTACGAAGGACCGACCGACGGATCTGGCACTTGGCAGACGATCGACTTCCCCATAGCCGCCGCGACTCCATCACCATCCCCCGGGGAGCAGGTCCTTGACACGCTCGCGCACAGCACAATGGGCGGACTTGTCGTCGGCAACTTTGATACGAACCTTTCGACGGGCAGGGCCTTCGTTTACGACATCGACAACAACTCCTGGGTGGAGCTGGTAAAACCGGGAGCGGTAAGCATTACCGCCTACGGAATCTGGTATAACCGCGGGACGCAATACACCATCGCCGGCGGCTACAGTGACGCAAATATCCAGGGAATCGACCATGGCTACCTGGTGGACTGGGACTCGGCGACACAAACGGCTTCGGACTGGACGTCCTACGACTATAAGAACCGCCACCGCATCGGCGTCGACATCTCGCATTTCAACGGCATTACGAGCGACAATCACCGCGGCTTCTACCTAACAGGCATCTGGGTCGGTGTGATCCCGCCCAATGCAGGGGCGTTTTTCGCGCATGTCCCTCGCATGCCCCACCGCGCATTTGGCGACGCGCG
>VBQC01000125.1 GCA_005887825.1 Verrucomicrobiota bacterium | reverse complement strand
GTTATGAGAAATTTGATCCCGACCCTTGCGCAAAGCGGACTGCTCGGCGTGTTGCTGCAGCGCCAGCGTTACAAAGTAATCCAGTTGGCCGAGCGTCGTGCACACCGCAAGCACACACGTGCCGCCCTTTGGAATGCCCTCACTTGGCCGTACCGCGCGCTCAGGACGCCAACCTTCGTCGACGATTCTGGCGAGCCCTTTGTCGGAACCGTCACGCGCCACACTTGAATCTTGCCAGGACAATAGCCATGTATCACGAAATCCACACCTACACCGAGCTCCAGCAACAGATTCACGACGATCTGCGGATCCAACATCCTGAATGGGTCGAGTCCAACGGCGAAAGCCCCAAGTGTGATTCTTACGAGGCGCTCCTCGCGAAACTGCTCGCCGCTTCGACGCGAACGGCATCCAACAGACCTATCGCTGCTACTCATCGCGCACTCGAACAGGTAGTAAACTGAATCGACACCGCGCCGGTGTAATACTTCCGCGACGAAAACGAGAGGAATTGTTGCAGCGGCTGACAGGGCGTGCTCGCAAGCCGCTTACGAGGCCCGAAATCCCCCGTGCGACGGTAGCGAGTGCAACCGGCTGGCAGGGGCCAACCGGGCGCCCCGCAGCGTCAAGTTTCTTTCGACCACTTCATGTTTGGCGTGCTGAAGCAAATCGTGTAGCGGATCGAACGTAATTTTTCTAGTCATTTTACCCGGCGACAAGGATCGTCGCCCGGCTTACAATGGTTGTGAGCAAGCGCGCAGCGAACTGAGGGACGAGCGGAGTTTGTATAAAATCCCGTAACGAAAATGCAGCCAACAGCCAAACAAAGCAGCGCGATTTATTTCAAGCGACATAAACGCTCTAAATGTCGATCTGCGCTTTTCCGGCAGCTTCGCGCTTCACCCGCAAATCAGACTCGCCATGTTAAGCAGCAGACGTTCGGCAATGGATACATTGCGCAAGGGCTTCAAGCAGGACAACCTGCCGCTGAGAGGGTTCGCGTTTTAGGATGCGCACGGTGATGCGACGTGCGGTTAGACGTACCGCTTCGAAAGGCGTAATGAGCAAACGAGGCGCGTCCCGATCCTCTGACCAGGAAGTCATGCGACATCTTTCGCGCTCGCAGATTTTCAAAGATTACGAACGGGCTTTCAGCGAAGCCATGGGTTTGCCGCTTAATATCCGAGGACACGATTCCTGGTCGCCGGCACACCATGGAAAAGAGGATCGCGACTCACTCGCGTCAATCCTGGCTCGTTTCAACAAGGCTCGCGCCGCGTGCTTAAGAGCCCAGACCGACGCATCTCGAGAACCGGACTCGACGACGCGCACCGTTACCTGGTTTGCGGGACTCTCCGAAAGTGCAGTGCCGGTGTACGTAGGGGACCACATTCTTGGTTTTCTCGAGACGGGCGAAGTGATGCTCAAGAACCCAACAAAGAAACACTTCGCGACCATTACCCGGCAGCTTCGCGCGTGGGGCTACAAGACGGATTGGAAGCAGCTTGAGCGAGCTTATTTTCGGACGTGCGTTTTATCGCCGGACCGGTATCGCGCGATGTTGCGGCTACTGAGTATTTTTGCGCAACACCTTTCGATCTTATCGAATCAACTGGTTGTACGGCGCGAAAAGGACGAGTCCGCGAACATCGCGCGAGCGCGGCAATTCATCGAGAAGTATCAGGCGGAGCCGCTGTCGCTCGGGCGGGTAGCCCACGCGGCTAATATTAGCAGGCATTACTTTTGCAAGATGTTCAAGCAAGCGACCGGGATAAATTTCATCGACTACCTCTCGAGAGTTCGAGTGGAGAAATCGAAGACGCTTTTGCTCAATCCAAACTCACGAATTAGCGAAGCTGCCTTCGCATGCGGATTTCAATCCATGACGAACTTCAATCGCGCGTTTAAGCGAATCGTCGGTCGCTCTCCCACGCAATTTCGCAAATCGCTTCCGAAGCTGCGACGCTCGGTGGAAACGGCCAATCGCACAGATTAAATCGGTCGGTCACCACGCTCTTAGCTTTTGAGGGATTCGTTGATTACTAGTGGTGGAGTAGCGGTATGGAACACCCGATTGTGGCGCTCTCAGGCGCGGGATTTCGGAGGTTCCAAGCGTTTTCTCCATCTTTCTTCTGTGCAATCGCTTCAATATTTATCGTTCCTATCAGCAATTTTTCGCGGGTTACTACAGGAACTTCACCGATCTTTGCGTTGAGCATCATTTGCTCCGCCTCCGCAATCGTTTGGTCTTCGAAGCAATACGCATTGTTCTTTTCGATGTGTGCTTCTATCGGTTCTGTCTTGGGGTCGTGCCCCAAACCACCAACGTTCCGGTTCATTTTGTTCTTCGACAGGGTACCCAATAATTCGCCGCGTTGATCGATTACAGGTGACGAATCGATTGCCCGCGCCTGCATTTCGTCTAAAGCCGCCTTTACAGAAACCTGATTAGAAATGCTTTTCGCAGGCTTGATGATGTCCTTGACTGTGCCGGCTTTGAAATTCGCGCGCCCGAGGTGGTTAGGGTTTATCTGTTCCATAGGCTTAGAGGGCCGACGTCGGTTTAACGAGAGTCCACGCAGCTTTACACTGATGGGGCGAACGCACGGAACCTTCCGCACGCTCGCCGTCAGTGTTAGCGCATTATTTCACTTTGACTTCGATAGCTTTTGATCTTGGTCTTGCCGTCGTCGGGAGGTGCACTTTCAGCACTCCGTCGCAGAACTCCGCCGTTACTTTCGTGCTGTCGGCATCTTCAGGCAGCGTGAAGCTGCGTCGGAAATTGCCAAAGGATCGCTCGGTGCGATGGAATTTTCTTTTCTGATCTTCCTTCTCGCTTTTGCGTTCTCCGGAAACGCAGAGGATGCCGTCTTCGACTGTTACTCTAACTTCATCCTTCTTCATTTCAGGCAGGTCAGCTTTGAGGAGATACCCGCGATCATCCTCACTGATATCAACCTCCGGCGACCAATCTGCGACCGTCAGGCTGTGGATCTCGCCACTGCCCATTCTGTTCGGAAATCCGGCCAAGAAGAACGGATTGAAGCGATTTTGCGTCGCTTCTTCCATCTCTCTAAGCGGATTCCATGTTATTAATTTATTCATATATATTTACCTTTCTGGATTGAGTTAAAGCCATCCTGGTGCATCGCGCTCACCGCTTATTGTCAGAGTCGACCCGCATCTTGTGCACGTTGAGGAACGGGCGCGGTGGAAGGCAAACGCGGCGACTTCACAGATCGCGAAATGATTCCAGAGGCGATCGTAATTTCTGAGCTGCGCTTAGGTAGCGCTATCGAAAACGAGCATCAAACGTGAGCTAAGTTTTTGATCGTGAAAACCGTGGTCACACGCCGGGAAGCCGCCGCAAAACTTAAGTTGATGGCGCTTAACAACGAGGATTTGCAGCCGCTTTGGCTTGAAATTGGCAATCCATTTTGACAGTCGAATTTTAGGCCACAGGCACTGCAATTGCCAACGGGTCGACCTTTTCTTTATCCAGAGCGGGCTTCATATAGATTCTATCTCCGGGCAAGCTCGGAACACCACCGTGCAAGTCTGGACAATTGGAGAAGGATTTGGAATTGGAAGTGAGTTCCGTCAGATATGCTGCGCGGCTAATAATTTTCGAGATCATGATCTGGATCGAGTTAAAGCCATCTTGGCGCATCGCGCTCACCGCTTATTGCCAGAGTCGACCCTAATCTTGTGCAGATTGAGGAACGGGCCCCGGTGGAAGGCAAACGCGGCGACTTTACCAGATCGCGAAATGATTCCGGAGCCGAATATTTTAGCTGTCGGAAAATGTCCGGCAGCGCTGCCGGGATCAAGGCTCAGTGTGAACCGACCGAGCCGACCGAAGGACCAACAGATTTTCCGCGAATGAGCAGGTTGTAACCAGCCGAGATCACACGCCGCGCTCGTTCGCCAGTTTCCGGGTCGCTGCGAAGCGGCTCGTCGTGGACGCTTTGCTTAACCTCGAAGGTACGGACCGGTTTGGCGGGGTCGGTGGTTTCGTAAATGTAAGTCGGCATCGCCACAATATACTCGTAAATAGGCTGGGCGCATTCCTTTTCGGGAAAAGAAAAATCTCCTTGCCGTCGAATAACATTAGGTAACGCGCGTTTGATCTGTAGATTGATCTCGCAAGGGCCAATCTGCAATCGGCCACTTTCCCTGGATCGAAAATCAGACATGGAATTAACACTCCCATTATCGCAAAGCGGCGCACTTTACCTCGCCCAACATAAAGCGGCGAAGCGCCGTTGTGCGCTTTTTCGGCGGTTCGCGGCGACGGCTAGAATTCAACCACCCGACATCCGCCGACGGACTTTCGCCGACGCGCACGTCTCAAGGCGATTTCATCCCGACAACGGGCGGTAATTTAGCGGCTCTAGCCGCTGAACGTTTAGACACGACCCCATCCCCTAACTAGATTTTCCCGATGGAGATTCATCAGCTCCGTTACTTCATTGCTGTCGTTGACGAAGGCAGTTTCTCGCGCGCGGCTGCTCGCGAACATGTCGCTCAGCCTTCGCTCAGTCAGCAAATTCAAAAGCTGGAAGCCGAGATGGGTGAACGGTTGTTCGATCGCCTCCCGCGTTCGGTCGTGGTGACCGAGGCCGGCAAATGTTTGCTCGAGTACGCGCGAAAAATTCTCGCCGAGATCGCCGATGCACGCCGTTGTGTGGACGAGCTGAAGGGCGAAGTCGCGGGTCGGCTGGCCGTTGGGGCCATTCCCACCATCGCGCCGTACGTTTTGCCGGCGCTGATCGGAAAATTTCAACATGGTTATCCGAAAGTCACTCTTGAAATCTTTGAGGACACAACCGAAAGGCTCGTTCGGCGATTGGAAGACGGCGAACTGGACATCGCGTTGCTCTCGACCTGCGACGAATCCCCCGCTTTGGAACGTCATTCGTTAGGCAATGAGCCGCTGTTGATCTTGCTGCCGAAAGAGCATCAGCTCGCGAAAAAGAAAAAGATAAAATGGAGCGATCTCGAATCGCAAAAGTTTCTTCTCTTACACGAAATGCATTGCCTCTCGGCGCAAGTTTATCAGTTCCTGGATGCGCATCATCTTCGCCCCACCCTGGCTGTAACAGGCGCTCAGCTCGGCACCATTGCCCGGATGGTGGCGGCCGGAATGGGAGTGTCGCTTGTGCCGCAAATGATGATTCAGACCGAGCTCATGACTGGATGCGTCGGTTTGCCTTTCGCAGCGCCGGTTCCCATGCGCGAGCTCAATTTGGTGCGCAATCCTCTCCGCGTTCAGAGTAAAGCGGCCGCAGCGTTCCATCAGGAAGCCGCGGCCGCTTTTTCATCACAAACAAATGCGGGTTAGCGTTTCAACTGGATTCACTTCATCACCGCCATGGCATTTGCCAATGAGAACATTGGCCACGTCGCAATGATGAGGATCAACGCAAAAAGAAAGAGCTCAGCGAAGTTGCCGGGGCGTTCCCGGCGCCTGTAACGTTCGCTCAGAAAACGAAAAGCGCGCAACCGCATCGAAGTCCGTGTCTTCAATTAAATCACCCCTTTCTCTGCGCGGGAATGCGCGCCTTGATGCAAAAATGAGATCAACAGGAACACGCTGCTGATGACGATCGCACCGCAGCCAGGACCGAAAAGGTCCAGGTTGAAGAGCGCGCGCTGAAAATGATCAGCCAACCGGTCGATCGATACCTGGCTGGAGACCCGTCTGCACAGCCGGCCATTGTGATATCTGCTTCTTACGTCTGATGTCTGCATACGACCAGCCGACATCGAGTGGCGTCAACTTTGAAATACTTTGTGCGTCTGGCCGCGATAGGCGCTGCCTATCCCTATCGTGAGCCACTTACGATGCGGAGTAGGCGCCCGTCTGAGACTAAATGAATCTCGGTAAACCAAGGGAGAACGAAGCCGAATGTTAAATGCGTGCTCGCGCAGGCTTTCGGAGTTTAGATATGCCCCATCCCCTTCCGCCAACTCGACCTCTGCGAAGCGAATTCCATCGGCGTCACGATTTAGTGGACCGTGCCATGTTTCTCGGCCCAGTCCCAAAGGGCCGCGAACTCCGGCGGCGTGCGCAGCGTTCGCGCGAAGCAGCAAAGCCATTGGGCAAAGGCCATGATGCGCTCGAAGCTTTCAGCGCGGCTTCCCAGCACGCACCATTCGCCGAAAAACAGTTTGAACTAAACCCGGCGGAATGCATTTCCTCCGAAAATAATCGCCAGCCCGAGCAGGATGACTGCGACCGGCACGAGCGGCGCGCCGGTGACGTAAGTGAGCAGGACGAAGAGGATCGCGATGACGGCGAGGATTGTTGCGATGTTGTAGTTCATACCGTGTGAGGTTATCTGGAGCAAAATTCTTGAACAGGATCGATTTCGAGTTCTGGAATGGAGCCGCGGGGATGAGCGACATAGAAGCTAAAGCTGCGAGGGAAGCAGTGAGCGAGTGTGGGCAACGAGCGAGTTTCAATGGAGTCGCGGGGACGCGAGCAACATAACTGGGCGACCCGAACGGGCGAGCTTTCGGGAGAAAGCGAATCAATGAAACTGCCGGGCCGTACTCGCCGGCCCCGGATTTAATTCGACGTTAAAATCAGAAGTCCGAAATTCTCCCGTGCGTCGCCGCGCTTGCAAAACCGGCGCGATCCGCTTCGATGAAGTCATGTTTCCCTACGTCGCGTTGACCAAAGACAAAGGCTGGCAGCCTGGTCCGTACGAAGGAGTTGAGCTGCTGATTTTGCACAAGCACGAGAGCACCCGCGGAGTCGTGGTGCTGCGCAAGTTCAAGGCCGGACACACGATCCCGGCGCACACGCATCCGGATGCGAACGAATGGGCCTACGTCCTGTCCGGTGAATGGGAGGAATCCGACATCACCTACACCTCGGGCGCGCTGTTCTTTGCGCCCAAAGGCGTCCGCCACGGCCCGCACGTTGCGCGCACGGAAGTCATCAGCCTGACAATCTTTGACGGTCCACTGATCGTCGTCTGAACCCGGGTGTTATGGCTCTCGCCGCGGACGATCTGGCCAGGACTCGATCACTGATTGTCAATTTTCACTTATACGATGTCGGCCACAGACGTGGAAGTGAAAGCGAGCAAGGGCGCAAAGAAAGAAGCAGCAAGCCCACCGGGTTCGCCGAAGAAGAAATAATCAAAGGATGGTTCAAATCGCCGGGTGCGCAAAAAGCGCATTCGTCGATTTTTCTTGTAAAGGCGCTCGCCGCGTCGAGCGCCTATTTACGATTTCGGCGTTGTTGACACAAACGCCGCTACAACGCGCGCTCCGATTAGCCGCGTCGTCAGCGGCTTATACGGCGGCAAATTCGGCGGTCATCCGCCTTCCCTCGAACGCTACGGCGCGACAGGTAGATCGCCGCTACAGCAACAGTAATGTTGCATCCACTTGGGGGGCTGAGAGGAGCCAGCCACTACAGAAGACCGCGGTCAACGACCGCGGCTACAGCGCGCGTTTGCGCCAGGCACCCAATACGAGCCCGCTAATCGCGAAAGCAACGAATGGACGGCCCATATCGATCAAAATCAGCGGCCAAGGATTTGTCTCGAAAGCTGAAAACACGGCGATCGTGGCGTATTCCACGAAGAGAAATGCGAACCAGCACAGGAGCGCGATCTTTAATCCGGCGATCGCGCTCGCCGCATTGAACCGATTAATCAACCACGCCAAGGCGTAGTTGACGATGATGGACGCGACAACCGCAAGCAAGTAGGCGGAGACATTGTGCGTCCGCTCGATGTCGGTCATCGTTCTGGCGTGAAGATTCAACCACTTCTCGCCAAAGATCGCGTACCAGCCCCAGCCGATGAGGAAGTAAACCACGACCAGAATCCAGACCGCGAGATGATTGATCTTCGTGTTCACAAAAGGCCCTGGTCAATTATTCGACGGCTGGAATGGCGATCGCACGCGGATTCAGCAGGGTTTGGACGTTGATCTAACGAGGTGGTCCGGCAGCCGCCGGATTTTCCAGCTCGTGATTTCCAACGTTAATAGAGATAAGGCCTGGAAAGTGGAAATGCGTTCTTGATCAATTCCACCCGCGGCCTTGCGTTATCCGCAATGATGACCTCCACGACATCGAATCGGAAAAGAATGTCGGGATTATCCAACATCCGCAGCCAGTTGAGGGCGCCGCGCGAAATGCGCTTCTGCTTTTGTCGATCGACCGCCGTGAACGGCCGGCCAAAATCTTCCCGGGTGCGTGTTTTTACTTCGACGAAGACGAGCGTGTCGTTGTGGCGACACACGATGTCGATCTCGCCGCCGCTTCGCCCTTTGAAGTTACGATAAAGAATTTTGTAGCCCTCCCGCCGCAGAAAGCGGGAGGCCAGTTTCTCGCCGTGAGCGCCGCGCCGGAGATGCTGCGGCTGCGATGATGCCTTCGAGGGTAAGAAGCGGCTGCGCCACCGGTTCGAAAGATCGGCGATGGATCGGACAAGGCCCGAATTCATGGAGTTTCAAGAGATGGATCTCAGTGCAGTAACCTTTATGCTGGCTGAAGCAATACTCCGGAAAATGGGCACAGAAGTCACGCATCATTCTGTCACGGGTAACTTTCGCAATCACACTGGCAGCGGCGATGGTAAGGCTGAGGCAGTCGCCATCGATAATAGCGGTCTGGGGAACTGGAAAGGGAATAACGGGCAGGCCATCAATCAAGACGTGGTCCGGTGCGTTGGAGAGGGCGGCAATGGCGGCGCGCATCGCTTTGTGCGTCGCGCGCAGGATATTGATCCGGTCGATTTCCATGGAATCGACAATGCCCACCGCCCAGCGGAGGTCAGGATTAGAGATGAGATCGTGATAAATTTCTTCGCGTAGCTCCGGCGCAAGTTGCTTGGAATCGTTCAGGCGGCGATGGCGGAACTTTTCTGGCAGAATCACGGCGGCGGCAACAACTGGACCGGCCAGAGCACCGCGGCCAGCCTCATCGATCCCAGCGATGCGACCGGCGCCGATGGCGCGGAGTTTCTTCTCGTAACGGAATCCGCAGCGCCGATACATGCGGTCGCAAATCTAGAATAATTCCGGCGCTATGAAAATGGGAAATGTGACTCGCGATCAGTGAATAGAGCTCGCGCTTCTACCATTCACCAGTCACCGGTCACTATTCACTCTATTCCCTGACTGCTGTCGCTTCCTTACCTTTACGGGTTCGAAGGTAATTTAGTCTGGCACGGCGAACGCGACCTTGTTGTTCCACTTCAACTTTTGCGATCCGCGACGAGTGCAACGGGAAAACGCGCTCGACACCCTCGCCGTAGGAGATTCGGCGCACGGTGAATGTTTCATTAAGTCCGCGACCTTTGCGGCCAATCACTATGCCAGCGAATATCTGGATTCGTTCCATGTCCCCTTCCACAACGCGAGTATGAACGCGCACGCTGTCGCCGACGGAAAACTGCGGCGCGTCGCTTCTCTGCTGTTCTTTCTCGATGGCATCGATAATCTGATTCATGACAAAGTTCCCTTCCCGTCCGCCGGACGGGCGAACATTTTCATTCGAATAAGCTCAAAAGGCAAACGAAAGATGGGCTACAAGAACTGGCTTGTGTGGAAACCCCGCGGAAGCGTTGCGACCGGGCCGCTCGAGACCGGCATCACCGATGCCGGCTACAACATCAGCAGCTCAATTTCGATCTGTCATCTGATTGTTTCGATCTCTGAAAATCAGTGTAATCTGTGGCTACTTTTCGGCTCAACTTCTGCGCCCGTAGTTCAACTGGATAGAGCGACGGCCTCCGAAGCCGTAGGTTGTGGGTTCGAACCCCGCCGGGCGCAAATTCCAATTTCGGATTTCGGAATGCGGATTTTGAATTACT
>VBQC01000307.1 GCA_005887825.1 Verrucomicrobiota bacterium | reverse complement strand
TGGTCGATTGCAATTCTTCCTTCGCCGTCTCCAATTCTTCGTTCGTGGATTGCAGCTCCTCGTTGCTTGATTCGATCTCTTCGTTGGCCGACTTCAACTCTTCATTGGTCGCTTCATCTTCTTCGATGATGGCTTGCAGCGACTCTTTGGAAGCGGCCAATTCGCGGCGCAGCTCCGTTACCTCACGTTGCCCAGTAGTTTTTCCCAGCGCCTCCGGCAATTTCTCCAGTTTGGTTCCCTAGGTAGTCTCGTTAAAAATAACGAGAAACCACGATTTACCAGACGCGGGGATTTTGAACGGCACAACCTCAATATTTATTTCGTAGTTTCTGCCCTTGAGTTTAACCAGCGCCCCTTCTTTGCGAGCGGGCTTGTCCGTCTTGATTGCGCGCCGAATCGTGCTGCGCAAGTCGGCCATCAGACTTGGCCGCACTAATTGCAGAAGATTGAGCGTCGCTGGACCGGGCGCGTGTCGGAGAAAGAGCTCGCCACCGCCACGGAACTGTTGGACGTGCAGGTCGCGATCGATCACAACCGCCGCTGGCGCGTAAACACCAAGCATGATCCGATCGGCCATTTGCAAGAGCTGCGCGTTGAATGCCGCGCCGTCGGGAGATGTCGATCTTGCCCCGGCGCGCGCGAGTCCCAAACCTTGATAGGGTGCAAAGTTCACATCATGCGGCGTGGCCACCTTTTTCTTGGCGTAAATCTTGTTCTTCTTGTCCACCAGCTCGAAGAGCTTGTCGTACAACCCGACAGATTCGGCAGGTCCCAGAATCAAATAGCCGCCCGGGTTGATCGCGTAATGAAACTGGGGGATGCAGCGTTTGTGCAATTGCGGGCTCAGATAAATCAGGAGGTTGCGACAACTGATTACGTCGAGCCGCGAGAAGGGTGGATCGGCCGTGATGTTTTGCCGCGCGAACGTGCAGATATCGCGCACGTTGCGATGGATTTGGTAACTGCTGTCGCGCTTGACGAAAAAACGCTTCAGACGCGCCCGTGAGACGTCCTTCTCGATCGCACTCGGATAAATGCCCGCACGCGCATGCTCGATGAGCGATTCGCTCAGATCAGTGCCGAAAATTTGGATGCGCATTTTGGAAAGGTGGTTGCCGAGCGCTTCGAGAATACAAATGGCGAGCGAATAAACCTCTTCGCCAGTTGCACAGCCCGGCACCCAGACGCGCAATTCCGGTTGTCGATCTTTGTTTTTGAACAGCGCCGGCAAAAAACGCTTCTTGAGCGCGCGAAACAACTGTTGGTCCCGGAAAAAGCGCGTGACGTTGATGAGCAGATCGTCAAAGAGCGCGTTCACCTCTTTTTTGTTGTCGAGCAAGAACCGCGCGTACTGATTTAACTTGTCGATGCGATGCAACGCCATTCGTCGTTGGATCCGCCGAAGCAGCGTAGCTTCTTTGTAAGCGCTGAAATCGACACCCATCTGCTTTTTCAGGGAAAGGAAGATGCGGCCCAGATCATCCGCCTGCCGATAAGCCGCTTTTTCGATTTCCTCGGGATCGCTTGGCGGCCGGCGGATATACGGATGATCGGCAATGCGCTGGATCTCGCGCGCGATTTCGTGCGGCGGAAGAACCAGATCGACAAAACCGGAGCGAATTGCGCTGCGCGGCATCGCGTCGAACTTCGCGCTCTCTTCAGTTTGAGCGAAGGTCAAACCGCCGGCCGCTTTGATCGCACGCAAACCGGCTGTCCCGTCGCTGCCAGTCCCAGAAAGCACAATGCCGATCGCGCGCGACCCGCATTCTTCAGCGAGCGATTCAAAAAAGTGATCGATCGCAACGTTGAGCCTCTCTGTGCGGCGGATCAAAGTGAGGGCGCCATCTTTGGCGATCACGCACTTGTCCGGCGGTTGGACGTAAACGGTATTCGGTTTTGGCGTGGTCGTCCCCGCAATCTCGCTCACTGGCATCGCCGTCACTTTGCCGAGCAAATTGGCAAGCCGGCTGGCGTGATGCGGATCGAGATGTTGAACGATCACAAAGGCCATGCCTGTTCTCGACGGCAAATTCTGCAGCAATTCCATGGCCGCCTCGAATCCGCCGGCCGAGCCGCCGACTCCGACGATCGGACAGCCAACTGATTTCTTTTGCGTTTTCGCTCTGTCGGGATTCGTGCGTGCCTGTCCGCGTCGGTGGGCGTGACGCCCGGTAGTTGCCGGCGCTCGACGGCGCAGCGCGCCGTCTCTACCATTTGTTCCGCGTTTCGGGGCCATGGTCCTTTACAGAAAGATTAACGGCTTCCGTACATCCAAGCCGGAGCCTGAATGTAGTGCGAACTCGCACAAATGCCTATTCCAAGATTATTATGATCGACCGACTGTCGCCCAGCGTCGCAAAGAGAC
Organism: Verrucomicrobiota bacterium; assembly: GCA_005887825.1. GTDB lineage: Bacteria > Verrucomicrobiota > Verrucomicrobiia > Chthoniobacterales > UBA10450 > Udaeobacter. The sequence continues at coordinate 162 of VBQC01000307.1, read as the reverse complement.
GACGCTGCGCGGTTAACGAGACCGGAGAAAACAGCCGTGCTCTCTCAACCCTTGTACGGAGAAGTCGCGTAAATTCCTTTCCAACTGATTCATATTTGAGGCGGATATCGTTTGTGTATTAAATTTTAGACTGGTCATCCAGATCGCGGAGCGCTGGCGCCG
>VBQC01000306.1:2346-4595 GCA_005887825.1 Verrucomicrobiota bacterium | reverse complement strand
TAACGCGACGTCACCCGTGGATATGCCGACATCCCAGCCGCGCGCGCGCCATTCCGATAATTTATCGTTAGCGAGCGCGCGGGTCGGGACGGTGAACACCGCCTGAGTTTTCAGGTTCGGATAAAGCAGCTCGAAGATGTAAGTCTTGCCCGATCCTGTCGGCGCCTGCACCACCACGTCTTTTCCCTGTTGCAACGCGCGCACTGCATCCTGTTGCCACAGATCGGGAATAACCAACCCTGCCCCAAACCCTGGAGTCATCCTTGGAAGATGTTTGCAGTGTGGCCTGCTTGCAATCGGGACAGGGCTTTGGCGGACGAACCGCACTCGTGTTCGTGTAGTGGCAGGCGTGTCGCCTGCGAATCGATCATAAGCCGGTTATGATGCATCATTGGCGACCGCCGTGGTTTTGGACGCAGCGCGTGAACGCGCGTTGGAGCTGCGCGGTTCGGCACTTTCAACGACCCGGTGCTCGAGCTCGGCTCGGTACCGCTGCCCATTGTCACCGCGCGGATCGACCGGTTCATCACCGAAGTCGGCAAAGGCCCTTACCCGGCTATGGAGTGAGTAGTTCTCCTGCCTCGGTCGCTATTTCCCGAATGGGTGCGATACTCTTAGATGTCTAAACGATCTGCTTTCTCTTTCACCCGTCGCGCGCCTGATAACCTTACCGAGGAGCTGGTCGCTGTGCTTTCGTCGAAGGCTTCATTCGAATTCAAGCCGTTATTCGAAATTGTCCTGCTCAATCTGCGGGAGCGAAACGCAGCCAGTGGCGGCGAAGAGCTGCTGCGCTTGCGTGCTTATGAAAAGCTTCAGGGCCTTGTTCACCAGGGCGCGGTCAACCGTACGGTCATAGGAATCACGAAGAAGTACAAAGGCGTTACTAAGCGAATGATTGTGTTGCGAGCTGAGATGAAAGCTTTGCGCGCCGCCTGCAACCAGCGCGCTCTCGCCAGGGCTGCCGCGGGTAACTAATCGCTGACTTCTGACATCGGTTTCTGGGGATGCAGCGCCAATGCAACCCCGGACTTCGGCGCCCTCGCCGAAGATTTTGAACGTTGATAATCGCATCGTAAGCGGCTTATGATGCATCTTTGGCTGCGGTGATCACGAAGACTAAGAATGAAGTGCGCGAGTATCTCGCCGCGATCGGCAAGCGCGGCGGCTTGGCTAGCCGTCGCGAGCTGACGCGCTCGCATGCGAAACAGATGGTCGCGATCCGCGAGATGAAACGCGCCGCGATTAAAGCCGGCAAACCGTGGCCACCGCGCAATCGCAAATTGCTCACGCTCTCCTAAATCCAGTTTAAGTTCATCCATCATAATCCGGTTATGATGCATGCATTTCACGACGATGGGCGATCGTGCGTGCCCGCGAAAAGGCGGAGAAGACGCTCGGAGCGAAATTCAACATCCGCGCGTTCCACGATGCGGTGCTCGAGCTCGGCTCGGTACCGCTGCCCATTGTCACCGCGCGGATCGACCGGTTCATCACCGAAGTCGGCAAAGGCCCTTACCCGGCTATGGAGTGAGTAGTTCTCCTGCCTTGGTCGCTATTTCCCGAATGGGTGCGATACTCTTGGATGTCTTTCTCTTTCACGCGTCGCGCGCCTGATAACCTTACCGAGGAGCTGGTCGCTGTGCTTTCGTCGAAGGACTCTTTCGAATTCAAGCCGTTATTCGAAATTATTTTGCTCAATCTGCGGGAGCGAAACGCAGCCAACGGCGGCGAAGAGCTGCTGCGCTTGCGTGCTTACGAAAAGCTTCAGGGCCTTGTCCACCAGGGCGCGGTCACGCGGACGGTCACAGGAATCACGAAGAAGTACAAAGGCGTTGCTAAGCGAATGGTTGTGCTGCGCGCTGAGATGAAAGCTTTACGTGTCGCATGCAACGAGCGCGCTCTTGCCAAGGCCGCCGCACGTAACTGACCGCTGATCGGTTTCCGCGGATGTAACGGAAGTGCAACCCGGACTTCGGCGCCCACGCCGAAAATTTTGAAGGTTGATGATCGGATCGTAAGCGGCTTATGATGCATCTTTGGCTGCAGTGATCACGAAGACTAAGAATGAAGTGCGCGGATGGAGCTGATGGGATCAGCGACATAGAAGGTAAAGTCGCGAGGGTAGCGATGAGCAAGTTGGGCAATGAGCGAGTTTCAATATCTCGCCGCGATTGGAAAGCGTGGTGGCTCGGCTAGCCGGCGCGAGCTGACGCGCTCGCACGCAAAACAGATGGTCGCAATCCGCGAGG
>VBQC01000306.1:0-2268 GCA_005887825.1 Verrucomicrobiota bacterium | reverse complement strand
GGCTGCAAAACAGGAGATAAGGCCACCTGGTATCCGCTGAGCTCGGCAAAATCGTTCACATCATAAGCCGCTTATGATATATGATTTAATTTAATGCGCTGTAGTGGCAGGCGTATCGCCTGCGAATTGATCATAAGCCGCTTATGATGCATGATCGGCGACCGCTGTAGTCTTGGATGCAGCGTGTGAATGCGCAGGAGCTGCGCGGGTCGGGACGGTGAACACCGCCTGAGTTTTCAGGTTCGGATAAAGCAGCACGAAGATGTAAGTCTTGCCCGATCCTGTCGGCGCCTGCACCACCACGTCTTTTCCCTGTTGCAACGCGCGCACTGCCTCTTGTTGCCACAGATCGGCAATAACCAGTCCCACCTGAAGTCCCTCAATCACCCGGCAAGATGTTGCAACGTCGTCGCCTTGCAATGGCCGGCCTCGAGGCGCTTCGTTCGCCAGGCTCTATCGGCTAGGAACGACAGACATAGCTTTACACCCGCGGCCTTTCGCTGTTATCACGACACTGCGATGAGAACGCTCTTTGCCGTGTTCGCGATTTCGTCGGGGCTCGCAGTTGCGCGTGAAGCAGCGCTGATTCAGACAGCGTCAACGCCGGAATCAACACGGGCGCAGGTTACGATCGAAAACTGGGACAAAGGCGGCACGCTTTCGCACTGGGTCTACACGCACGTCTCGGAAGTGTTCCCGTCCGCAGTGATTCGCCGCGGGGGCGCAATTATCGATCTCCCGGCGCAGCTCCGGCCAGAGATCGGCGGATTGAAGTTAAACAAACCAGGAGAACCGGAGCAAACGCTCGATCAATTCGTGAACAACGGCGCGGTGGACGGTGTTGTCGTCCTGCACGGCGGCAAGATTGTTTACGAAAAATATCCGACTATTCAGCGAGACGATCTGCACATCATCATGTCAGTCACCAAAGCCGTCGTGCTGACTGCGCTCGCGATTCTCGAGGACCAGGGGGAAGTCGACCTGTCAAAGCGGGTCGAAAATTATCTGCCGGAACTCAAAGGCAGTGATTGGGCCGGCACACCGTTGCGCGATCTGGTCGATATGCGTTCGGGAATGGAAGGCGCCGAGACGAGCATTGACGCGTATCGCAATCCGCGACACAAACAATTTCAGCTGGAGGCGACGCTCGGCTGGCAACCGCGAACCGCTTCCGAGCTGCCCGAAGCCGCGCGTCACGGTGATCTTCTCGCGTTCTTTCGCACGATCAAACGCGAACGCCCGGCCGGAGAAAAATGGGCTTACACCAGCAGCAACACTGCGGTCATCGGCGAAGTCGTGTCGCGCGTGACGCGCAAGAGTTTGGCCGACACGATCAGCGACCTTATCTGGAGCAAAATGGGCGCTGAACATGATGCCACGCTCGCCGAGAATGAGCGCGGCTATCCGGCTTCGCATGCAGGAATGTCCGCAACCTTGCGCGACATTGCGCGATTCGGATTGCTGTTCACGAAAAATCCGCCAGCCGGTCAGGCGCATGTGGTCTCCGATGCAATCATCAAACGAATCTTTGCCGGCTACGGCAATGAACAAGTTCCCGACGAACACGGAATGGTCCCGCGCACCTACGAATGGGACATGATCAGCGACAAAGGTGAGTTGGCCAAAGGTGGCTGGGCCGGCCAACTGCTTTACATTAACCGCGACAAAGATGTTGTAATCACATGGTTCGGGACAAACCAGGTTGCTGATCCAAAACCCGAGCCACTTCCCTGCCGCATCATCGCAAAAACATTCTTCTGATCAGGACGAGCGAGAATCAGGCTGCAACGGACGCGAAGTAACAGCCAGGCGTCAAACCAGCAACGCAGGAGAAGCAAATCTGCGAATGGGAACTGATGGCTCAGTGACATAAAAGGCAAAATCGCGAGGGTAGCGACGAGCAAGTTGGAGAACGAGCGAGTTTCAATATCTCGCTGCCATCGGCAAGCGCGGTGGACTGCCAGGCCCCCTCGAGCTGATGCGCTCGCATGCGAAACAAATGGTCGCAATCCGCGAGATGAAATGAGCGGCCTTGAGGGACGGCAAGCCGTGGCCGCCGCGCAATCGCAAATTGGTCAAGCTCTCCTAATTCAGGCTAAAGTTCGTGCATCGTAAGCCGCTTATGATGCATCAGTTCAGCACTCTGTAGTGGCGGGCGCATCGCCTGCAATCTGATGATGGATGAGCGGCGCAGCGCTTGATTTCGAGCGCTTGGGCGCGCCGGGGGAGCGCGCGCGATCATGCGCGCCAGCGAAAAAGCGGAGAAAA
>VBQC01000305.1 GCA_005887825.1 Verrucomicrobiota bacterium | reverse complement strand
GCCGTTCTTCAATTTGTCCGGCTATCTCAACCGACGGCAAGGTCATTGGGCCGAGGCGGAGCGCGATTTCGCCACTGCGGTAAAGCTGGACCCGCGTAATCCGAATGCGGTTAATCTTTTGGCCGACACCTTCGTCCTGGAGCGCCGATTTCCCGAAGCCAAGTTGGCCTCCGATCGGGCAATCGCGGCGGGAATGCGTGAACCGATCGACTTAATCCGGAGGGCCTCGCTCGACTATGGCGAAACTGGCGACCCGACAGCGCTTCGGGCCGCTTTGGCCGCAGCTCCGGATACGG
>VBQC01000304.1 GCA_005887825.1 Verrucomicrobiota bacterium | reverse complement strand
ATGCCAGTGTCAAAGGACGCTTACGACGGCCCACTGATTCTGCAGGGACTCGCACAAGTTTACACCTGGACCGGTGACCATGACCACGCATTCGATGAACTGCAGACTTTGCTCGGCATGCCGGGCTACATTTCGTATGGCTACTTGAAAACAGATCCGGCTTGGCAGCCATTACGGAATCACGCACGTTTTCAACAGCTCCTTGACTCGATGGTTTCCAAGAAATAGCAGTCGCGCGAAAAAATCGCCGCAACTAACATGAAGATCTTGTCAGTGAACGTCGGATTGCCGAAGGAAGTGACCTGGCAAGGTAAGATCGTCACGACGGGAATTTTCAAAAAGCCGGTCAACATGCCGGTGATGATGCGTACGTTAAACCTGGATGGCGATCAGCAAGCCGATCTGACTGTCCACGGCGGTGTTACGAAAGCGGTTTACGCGTATCCGTCGGAACACTACGACTATTGGCGAGCTGAGTTGCCGGGAGCAGATCTGCCATGGGGCATGTTCGGAGAAAATTTCACGACCGAGGGATTGCTTGAGGAAGCCATTTACATCGGGGACAGATTTGGAATCGGCGAAACGGAAGTCATGGTTACGGAACCACGAATGCCCTGCTACAAACTGGGCATAAAGTTTGGCCGCCCTGACATCATTAAGCGGTTTCTGGCCAGTCGTCGCACCGGTTTCTATTTTGCCGTGGTTCGTGAGGGGATGGTTGTTACCGGCGACACGATAAAATTAATCGGCCAGGAGCAGCGAGAGATCAGCGTCGCCGATATCACTCGTCTTTATGCTTTTGAGAGAAACGATGTAAAAGCGCTGCGACGGGCGATCGAAGTCGAGGCACTGCCGGAAAGTTGGAAAGGCTATTTTCAACATCGGCTCGAGAAGCAGATCGGTGTTTAATCCGGAAACTCTGTTCGAAATGAAAAACGCCATTATGTCTCATCTCCGTATCATCATTCCGCTAATTTGCACTTTCACAATTGGTCAATCGTTGCCTGCTCGAGCACCGAAAACCGAAAAACCCAAGCAATTCATCTACGTGTTGCGACTTGTGCCACGCTTGTACGACGATAAGAACTGGACGAGAGAGGACAATGCAGTGCTGGAGCGGCACTTCGCTCGATTGCAGGAAGCGGCAAAATCCGGTCAGTTAATCCTGGCTGGACGCACAAAAGAGCCAGGTGATAAGACATTTGGCATTGCGATCTTTAAGGTCTCCGATGAAGCGGCCGCGCGCGCGTTCATGCAAGCCGATCCCGCCGTCTCGGCCGGATTAATGACCGCAGAGTTGCATCCCTTCGCCGTCGCACTCGAACACACGAATCCGTAGCATTTGTCGGTAGGCTAGTCACGGACTGGGAGCGAACGTTCCTGCCTCTGAGCATCGATTGTGGTTAACGAAACTCAGCGCAATGCGGCAGTCGTTTTCGGCTTCTGCTCGCTCGGTTGATAATCCTGCAGCCAGGCGGTCCATTGCGGATTCTCTTTCCATGCGGTGATCCCGGAATGGCCGTAATGTTGTTCCACTTCATACTCGTCGTCTTTTTTTACGGAGCACCAGAATAATCGGCCGGCCCTGCGCCAGCCATCGATGATGATTCCGTCCTGAAAAGGCTGGTTACGTGCGGTCACCACCAGGCAATTGTTCTCACTCGATGTTCTCTCATAAGCAACACCCCAGTGTAGCACCAGCGTCTTGGGCTTAAGTTCTCTCACACGCGCGCCGATATCCTGCGTCCAATGGCCGCACCAGCCGCGTTTCCGCACGCCGATGTTGACCAGGAAGCACTGAAACTCTGGATTTAGAACGAGGTGATATTGCCGTGGGAGACTACGCGCCGTCGTGTGAGCGGTCAGTGACAAGAGCTCGGCCTCGCCCGGGTCCACGTCAGACGCCAGCGCTGCCAGCGCCTTGCTCAAGTCCTTGATCGATCTCTCGTCCCGCGCCAAGGCCGGGTCGAGCACAAGCAGGACTCCGAAGATAAAAATAATACAGCGAATCATTTTAGCGTTCCCTTTAC
>VBQC01000303.1 GCA_005887825.1 Verrucomicrobiota bacterium | reverse complement strand
ATGGTTCGGCCGGTTTGATTTCCAGCCGGAAATGAGACCCCGCTATTCGAAAGAGCTGTACCGACCAGATCCAGATCAGCTGTAGTTGTTCCGCTTGGATCCGTAGTGTAGTTAAAAACGACCGTGAGAGTTTGTGGCAGCGTCGTGAAGGTAACTAACGGTTTAGGTGACGCGACAGGCACAGTGTTGACCGTGGTAATCGTGACGGGGATACTGGCATCCGTAAACTCCACATCCGCTTGCATGTTCGACTGCGCGCCAACAGCAGTCACTGTGAAGGTAACGCCGAGTTGTCGTTGTAGGACTATAAAGTAAGGGCTTTCGACGAAGCTGCCGTCTGCGCCAGCGGTAACAGTACTCCCATAAGTCCATTGCTGGGTCTCGTCGTCGACGGCGTAAAGATAAACGTCTTCATTCGCCTTCCAACCGGACCCACTTAGAACAACTGGATCACCGGGATTATAATCGTCCCTGTCAGTCCAGATCTTCGCCGGGTTAAATAGGGCTTGACCTTGTAGTAGGTTTAGCGTATCCGCGCCGCCAGCGACCAGGATCTTCTCTGCCGGGAACAGACGTTTCATCGAAGGCGGTGAAAGGTGGGCTGGGAGGAACAGCATCCGCGTCATAGAGACCAGCCAGATCAGGCCGGACAACCAGGATTTTTCCGTTGGCCAATAGCGTGGCGCTGGATGCAGGCGCGTCCAAGGTGTCCCGGAGTGTGAGCGTGCCGGTCGAAGGGTTGAACTCGTCGATTGTGTCTCCCGTGTCTCCTTCGAACAGGAGCAGTCGCGTATTGCTGAGTTCGAACGCCCAATGACCAGTGCGTGCTGCCGACATGGTTGTTGGGTTGAGCGTGAATTTTTGATCGGTGGGGGTGAACAGCTCCATCGAATCTGTGTTGCCACCGGCCAGCAAAACGCTGTGATCGGAGAACAAAGTAGCGGTGTGACCAGTCCGCGGTGTGGTCATTGCCCAAAGCGTCGGGGAAAACAATTCCGTCGCCGGATCGAATATCTCCGCCGTGCCAGTGGCTTCACCGCCGGCTATAAGCACTCTGCCGTTATTCAGCAGCGTAGCGGTGTGCCGCGCGCGCGCCGCACTCATAGTCGAAGGGAGCGTTCGGAAACCAGCGCCTGGATTTGCAGGGTCAAACATCTCTGCGGACGACAGTGGCGCGGTCGCGCCGGTGCCGCCGGCTACAAGGATGCGACCATCGGCCAGCCGTGTAGCAGTGTGATCTACCCGGGCAGTGGTCAGCGTCGCGCTAGCAGTCGAAGTTTGCGTTCCCGGATCAAAGATTTCAGAAACGGCAACGAGGTTCCCGGCATGGTCGTGTCCACCGGTGATCAGAACGCGTCCATCGGACAGCGCGGTCGCGGCGTGGCCTATGCGCGGAACAACAAGCGAACCGGCTTGCTCGACCTGATTAGAACTTGAGGCGCTAACGAATGTTGCTATCGCCAGCGTGGCGCTGGCGGTCAGAAATGCAACAAACCGGCTGCCTGGTTTACTTGCTTTAGAAGTTGTTTCCATTTCTCTAATTTTACTTTCTTAGGGGTTGTTAGGGATTGTTAGGGGCTGATTAGGGGGTTGATTACCCGAGCGGCTCGCGGCTGCGGCTCCGCTTCTTCGTCGCAGGTCGCGCTTTCGCGCGACCTGCGCGTTGATTGCTCTGGGAGAACATTCTCACCTACTATTACGGAATCGGTGGGGCGAAGTTCTCGAAAAAGTCTCATCTGGTAGCGCACTCGGTAGCGACGGAAATGGCGTCAAGAAGAGTGCGGTCGTGCACTGGTTTGCGAAGGAAAGCTGATGCGCCGCCCGCCATGGCGCGCTCGCGGGCCTTCGGGAAATCGTGGCCGGTGACGATGATGACAGGAAGCGCTGCGCATTTCCGGGCGAGATGTGCTTGCACGTTGAACCCGTCCATGTGCGGCATGTGCAGATCGAGAACGACGCAATCCGGCAGACGCGTCTCGAGCGATTTCAAAAATTCCGCGCCGGACCCGAACGTTTCCACGCTCAGGCTGACGGAACGCATTAAGCGCGTCAGTGCTTTGCGGACGGGTTCTTCATCGTCAACGACAGCGATGAGCGGATGCGCTTTGGTCACAGGAGCGCGAGGGTAAGCGGTCGAGGCAGCCCGCGCAACTAGACCTTAGGTTACTAATCCAAAGTATATTATACTTTAGGCTAGTATGTCCCGTCAGTTGGGCGTTGTGCGTTCCCGCTTCCAGCCCTTCGCAGCGCCCGTGATTGCTGAGCCTCTTCAGGATTGTGTTGCGCCAAAGGCGCATTTCACTGTGAGCCTGGGGCAACGCCCTAGGAACCAGATCCCCCAAAAAAAACGCCAGCGCTGAAAGCGCGACTCACTTTCGCCCGTAGCACAAAAAGGCTGCATGAATCGCGCTTTCAGCGTTTGTCCTGTGGGGCATCAAATTCGTGGGGCGATGCCCCACGCTTCAACTGAAAATAGCGCCTTTGGCGCTAAACAGAGCAAAGGTGAAAAAGCTTGTGCGCACTACTAACTATTTCCTCTGGTCCCGCAACGCTCCGTCAAACGCGCCAACTCTGCGACTGATTGCACCTTCATTTTGGCCATCACGTGGGCGCGATGCATTTTAACTGTCGCTTCAGTGATGCCCAGGTCACCGGCAATTTGTTTGTTCAACTTGCCGGAGACGACATGCTCGAGCACTTCCCGCTCGCGCGGTGTGAGCGTGTCGAGACGGACGCGGATTTCGGAAAGTTTGGCCTGTTCCCGGCGAGCGACAGTGTCTCTTTCAATAGCTGCGCGAACCGCTGTGAGCAGATCTTTGTCCTTCACGGGCTTGGAAAGGAAATCAAACGCGCCCTGTTTCATCGCCTGCACACTCTTCGAAACATCACCATGGCCGGTGAGAAAAATAATCGGCAGGATGCTGCCTTTCTCGGTGAGCGCAGTTTGAAGCTGGAGGCCGTCGAAGTCAGGCATAGCCATATCAAGCACGAGGCATCCGGGCGTGGCTGGATTGTACTGCGCAAGAAATTCCCCGGGTGACGCAAAAACGGCCGCCGTAATGCCAGCCGAACGCAGCAAACGCGAAACGGCTTTTCGTACCGCTTCATCATCGTCTACGACAAATACAGTGTGGCCGGGAGTAGGAGGCATTAGAGCGTTTTCGTAAATTTTGTAGCCACTGGCCTGTGGCCGGTCCACGTAGGGCGTTGCTTTCACAGTA
>VBQC01000302.1 GCA_005887825.1 Verrucomicrobiota bacterium | reverse complement strand
GAAGATTTGCTAAATGCCATCTCGCTGAACAGCTCGATCGTGAATGGGGCGCGCGTTGTCGGTCCATCGGTTGCTGGTTTGCTGATCGGCGCGGTCGGGGTTGCGACCTGCTTTTTCCTGAACGGCGTGACGTTTGTCGCGGTGATCGCCGGCTTATTGATGATGCGATTGCCGCCATTTAAACGGCCCGCGCACGCCGTCTCTGCCAGCAAGCATGCCTGGAACGGCATCGTTTATTCAATGAAACATCAACGAGTGCGCACGATTCTCTTGCTATTTCTCGCAGTCGGCGTCTTCGGCTGGTCTTACACCGTGCTCATGCCGGCCTTTGCGCGCGATGTGCTTGGTGGCGGAGCGAAGGGGTACGGGCTGTTGATGTCGGCGAGTGGAACTGGCGCGTTCATCGGAGCGCTGGTTGTGGCGACATACGGGCATTTATTCACACCGCGACGACTTGCCCTTGGAGGCGTCTGGTTATTTTCGATTGCTTTGCTCGCGTTTTCCTTGAGCCGAAATTTTTATCTCTCGCTCGTACTCCTTCTCTTCGCCGGCTGCGGGATGCTCCTGTTTTTTTCGACGTCGAACACCGTGCTGCAAACAATCGTGCCGGATGAAATGCGCGGCCGCGTTATGGGCGTGTGGTCGCTGGTGTTCGGCGCGATGATTCCGCTAGGCAGTCTCGAGGCGGGTGCCATTGCGCACTGGCTCGGCACTCCCTTTGCATTCGCATTCGGCTCCATCATTTGCGCCGTCTCGGCGTTGATAACACTCTTTGTAATTCGCCGGCGCGACGACGCCGCGGCTGCACGTTCCGACTAACGACCTATCGGTTCATGATGTGCAACGCGCGCTTCTCCACGTTGAGCGCAGCTTCTCTAACCGCTTCACTCAACGTCGGGTGCGAATGGCACGTGCGGCCGATATCCTCCGAGCTGCCGCCAAATTCAATCACAGAAACGGCTTCGGCAATTAACTCCGAAGCGGCATGTTGCAAAATGTGTGCGCCGAGAATCCGGTCCGTTTTTCCATCTGCGACAAACTTGACCATTCCATCGAGATCTTCATTAGCCAGCGCGCGGCTGTTGGCGCGGAACGGAAACTTGCCAATACGTACGTGGATTCCCTTCTCTTTCGCTTGA
>VBQC01000337.1 GCA_005887825.1 Verrucomicrobiota bacterium | reverse complement strand
CGCGTCGAAGTCATTATCCATCCGCAAAGCATCGTGCATTCAATGGTCGAGTTTGCAGACGGCTCGACGCTTGCGCAATTGAGTTATTCGGACATGTGCTTCCCGATTCAATACGCGGTGACGTGGCCCTATCGCGTCCCAAACACGTTGCCACCGCTTGATTTTTCAAAACTGTCGAAGTTGGAATTTTTCACGCCTCGCTACAGCGATTTTCCCGCGCTGAATCTCGCGCGCCGAGCGGGCGAGGCTGGTGGCACCCTACCTGCCGTTATGAACGCAGCCAACGAAGTGGCGGTCGCAGCATTTTTAGATCGACAAGTGAGTTTCCCGAGCATCTGGCAGATTGTCGAAGAAGTGATGAACCGGCATGCGAGCGTTGCACATCCTGATCTCGATGCGATATTGCAAGCCGATCAATGGGCGCGGGCGGCGGCGATAGGGTGCGTAGAATCCTTGAAACGTTAAATCGTTAAAGGGAGTTAAAGCGCCAAAACGTTTGAACGAATCACGCACCAAACTAATCACTAGTCACTACTCACAATTCTGATGCTTCTCCACGTCGCGCGTGTCGTCCTGATCCTGTTCGAGGTCCTCGTCCTCTTCAATCTGCTCATCGTCGTGCACGAGCTCGGGCATTTTCTGGCAGCACGCTGGCGAGGACTTTACATCGAAAAGTTCGGCGTCTGGTTCGGCAAACCGCTCTGGAAAAAAACGATCAATGGCGTCCAATACTCGCTCGGTTCGCTTCCCTTTGGCGGGTTCGTCGCGCTGCCCCAGCTCGCGCCGATGGACATCATCGAAGGCAAGGCCGATCTCGATCGCGCGAAGCTGCCGAAAATTTCCGCGCTCGACAAAATCATCGTTGCATTTGCCGGACCGTTGTTCAGCCTGCTTCTGGCGCTTTTTTTTGCCGGCATTGTCTGGGTCACCGGCCACCCGGTAGGCGAAGCGGATTCAACCACGATCATTGGCTATGTTGCGCCGGATTCCCCGGCCCAGAAAGTTGGGCTGCAACCCGGCGATAAGATTCTCGCAGTGGACGGCAAACCGGTCAGGCGCTTTGTCGGAATGAATGACAGCGTGAGCTGGGATGTGGTGCGAAGCGAAGGCGACAAAATCGCCGTGAAATTCGAGCGCAACGGGAAGGTGCAGACTGTGTGGGTGCAACCGTATAAGGCGGAGACACGCGGATGGCGCAGGAAAAGCGTGCGACAGTTACTCATCTATCCAGCGGAAACGCCCATCATTGACAAAGTGGAGCCGGGCACGCCTGCTGCGGCGGCCGGGCTTCAACCGCGCGACATCATTCGCGGATTCGACCACACGCCGCTCTACAATCCGATCGCGCTTCTCGAATACATCAGCAAACATCCGAAGGATCAGCTCGTCCTCCATGTAGAGCGAAATGGAGCGAGGTTTGATGTTCCGGTGAAGCCGACGCTTCTGCCCACGGCGGGTGAAATGAAGCCGCGAATTGGAATTCAATGGGACACGGCTGGAATAATGTCCATCTCGCATCCCAATCCGATCGAACAGGTTTACAACAGCGTGACCAGCACATTGAAGACAATCGGAGCGGTTGCCTCGCCAAAGTCGGACGTGAAATTGCAACATTTGAGCGGCCCGATCGGCATCGGTCGCATTTATTATTTGCTATTCCAAAGCGAACGCGGCTGGCAGCTCGCTCTCTGGTTTAGCGTAATTCTTAATGTAAACCTTGCTATTCTGAACATGCTGCCCATTCCGGTACTCGATGGGGGTCACATTGTGCTGGCGATCATCGAATCGGTGCGTCGCAAGCCGGTAAACATGCGTGTCCTGGAGGTTGTTCAGACCAGCTGCGCCGCATTGATTATCGGTTACATGCTATATATCACGTTCTTCGACGTCCAGGACCTGCCATTCGTCAGGAAGCAGCTTGATCAGCTCGAGGCGCCGACACCTGCCACAAAAGCGAAGACGCCATAAATTTGACCGAAAGCGAGACCGGGGGCCCGCGCAATAGCTGAGTGGTTGGTTGCGCCGCAGAGACAACTTTTTAGCTTTTGAAATAAATGAATTATTGCCAGAATCCGCTGTCCTATCAGCGTCGCGTGACGCGGGAAGTAATGGTGGGCGACGTCGGAGTCGGCGGCGCAAATCCGATTCGCGTCCAATCGATGATCACTTGCGACACGATGGACACGGAGATGTCGATCCAGCAGACGACGGAGCTGGCAAACGTGGGCTGCGAAGTTGGTTTGCGTGAGCTTGGCTGCGATGTGCCTATTGTCGCCGACATTCATTTCAAACCCGAAGCGGCGCTGGAGGCCGCGAAATGGGTGGATAAGGTGCGGATCAACCCCGGGAACTACGCGGATTCAAAGAAATTCGTTATCCGCGAATACACTAACGAACAGTACGCGGCCGAGCTGCAGCGAATTCGGGAGCGTTTTTTGCCACTGGTCGAGCTTTGCAAAAAGCGTGGCATCGCCATGCGCA
>VBQC01000336.1 GCA_005887825.1 Verrucomicrobiota bacterium | reverse complement strand
TAAAACTGCGATCGAACACCAGCCGTACCGGTTGAAGTTGTTTTGACGCCAGCAGCCGCACGCACATGGCAAGCAATAGAATTGCCTGAGCTTGTTCCGACCGGAGAGGGCGTGCGACAGGCCATAGCGAAATTTGTGTGAACGCCAGACCAAGGCCCATCGCGACGGCAATAACAAGATCAAATTGAGCATTGATATCCACTCCAGCACCGCCTTTCTGTAGGAAATATGACCCTAACGCAATTGCTATGAGACAACTGCAAAGCTGAACGCTGGCATCACGCCGACGAGCCCAAGCGTTGTAAAGGCAAGCGAGTAAACCGATAGACACCCATTCTAACTCTCCAAAACTGCGAAGAGCCTTTTTCAATGAATAATGCCTGGGGGATAAGATGTTCAAAAAGAAGTTCCGGCCGAACAAGGCATAACAAATTGAGCTACCCATCATGATGGCGATCGCCGCAATGCAAAAACACTTCACGGCTTCGCGGCGACGGTGGAGGCCAAGCCATAGGAAAGTAGCCAGCGGCATGGCAATTATGTTGTGCTTAACAAAGCCCGCTAAAGCCATCACGAGAACGGGCCCGACATATCCGCGGTCATTCGATCTGGCGATTAGAAATCCCAGAAAACCAAAGGCCATGATAGCTTCGCTGAGGAGTTGCGGCTCGTTCATTCCGATGTAGGGCATAAAAAATCGGCTCACCGTCGCTACAAAGAATGCCGCGCTGATTCTGGCGGCCACCCCACTTCCACCGAGCTGCCTAACGCTCAGGGCGATCGCTGTCGCGATCGCAACCACGGCAACCAGGGACAACAATCTGCCGGCTAACACTGGATCACCTACAAGCCGCCCAACTAAACCCACGATGTAAAAGGATAATGGCGGATAGTTATTGGTTATGAGCTGATCGGCAGACGGATAGAGTGGCATCTTACCCATCGCAGCATCAGCGAAATAGGCATTCCAACCCTCGTTGTTTTCAATTTCTACGTTCAGAAAGGCCCGATAAACGGGCCATGCAAAAGACCACGCGGCTATGACATAAAGCATCCACTGTATCACTCCGAGATACCGCGGATCATCGGCTTTCGTCGTCACTGGGAGCAAATTGCTTTCCAATTGATCATACTTTTAGAGGCCGACGCCGCAATCTGAACGAAACTCGCAGACGATTTGTAGAGGCGTCTTGTTAACTCCTTGGCGCGCGCATGGCGTCCTTCAAATCGGAGTCGACACACTCCTGCAATGTCATGCGCGCAGACTACGCCGCGCGAAGACGATTGTCGATCTTGCACTGGGCCTGGCGAGGCGAAACGCCTAACGAACCGCGAGTGAGTATGCCTCGGCGGAAATCATAGGAAGAGCGACATTTGCCAGACTTGGCACACGCGGAATCTCGATCCAACCGGCCTCATCGAAGAACCACGAACGCCGATCGACTTTGATGAACAAGTCGTGGATTGGCGAAAACAGATGCAATGGAAGCCTGAACTCGCCGGCAAATGGATTGCCCCGGTAACGGGCAATGCCAATGCTGCGATTCGTCGCGCAATCCAACACCTCAAGATCGGTCGAGCGGCTGGGAAGACGGATCTGGCACGCGCGTGTTCGCCCAAGCGAATCGCGACCCAAAATGAAAAACTTGTTCCTCTGCATACGAAACGGATCGGTTGAAAAGCGAAGATCGACATCGAGGTTGTCCCGGGCTCGAGAAACGGAATAAACGGCGCCATCGCGCCGGACAGGGCTCTCGCGGTCGACACGAAGAAAGCGCTCCGGGCGTGCGGCGTATCTAAGAAAACGTCGCCTCGACAGTTTGATTTGCGTGTGATGGCAGTGAATTGCTTCGCGTTTTATGGCGGTCTCCACTTCGGATGATGATAATTCCGCGGCGCGGTCGAAAAACGCGGAGCTGCGGCCGTGCACCAAATAATTCCACTGCGAAACTTCTGGTGTCAAAAAGTCGGCGAAGATGAGCCGCATCATCACGGCAACGGCGTTGTGGTCTGGGTGAATGTCGAAGAGCGAAGGCGCAAGGATGTCTGTGGGTGACCAATCGTCGATCACTCGAGTGATTCGCGTGAGTGCTCTGTCGCAATCACGCAACAAAAGATCGGTCAGGCCCTGGTCTGGCAGGGCAAGGAATTGAACGTCCGCAGGGCGGATATCGAGGACGCGCAGCGCGGCCAACGCTTCTGCGCGCCGCAATTTTCCCCACCGTTTTCGATCCGATGGGCTCAGACTCCATCTTCTTTCGAGCACTCGCTGTGGCCAGGGATTGTCATCCCCATCTGTGACGTAGATAATGCGAATGGCCGCTCCAGCG
>VBQC01000335.1 GCA_005887825.1 Verrucomicrobiota bacterium | reverse complement strand
CTATCAGGGTCGCGCGGCAATCTATGAGGTTTGCTTGGTGACTGAACCCTTAAGAAAGCTGATCATGCGGAAGTGCGATGGCGGCGAGCTCAAGCAATGCGCCATCGCCGAAGGCATGGAAACGTTGCGACAGGACGGCTGGCGGCGCGTCGCGCAAGGCAAAACGACCATCGAAGAAGTGGTGCGGGTTACGCAAACTGACGAAGTGATGGCCGAAACGACCGAAGAAGCCGAGCCGGTCGCGGCGGCATAGGGAAACGCGGCGCTACCTAATGCCGCGCAATTCGCGAATCGCTTTCGCGTAGTCTTTCGCGTGAAAAATGGAGGTGCCTGCGACAAGAACGTTTGCGCCGTTTTGGATTGATAATCGCGCCGTCTCGGGATTGATACCGCCATCTACTGCGATGTCGATTTTCCGCGCACGTGACTCGTTCCATTCCTCTGCGCGCTGCACTTTTTCCATCATTTCGGGCCGGAATGATTGACCGCCAAAACCAGGGTGAACGGTCATGACAAGCAAGATGTCGATGGTGTCAAGGAACGGCTCCACCGATTCGAAAGGTGTTGCGGGATTTAATGAGAGGCCAGGGCGGCATCCCGCGTCTCGAATTACGCTCAAAGTTTTTCCGACGTCATGGTCTGCTTCTCGCTCGACATGAACCGTAATTGAATTGGCGCCCGCCTTGACAAAGCGGGGCGCATAGTGATCCGGACGCCGGATCATCAAGTGAACATCGAGCGGCAGATTTGTTTCTTTGCGCACGAGACCGACGATATCCGGCCCGAAGGAAATGTTATCGACGAAATGTCCATCCATGATGTCGCAGTGGATCCAATCCGCCCCGGCCTCCTCGACGCGATGAACTTCATCGGCCAGTCGTAAAAAATCAGCGGCAAGAATGGACGGTGCAACGATGATTTGCTGCATGTTACAAGGTTACAAGGGTTACAAAGGTTACAAGGGTTGGGCCGTTTGATTTTCGACGTTGTAACTTTTGTACCAAGTAACGTTTAACCTTTCCCTTGACGCCGTGACGCGGCGTTTCATGTTACGTGCGATTCAGCCGGTCGAATCGCGCTCGCGGGGAGGTCCTGCGAAGATCGACAATGTGGACGCGCTTTCATCGGACTGGAAAGTGCTTCTAATAAATAATTCATGTTCAACGGACTCTTCGGCTGGCTATCCAGTGATATCGGGATCGATCTCGGCACCGCTAACACACTTGTTTACGTAAAAGATCAGGGGATCGTTTTGCGCGAGCCTTCAGTTGTAGCGGTGCAGGCCGGGACGAACAAAGTGCTGGCAGTCGGTGACGAAGCGAAGCGGATGCTCGGCCGCACGCCTGCAAACATCGTTGCGGTGCGCCCGCTAAAAGACGGCGTCATTGCCGACTTCGAAGTGACGGAGGCAATGCTGCGACATTTCATTACAAAAGTGCACAATCGCCGGGTGCGTGCGAGACCGCGCGTTGTCATCGCAGTTCCATCCGGGATTACCGAAGTGGAAAAACGCGCGGTGCGCGAATCGGCTACGCATGCTGGCGCGCGAGAAGTTTATTTAATCGAGGAACCGATGGCGGCAGCAATCGGTGTGGGGCTCCCAGTGCAGGATCCCGCTGGCAACATGATCATTGATATTGGCGGTGGCACGACAGAGGTCGCCCTCATTTCACTTTCCGGAATTGTATTCAGCCGCAGCGTGCGGGTTGCCGGTGATGAGCTCGATGAAGCGATCGTGCAGTATATGAAACGCGCTTACAATTTGATGGTGGGCGAGCGGACAGCGGAGGAGATCAAAATTAAAATCGGCTCGGCTTATCCGAGCGAAAAGGAGACGAGCGTGGAAGTCAAAGGCCGTGACCTTGTCGCGGGCTTGCCCAAGACACTCATGATCACGTCACAGGAAGTGCGTGAAGCATTGCTTGAGCCGATCTCGACGATCGTCGATTCCGTTCGCATCACGCTGGAGCGCTGTCCGCCGGAGCTTTCGGCGGATCTCGTTGATCGTGGGCTCGTGCTGGCAGGCGGAGGCGCATTGCTGCGGGGCTTTGATAAGCTTTTGAGCGAGGAAACAGGTTTGCCTGTCCATGTTGCTGAAGATCCACTTAGCGCGGTGGCCGAGGGGACTGGCAAATGCCTCAATGAACTTAAATTCTTGCGTCAAGTGGCCTCGGCCGATCGCCAGTGGCGGTAATATCAATTGTGGATTGCGGATTTTCGATTGCGGATTGAAAGCAGCGATTAGCCGCGGCGGATTGCACAATCCGCAATCCGCAATCTGCAAGCCGCAAGCGCCATGAGTCGCACAAACATCATCGCGCTGCTGATTTTCGGCGCAATTCTGGGCTATTTTCTCAGCTTCGGCCCGGAGAGCACGCGCAAATTCAAGGCCGGGGTATATCAATTGATTGCG
>VBQC01000334.1 GCA_005887825.1 Verrucomicrobiota bacterium | reverse complement strand
CCCGCTGCGCCATGTTGATTCCAGCGCCCGCCAGATTGACCCTTTCATTTACATCGACCACGCCGCTTACCGGTCCGCTGTGGATTCCCATCCGAAGTTGCAGGCGAGGATGTTCCCTGAGCGCACGGCTGATCTCCACTGCGCATTGCACAGGCTCCTCTGGGTTCGTATAAAATACCAGCGCCATCCCGTCGCCGGTCGGGATTTTAAGCAAGCGGTTCGCGGCTTCGGCTCGTTGAAATTGCTCGGACGCGCGAACAATCTGGTTTAGCTCCTCAACCGCTGCGTGCTGGTCGTTAATAGAAAGCTTCGAATAGCCGACAATGTCGGCGAACAAGACATGCGCGATCTCAAACTGAATCTCTTTTTTAACCTGAGCGGACATATCAGTGGTCCCGCGACCCACACCAAATTATCCCGACCGAACTGCGGAACCAGTGGAAAGCGTCAGAAAGAGCCAATTTCTGTGTTAAATGGGAGATTTATCTTGCCCTGACCTGGCCACGACCAAACTCGTCATAATCGAATGAGAGGATTCACAACTTACTCTTAAGAGCGCAGGGCGAAGCATAACAGCCCGATACTACCCAATCGCCAGCAGAGAAAATGTTTGCACGGCGAGTCAGGTAAGACCCTACATGAAAATTAGGTGCCGCCTGAATAGACAAATCCGCAAATTTCCCTACAAACGCTTGTGTTACGATCTGAATCCGGGGGATAAGGGCAAGGAAAGGTCTCTCGGCGTTTCTCCCCCTCTTTCAGACCTGCAATCGCTGGGTCAACCACTGAGAGAAGTAGAAATTACTTAACACAAGGAGGTAACAACCAATGCCGCGAAATACATTAACCGCTCTTCCTCAACCGATTTTCAATGAGGGAAGTGTCAGTCCGGACCCAACCCGATTTAAGACCGCGCATCCCTCGGACTCCCAGTTGTACAAAGAAATCCAAAAACTTTTGACCAAGGATGTGGTCAGCTTCGGTCCTTCTCGGCTTCCACCTGATGGAATGGTTGCCTTGCAGGATGTTTGGGGAGCGCATGGACCAGAGATCATTAAGAATATTCAGTCCGCGGAAAAGATTGTTTTTCACGCCGCTGGGGATACTGGCGCCTCGAATGAAGGCAAGTATGCAAATGAAGTGCGGGTTTGCGATCAATTAAGCAGTGATTGTCGCACGGCAGACGAAGCCAACCGTCCTGTGTTTCTGTTTCAACTTGGCGACGTCGTCTACGACTTCGGTGAATCGCGATATTACTACGATCAGTTTTACGATCCTTTCCGAAATTATCCTGCACCGATTTTTGCAATACCAGGGAACCACGATTCTTTCATCGTGCCAAACACACCAGCGGACGCAACACCCTTGGAAATTTTCGAGCGTAACTTTTGCGCAACCGAGCCTGTAATTACGCCAGAGGCGGCATCATTGCATCGCACAGCGATGACCCAACCCGGCGTTTATTTCACATTGGATGCTCCCTTTGTGCGGATTATTGGTCTCTTTAGCAATGCGTTGGAGGATCCCGGAGTTATCTCCAGCCAGAAGGGGAAGTGGCCCACTGTGCCAGACGTTCAACTGACGTTTCTTGAAGCACAGCTAAATCTCATCAAGAAACAAAAGTATCCCGGGTCGGTGATTCTAGCCATGCACCATCCGCCTTTCAGCTATGCGCCCCCGAAAAAATCCGGTGGCGCCGGGGGCAATCATGGCGGCAGTCCGGCCATGCTGCGCGAGATCGATAGTATCTGCTTGGACGCAGGTGTCTATCCACATGTCTTTTTGTCCGGACACGCGCACAATTATCAGCGGTTTGCGCGACGCATTCGTTTTCGTAACCAGCAGTATGAAGTGCCGTTCATCGTATGTGGCGATGGAGGTCACAACGTGAATCGCATGGTCACAGGTAGGGCCGGGCAGCCCCCAAGGGAACCGTACTTCGGAGCTGACGTTCATTATCTCGAAAGTAAGCCAGCCGTGACTTCAACCGGCCTCATCCTGAAACACTACGACGATATGAATTATGGCTATCTACGGATTACTGTTGATAAACAAAAATTGGCCATCGGATTTCATCTGGTCAACGCCGGTCGATTGCCCCAATCCCGCATCGACATGGTCACAGTGGATCTGGCACGCCACACCGTCACGGGCAATTAGCCGGAAGCGATCGTTGGAACGAATTTTAACCCAGCTTTGAAACTAAACCCGCTTGGTGTTGTGGGTGAGAGAACGTGCTCTTCTACGAACTGGTTTTCAGCGATTTGCTTCGGTGCATTTCGGACAGTGACCTCCGCTCCAGTGGCCGTCCGTCAGATCGGCACGGAAGAAACATACCCCAAACGCTGGCCGCTGTTTGCAATTGGCAGTCGAAAATCTAAAAACTTGTCCTGAGCGAGCGAAGCGAGTCGAATGGATCGGCAGCGCCACTTTGCAGGAATTCGCTCAGGTCATCAGCCTTGCGCGCACCGCTGTATTGAATCCGTCCTTGTTTGGCGTATTCGCTGGCGCTACAACTTGCATTCAATTGTTCTGCCGCTGCGCTCCGCTTCGAGGTGGCGTGCCAATCAACAAGAAAGAAAACTCGATGAAGACACTCACGACAACGATCGCGATCACATTGATCGCTTTCGCGGCCAGAGCCAGTGAAGCAGTGCCCTACATTGCCATGCCCATCGACAACGGCTACGCCATAGATGCTCATGGCAAACGCCAACCGAACGGGTTGTGTGCGCGTGACGTAATTTGGGCGTGTGCCCCGCGATACCCCTTACGGGCGCACTCGAGTGACCCGGCCAATTGGTCGCGCAACCATCGCGGTGACGGTTTGTATCGGCTCGATATTGATTTGAAAACCGGTCGAGTGAGCCGAATTACAATAGTCAAATCGTCAGGTTCGGCGGTTCTGGACAGAGCCAGCACATGGGCATTTAGCCGATGGGTTTTCACACCCGGCAAGTGGTCAGCAATGATAATACCTACCACTGTGCGCGTAACTTGGGTCCCTGTTCTAATTCAGGACCGATCACTTAACTAACGCGTCTGCACAATTTGCAATCGGGAATCGAAAATCTAAAAACTTGTCCTGAGCGAGCGAAGCGAGTCGAATGGATCGCAAGTGTCCTTGTTCCCGTAGTTCAACGGATAGAACGGAGCTTTCCTAGGGGCAAAACGGCATTTCTGCTAGAGTTCGCTAAGGTCATCGCTAGTGAAAAAATGACTGTCTTC